>CBJNFW010000271.1:0-11883 GCA_966435935.1 uncultured Nocardia sp.
CGTCGCAGCAGACGGACGTTCAGGGCATTGGCCAGCACGATCCCGATGCCGTTGGCGGCGAAGACGAGGCCGAAAACCTGTGGGCTGAGCGCGAACAGGGTCTGGAAGACGAACGAGGACGCGGAGATGTAGGCGAACATCGCCGCGAATGACAGCGCTCCGGCCAGGGCGAATCCGGCGAATTCGGGCACGACCGCCACCCGGCGCAGGGTGGCGAACGTCGCGGTCAGCTCGCCGCGGTGCCGAACCTGCGGCGGCAGCGTCTCGGGTACTCCCACGATCGCGATGACCACGAAGACCAGGCCCAGCACGGCCAGCACCCAGAACAGCCCGCGCCAATCGATCACCCGCAGCAGTTGCGCGCCCGCGACCGGCGCGACGACCGGCGCCGCGCCGCTGACCCCGAGCAGAATCGAGAACGCCCGCGCCCCTCGGGTTCCGGACCAGCTGTCCCGGACGATCGCGAACGAGATGACGATCCCGGCGGCACCGGCCAGCCCCTGCAACAGCCGCGCCGCGTCCAGCAGGGCGACGGTCGGCGCGACGGCGCACAGCGCCGAGGCGACGGTGAACACCACCATCCCGGCGATCATCGGACGTCGCCTGCCCCAGCGGTCACTGAGGGGGCCGGCCAGCAACTGTCCCAGCGCCAACCCGATCAGGCAGGTCGTCAGGGACAACTGGATTCCGGCCTGACTCGCGTGCAACGCGGTGGCCGCCTGCGGCAGACTCGGCAGGTACAGATCCGTCGTGATCGGCCCGAACGCCGACAACGCACCCAGCACCACGATCAGCCGCGTACTTCCGCGCGGCGAATCCGCCGCGTCGGCGACCTGCACCGACCCGCTCGGCTCACTCATCTCCCTCGGCCCTCCTCACCGCCCGCCCCCGCCCGACCATACCCAGAACCATCCGGGAGAGTGGTACGTCCGTACCCGGGCGCCAGCGCCCGGAACGCCGCCGCAGCGCAGCTCCGCACGCCGAATCGCCCCGCCGCGAACGACTTTCAATGGCCTGCCGGGTGCCGGGCCGGGCCGAATGCTGAATGCCACGCGTCCTGTCGGCAACTACCGATTGCGCTCGGCGCGCAGTACACCTCCGCGGACCCGTTCCGGTGACGCAATTCAGCAGAGGTCGGTGCCGGCCTGCCGATACCGCGCATGAATTTCGCTGGGCGAGCGGCGTTTCGGAGACCGAAGGGCGGGCCTCGCGGAAGAGGAGACCCGCCCGTGACTTCGGTCCGCGGACTACTTCTTCGAGGCCGGCGGGGCGGCCGGGTTGGTGCAGTACGCGCCGGGCGTGGTGCACGGCTCGTTGATGGTGCTGAAGTACTGGTACGCCGACCACAGCATCATCGGGCCGCCGACCAGGATGGTGCCCAGCAGCGTGCCCACGGTGCCGACGGTCGCGACACCGGCGATGCAGCCGATGATCGCGCCGGGCAGCACACCCGCGAACAGAGTGGTGATCGCGGTGGACACCGAACCGACCACGCCGCCGGCGACACAGCCGACGGTGACGCCGATCAGCGCGCCGACCACGGCGCCGATCAGGCTCGAGATGGTGGCGCGGGAACCGAACGCCGACAACTCCTGCTGATCACGCGGGGTGAACGACTCGTCGATCTGCTTCGGACTCACCTGGGCGACCGGCTCGAGGCTCTGCAGTCGGCCCTGCGAGATCGGGTGCGCGACCGGAGTCCCGCCGGTGGTCTGCGGGGTCAGCCGCACCTGGTGCGCGGAGATGTCGGCCTTGATCGGGAACTGGGTGTCGTCCTTGCGGTACACCAGCGGAACCGAGTCGACAACGGCGCCCTTCGCATTCGACACGGCCAGGCTGTCGCCGACCTTCTCGAACGTCGCGTCCGCGGCCTGGACGACGGCCGCGCCACCGTCACGGGTCACCGTGTAGCGGATGCCGTTGATATCCGCGGTCTGCGTCGCCGGAACATTGCCGAACGACTTCGGCACAATCCGAATGGACGACGCGGGAGCCGGGGCCGCCGGTACGGCCGGGGCGGCATAGGCGGGCGCCGTGGCGATTCCGACGGCGCTCACCACCAACGCTGCACTCGCAGCAAATTTCCTCATCTGGTACGACCTCAAACCTTTCTTCGACCACGGTGGTCCTGCGCGTTCGGCGCAGGCCCACCGATCCTCACCGGTCAATCAGGCCGCACCAATATTTCGGAAAGGTGAAATTCAAATGGAAATCCGAGCCCTTCGGCATAAACTCACCAGGAAATCGGCCGCGAATTGCGATCATTGTATCGGCAATTTCTTTGATTGCAATTGCCGATACAATGTCGGAAACCCGCTGGATTGTCATGAAGAAAGATCGGGACGCTACGCAGCGGCGATCCGCGCGTTGATGTCCATTCGCTTACGGACGTGCATCGAATAGCCGAAGGCAAGGCCCAGCGCGGTCCATTCGACCGGATTCCCCAGCCCGACCACCGTCGAGGTCGGCAGCGTGGCGATCATCGTGAACCGCACCAGCGCGGCCGCCGCGAACGCGCCGCCCCAGACCAGGGTCGAGTGCAGAAAGATCCGCCGGACCTCGGCGTCCTGGCGCCACAGCGTATTCCAGGCCCGAATCTGATCCGCGCCGGACGCGCGCAGGCGCTGGACGATGCCGAACATCGCCGGACGCCCGAACACGCAACTGCCGAACAACACGAGGCTGATCACCGTTTCGGTGATGGGATCCTTGGCCAGGATCATCCGGTCACTGCCGCTCACCAGCGCCAGCGCCAGTCCCAGACCGTTGATCGCCAGGACGAATCCGGCCAGTCCGTCGAAGCGGCCGCGCGCCACCGCCGGCACCGCCACCCACAGCGCCGACAGGACCGTGGAGCACAGCAGCGCGACGAAACTGCTGTGGCCGAGCCCGGTGAGCAGATAGTACGAGCCCATCGGAATCACCACCGGGCACAGATTCGCCGAGATCCGCCGGAGCCGCCCGGCGCGGTCCGCCCCGAATGCGGAATCGGTTGCGGCGGTGGGGCTCTCGCCGAATGCGTGATCGCCGGTGGTTACGGGCTGGGTCATCGGAATCTCCCTGCTGATCGCCGAACTGGTATGTGGACAAAGCTATTTCGCGGCGGGCCCGCACCGCGTGGACCGAGGGATGGAATCGGCCGTCTCCACCCCGGGGTGTAGTGCGGCCATCTCCACCCGGCGGACTCCACCGGCGGCAGGTTCTCGCGCGGCGCGGCACTGCCTAGGGTCGACACATCCGCCCGGTTCAGCGGTGCCCGCCGCACCGGCGGCGTACGACACGCCGCCGCCGCGCTGCGCCGCCGGTGATCGGCGACAATGCTGGGCGGTACCGATTCGTGAGGAGAGTGATGGGGCCCGGACTCCTGCGTGCCGCGCGACGGTTACTCGGCACCGATCCGGAGAACAGCCCGCTGTTCCGGATCGTCGGCGGGCTGCTGTTGGCGGCCAATCTGCTGTGGAATCACCGCGGCCCGGTACCCGTCTGGCTGTGGATCGTCTTCGGCGGCGCATACGCGGTCTCCCTGATCTACGAGGTCTGCGGTGACAGCCGCCCGCGTCTGGTGGTGCCCGCGCTGATCGGCTGCATGCTGCTCTCGGCGGTCGCCACCGGACCGTGGCCCGACTCGAACTCGGTGAGCGCCCCGGTGATCCAGCTGTGGGTGACGGTCGGCGTGTTCGCGCGGCAGATCGCCGTGAGCACCCGCGAGATCCTGGCCGCCGTGGCCGCCGCGGCCGTGGTGCTGGTCATCAGCGATCTGCTCGCCGGAGAGCTCACCGCCCACGTGCTGACTCCCGTGGCGATACTCGTGATAGTCCTGTTGATGGGCCTGTATCGCCGCCAGTACCGGCTGCAGATCCACCAGACCGAAATGCTGCTCGAACAGACCCGCCGCGCCCAGCAGGAACACGCCCGCGCCGCCGCGCTGGACGAACGCGCCCGCATCGCCCGGGAGATGCACGACGTGCTGGCGCACTCCCTCGGTGCGCTGACCGTGCAACTGGAGGTCGCCGAGGGCCTGCTCAGCGAGAAGGGCGATGTCACCGGGGCATTGGCGCATCTGCGTAGATCCCACCGCCTCGCCCGGGACGGGCTCACCGAGGCGCGTGGCGCGGTCGCCGCGCTGCGCGAGGACGTACCCCCACTGCCCGAGGCGGTGCGCGGACTCGTCGAGGGCTATCGCCGGGACCGGCGGATGAGCGTGGACTGGCTGGTCGACGGCGAGCCACGGGTGGTGCAATCGGCCGCGGTGGTGTCGCTGCTGCGCACCGCTCGCGAGGCACTCACCAATGCCGCCAAGCACGCACCCGGCGCGGCGGTGACCGTCGCGCTGAGCTTCGCTCCGCAACGAGTGCGGCTGTCGGTGCGCAATCCGATTGTCGCGGATGCCGAACCGGCCGAGCCATCGCGGGCGCGCGACGAGGACGGCGGGTACGGTCTGACCGGAATGCGCGAGCGCATCGCGTTGGTCGGCGGCACCCTGTCCGCCGGCCCGGGACGCGACGGCCGCGACTGGGTGGTGACGGCGGAGGTACCCGGCTGACCGGGCGGTGCGAAAGGGAGAGCATGAGCGATGAACCCGGCACCGGGATCCGGGTGCTGGTGGCCGACGATCAGCAGGTGATGCGCGAGGGTCTGGTCGCCCTGCTCGGACTCGTCGACGGGGTGCGCGTGGTCGGCTCGGCCAGCGACGGCGAGGAGGTGGTGCGGGCGGTGGGCGAGTTGTCCCCCGACGTCGTGCTGATGGATCTGCGCATGCCCGTACTCGACGGTGCGGCCGCCACCGCCCGGATCATCGCCGAACATCCCGGCACCGCGGTCATCGTGCTCACCACCTACGCCGACGACGAATCCATCTTCGGCGCGTTGCGGGCGGGTGCGCGCGGCTATCTCACCAAGGATGCGGGCCGGGCCGAGATCGCCGCCGCCATCACCGCCGCGGCCGCCGGGCAGTCCACCTTCGACGCCACCGTCTCCCAGCGCCTGGTCGCCGCGCTGTCCGACGCCACCGCCGGGCAATCCCGGCCCGCACGCGAAAACACCACGGCCGCAACGTCGAAGCCGGACGGATTGACCGCGCGGGAGGCGGAGGTGGTCGGCCTGATCGGGCAGGGCCTGAACAATGCCGAGATCGCCCGATCGCTCTACATCTCCGAGACGACCGTCAAAACGCATATCAACAACGCCTTCGCCAAGATCGGCGCGCGCAACCGCGCCGACGCCGTCCGCTACGCCTACCGCCACGGCCTGGCACACCCCTGACATGGCCGACTACGCGCACTCCGACTTCGCCGCCAAGGGCCGCGCCGAGAAGGCACGCCGCCTGGCTGCCTACATCTGGCAGCGCGACATCACCGGGTCCGAACTGCTGGCGCTGCCCCCGGCAACCCGCCGCAAACTCGCCCGCGCCGCGGACACCAATCCGCCGAGCACCGACGAAACCTGGTCCCTGACAGCACGGTTACTCGACGAGAAGGATTCCTGGGCTCAGCGCCACCCGAATCACCCTGCGGCGCAACGCAGCTACTCCGATGAGAAGATCCTGTGGGTGAAACCGCCGGTCAAGCCGTGGCACGCGCCGCCGCCCGAGCCGCCCGGCGGCTGATTCCGGCGCGTGGGCACCCTGTGAACCGGCTGGGAGATCCGGGCGCACTCGGGACACCAGGTTGACAACGGCCCACGCCGACAGAACAGTAGACTCGCAAGCCCGGCCCGAGCACTACGGGGAGTGCCGGTCGGGTCCCGCCCCAATCATCCGTAGCTACTATCGAGGAACACATGAACGTTCGCAGGCTCATCGTGACCGTGGGCACGGGCTTGGCGCTCGCCGCCCCGCTGGCCCCCTCCGCATCTGCCGGAAGCCCCAACATCCCGTCGGGCTCGGCGGGCACCGGGTCTTCGAGCATCGACGACCTGATCGGCTCCACCGGATCCGCGGGCTTGACCCAGACCGGCTCCGCGGGCGGCCCGGTGTACAAGAACTGCGCCGAGGTCCGCAAGGCGGGCAAGGCGCCGCTGTTCCGCGGCGAACCGGGCTACGCCCCGTACCTGGACCCGGACGGCACCGGAATGGCCTGCCCCACGCAGTAATCCGACCCCGGATACACGACACCCGGTGTGGCGCAATGCCACACCGGGTGTTCGTCGTTCGGGCCCGATTCGCCTGGGCGGCGCAGATCGTCGGCCTCAGCGCCGGAAGATCTTCACCAGCGTCACCGCGACGACCACCGCGCCCGCACCGATGAGGCCGTATTTCACCTTGGGCTCGTTCAACTTCGCGAGCACCGCGTGCTTGGTCTTGTCGGCGATCCGCTGCGGGTCGGCCCGAACCGCGAGTTCATCGAGTGTGTTCGCGAGCCGGTTGCGCGCGGCTTCGATCTCCCGCTCGATGCTCTCGGTATCCTTCGCCACGTTATATCTCCTGTGATTCGTCCGGTGGGCGTGCGTCGCTGCCGTGGAGTCTATCCGCCGACACTCCGAGCGCCGAAGTATCCGTCACCGCCTGCGGTCCCGAGCGGTGTACGAGTGAGCTACCGTGCTGTGGCATGACCGAGAATTCCCGGCTCGCTCCGGGCGACATCGCGCCCGGCTTCACCCTCCCGGACGCCGACGGTAAGCCGGTGTCCCTGGCCGACTATCGCGGCCGCAAGGTGATCGTCTACTTCTACCCGGCGGCCAGCACCCCGGGGTGCACGAAGCAGGCCTGCGACTTCCGCGACAATTTGGCCGAACTCGGCGGCGCGGGCATCGACGTGGTGGGCATCTCGCCGGACAAACCGGCCAAGCTCGCCAAATTCCGCGACAACGAGAAACTCACCTTCCCACTGCTGTCCGATCCGGACCGTGAGGTGCTCAGCGCATGGGGCGCCTTCGGCGAGAAGACCATGTACGGCAAGAAGATCACCGGCGTGATCCGCTCCACCTTCCTGGTCGACGAGGACGGCAAGATAGAACTGGCGCAGTACAACGTGCGAGCCACCGGACACGTCGCCAAGCTGCGGCGCGATCTGTCGGTATAGCGCGCTGCTCGAAGCGGTGTGGTCCGGACCCGGAAACGGCCGGGCCACACCGTTGTTCGCGGATGTGTCGTAGACGAAACGTCAACGCGGCGCCCGCCGGAGCGGTGTCTCAGTACTCGCCGAACAGAGTCCGTCACCGCACGTTTTCATCCAATCCTCCGACGAAGGGTCGGATTCGGGCATCGGCGGCTCTCCATTCCGGAAGCGACGTAACCGCTCGGACTCGTTTGGTACGGCATAGGCGTCTCTCACCTCCAGATGAAATGCCGACCTTTGGCAGGCGTCGAAAAGATCAGGCCATGGGTCGAGCTGTCTCAATTCCACCGCAGTATGCCTTTCGGACCGTAGGGACTTCTACAATCGTTTCGCATAACTCCATTTCAGCGCTTGTCAGAGCTGGACTTGTTACGCCATCGGTCGAGCGCGGAACCGACCAGCGCGCGTGCAGCCTTGCCGGTCACGGACTGCGAGGCGAGCGTTTCGAATGCTCGGGCGTACAACGCAATTTCTCTCGGTTGGGTGATCTTCAACTCTGCCGTGATCGCTTCGACCAATACCATGCGATCATCGAACATGACGAAATTGGTTGCGGGCGTACGCCACTCCGCTCCGGAAGGCACTATGCCGAACAGCATTCGGGGTAAGCCCATGACGGCTAACAAGCGATCCAGTTGGCCAGTCATCACCTCGGCATTCCCCACAGTAGTGGACAGCGATTGCTCAGTGATCAGGATATGGAACCGATGGTTACCGTGGTACAGCACTTTTTGCTGTTCCAGCCGTTTCGCTACACCTTGGTCTACGTCGTCGGGTATCCGGTAGAACTCGGTCACCCTGCGCAGAACCCCCTCCGCATATCTCGAGTTTTGTCAAGTTCATGGCCGGTGCGGCTGGAACCTCTCTAATGTCATTTCGGCCCCCGTGGCATGACGCGGGTGCGGCGGCTCCGCCGGAGCCGATCAGCTCCGCGGATGGCGTCGCGCCGTACCGGCTACGGGGTGCCTACCCAAATCAGCGGACAAAACGTCCACATGGCTGTTCTCGCTTGCAGCGCCACGACTCACGACGGGGATTGCGATGAGCACGGAAGAAGACCAACCGTGCAGGGGCACAAGGCTTTATGTGTTTCCCGGCGGTGTGTTCGAGATAGCGGAGAGCCCCGACGACGTGCCGGGCACCGGGATTTACCTGGAATTCCACCAACCCCGACAGTCCGATGACGACGGTCCGGCGTTCGATCTTCTGGACAGCGATTCGCAAGGGCCCGGTGTGGCATGACCGGCCTGGTCGTCGCGTTCGCCGTGCCGTTGGTGGCATTCTTCGCCCTGCTGCTCTGGCCACGAAAACGGTGACGGGAGCCCGCGACGATGCTCGACCAACGTAGTGAACCGGGAACGTACATGACTCCGGAGCCGCGGCACAGCCGTTGCCGGTTGAGGTGATCACCCGGTTCCGTGACGCGCTCCAACAGGTAACCGCTATACGAAATGCCCTGGGGGACAAGTGAATATGTGATTAGGTGCAGTGCTGCCGACTGTCCTCGTCGGCGTAAGCCCAGCACTCACGGTAGGCACCGGTACGGCTCACGCGGCTCGCGACCGGACGTCTCACGAGATCACAGCCGTTACGTTCCCGAAGTTGAACGGATACGCCGAGTACACGCCCGAGAAGTGAGACAGCCCAGCCGGTTACTGCGGACAACAGCGCCGGCGGGTATTGCTTCCGAGGATGCGGCGCGGAGCCTGGCTCGAGATCGAAGCGGTGCGGCCCGGACGCCGGAAACATCCGGGCCGCACCGTTGTTCGCGGATGCGTCGTCCACGAGGCATCCACGTATTTCACGGCCGCGGACTCACATGCGCTGCGCCGGAGCAGGGCTCGGGGGCGGGGCGGAGTGCGGCGTCGGGTGTGGCATCAGTTGGGCGGCCCAGGCCAGCATCAGGCGCCAGTGGTTGTTCCACCACGAGGCGAATTCCGCTGAGGTGAGCGGAGGCGGCGGCGCCTCGCCCGGGAACAACAGTTGCTGATTGGGTCCGACCACCGGTGAATTCGGCTCGGGCAGCGGGGGGAACTCGGTCGAGGGACCGGCGTCGGCCGGACCCGGGGTCACCTTCATCAGCTCGGGTGACGGCCGCTGCTGGTCCGTCCGGTGGCCCCCGGATGGACCCCACAGCATTCGCGCCGGATCGATCGGAGTTCCGCCGGGCGCATCGGCGCTCGGTACGGAGTGGCCCGAAAGCGGCTGCGGGCGCGGCGATTTCGCGGGAGCGGCGGGAGCGGGCCCCGCGGCGGGCTGCGGCGGCGGAACCGCGCGATGCGGCTGCTGGGTCGCGTTCGAGGCATCGGCCAGCTCGGGAGCGGCACTCGTGCGCGAATCCGAGGTCACCTCGTACACACCGCCCGCGATCAACCCACCGGCGACCACGCTGGCCGTGGTGACCAGCAGCGCGGCGCCGCGGGTCACCCGCGGGCGGCGGACCACCACCTCGGGTTCGGGCTGCACGGCCAGCGCGGCCCCCACCGCCGCGGCGGCCGATCCCCTCCGGCTGGAAACGACCGGCACCCCGAATCCCCTGGCCAAGCTGCCCTGCACCACCGAGGTACGCGCGCCCGAACCGATCGGCACCACCGCATCGGGCCGCACCCCCGCCGCATCGAACTGATCCCACGCAGCGGTCACCGCTGGGCGCAGGGACTCCTCGCTCAGCGCGGATCCCGAGGCCGCGATCGAAGCCACCACCCGGTCCCGGCCCGGCGATATCAGCGAGAAGCACTGGTATCCCCGGATCACCTCGCAGATCAGCAGATGGTCGAATTCGTCGGTCCAGGGCATCGCCCGCGCCAGGGCCAGATGGGCGGATTTGGCCGAGACCATGGACGCGCTGTGCCACGGACCGGCGGCCAGGCCCGTCACGATCGCGCGCCGCTCGGCCGAATCACGATAGGTGACCGCCGCCCCCGCGACCCGCTGATCGGCGTCGATCTCCTCGGCCAAGGCCTCGAGCGCGGCCTCGACCGCCCGGGCCAGATCGCTCCGGCCGTCGCCGATGGTGAAGGTGCGCTGGATCAGCAGCCGATCGGACAACGCGCCGTCCCCATCGGCCAGGGCTACCGCGTGGACCGCGCCGCGCTCGGTGCAAACACCGAAGGTGACCACAGATCGTGCTACCACAGATCATGCCTTTCGACGTGCCGGTGAAGCCGGGTTCCTGCGATACGCGCTCTGCCCACCGCGCGCCGAGGTGCGGGACGCGAACGCGGGATGCAGAGCGGAGGAGTCGCGAGATGCACGCGTACTCGGTATGTCTTCGTCACGACATCCGGCCCGGATGGGTCGTGAGCCGCAACGAAACCGGAATCCAATGGCGCAGCCGCGTGTCATCCGCGTGTCGCTACCGCTAGCCTGGTGGACGTGGTGGAAGCGCGCACGGCAACGAGGTCCAACCGACGCCCGGACCCTGCGTTGGAGTTGCAGGACGATCCACAGGAACTCATGCCCCGGCGCCGCCCCACTCAGGAGCGCAGCAAACGCAAGTTCGACGCCCTGCTGCAATCGTCGCGGGAGCTGCTGGTAGAGGTCGGATTCGAATCGTTCACCTGTGAGGAAGTGGCCGCGCGCGCGGAGGTGCCGATCGGCACGCTGTATCAGTTCTTCGCCAACAAATACGTCATCGTGTGCGAGCTGAATCGACAGGACCTGGTCGCGGTGACCCGCGAGCTGTCCGATTTCAACGGCGAGATCCCCTCGATGGACTGGCTGCGGCACATGAACAAATTCGTGGACCACATGGCCGATCTGTGGATGACCGACCCGTCCCGGCGCGAGGTGTGGCTGGCCATGCAGTCCACCCCCTCCACCCGCGCCACGGGCACCATTCACGAGAAGGAGTTCGCGGAAGTCGTGCAGCAGATGCTGCGCCCGCTGATGCCGCGCACTCCCCGCGCCCGCCGCTCGATGATGGCGCAGGTACTCGTGCACGTGGTCTATTCGATGCTCAACTTCTCCGTGCAGGACGGCCTGCGGCACGAGGACGCCGTCGGCGAACTCAAGCGCCTGATGGTCGCCTATCTTCTGGTGGCGGAGAAGGAATCCCGCACCGGCGGGCAACGGCAAGCGGAGTCCTGAGACGCCGCCGGCCGCGACCGCTTCCGATGCGCGAGCCCGGCATGGCCGCGGCGCTGCGGATCACGACAGCGACCCGAAAGCGCCGGGCTGGGCTCCGGAGCCGAGGCTAGGAACGCTCGATGAGATCGGCCAGCTCGCCCGGATCCTCGAGCACCACCATCGCCGCGGCGGTGTCGCCGTCGTGGGTCAGTGACAGGTGCACCCGGACCCGGGGCAGGAATTCCGCTGCCAGGCCGTGCAATTTGATGCTGGGCCGGCCCCAGGCGTCGTTGACGACCTCGATCAGCGGATAGGGATTGTCGCCGATCTGCGGGCTGCGGGCGAAGCGAGAGGTGGCCCACGCCTTGAGCACCGCCTCCTTCGCAGCCCAGCGCGCGGCGTAACTGCGCGCGGGATCGGTGCCCTTGCTCTGGCAGTAGCGCCGCTCACCGGCGGTGAAACTCTCCCGGAGCATGGTGGTTCCGGCGCGCTCGAGTTGTTCGGCGAATTCGGAGATGGTGACCAGGTCCAAGCCGATACCCAGGATCGTCAAGGCGTACGAACTCCTCGTAGTAGTACGGGGTGAGATGCGGGCGACGTGATACCGATCGCGCTGCGAGCGTTTCCGCCGCGACCACCCGCCGACCTTACGGTATCGGCCCGCCGTCGCGGCGGAAACGAGTCGATATGCGTTGCGGGGGGGGGTTCACCGAATCCCGGGGCGGAAAAAAGACAAAAAGATGGTGATATTTTTTGAGGG
>CBJNFW010000272.1:0-11882 GCA_966435935.1 uncultured Nocardia sp.
ACAGGCGCAAGGCCGCGCGGGGCACGAATGCCGACCGCAATGCCGCCGCTGCCGAGCGCCGTGCCGCGGCCGCCGACCGCCGCGCCCGTATGGCCGCCGGTGAGGACCAGTACCTGCCGCCGCGCGATCGCGGTCCGGTGCGCGCCTACGTGCGCGATCTGGTCGACGCTCGCCGCAATCTGGTGGGGCTGTTCATGCCGCTGGCGCTGCTGCTGATCGTGGCGATGTTCCTGAATCCGGCCGTGCAGATCTACGTGACGCTGGCCATGCTGGTGATGATGGTGTTCATGGCGGGTGAGGGTGTCGTTCTGGGCCGCATCATCAACCGCCGGGTGCGTGAGCGTTTCCCCGCCAGCACCAACTCCTCGATGCAGCTGGGCTGGTACGCCTTCGTGCGGGCTTCGCAGATCCGCCGGATGCGGATGCCCAAGCCGCGGGTCAATCCCGGCGACAGCGTCTGATCGGCTTCGAGCCGGTCCCGGGACCGGTCGAATCTGCTCGTTCGTGTCGCGACCGCGGTGGATCGCGCCGAACGGGCTCGAGTGTCGGCGCGCTCAGCCGTGTTCGCGCATACCGCCGGACGGGTCGAGCAGGATGCCGAAGCGGGCGGTGTCCTCGGGGCGGATTCCGGCGCGTCCGGGGGACTCCGGTGTGAAAGTGTAAAGCCTGCTGGTCAATTCGCCGACGATGGTCCAGGTTCGATGCAGTCGATCGCGAATGGTCATGGGGCATTTGACTTTCAGCGAGGTTCGCGGACGCCGAAGATGGCGCGCAGTTCGTGGTTGACCCGGTCCGCGTCCCGATCGACGACGTTCGATGATCCGGTGGGTCGCGCCCCGGACCGGTAGTGCAAGTAGGCCGACAGCGCGGCGATGACCAGGAGTAACAGTGTCGGAATGAGCATGGCAGTAATTTTGCGCGCATTCACTTGCCGCCAACAGTGGCGGTAACGACATACTTCGACAATATCCGGCCACGTACACTGGACGGGTGCTCTCCAAGGTCGCCGTCGTGCTCAACGAACATCTGGCCATGTTCGAATTCGGGGTCGTCTGTGAGGTTTTCGGCCTGGACCGCCGCGACGACGGACTACCGCTGTTCGATTTCCGGGTGTGCGGTGCGCAGGCCGGACGGGCGCTGGCATCCAGCACGCCCGGGATCACCGTCACGCCGCAGTACGGCCTGGACGAATTGCGGGGCGCGGACCTGGTCGCGGTCCCGGCCTTCCCGTTCGTATCGCAGGGCTTCGATCCCCTTGTGGTGCAGGCGGTTCGGGATGCTGCCGCGGCTGGGGCGATCGTGCTCACGGTCTGTTCGGGCGCATTCCTGGCCGGGGCGGCCGGACTGCTGGACGGGCGCAAATGCACCACGCACTGGCGGTATGTCGATCAGCTGGCCGAGATGTACCCGGAGGCGACGGTCGATCCGGACGTATTGTTCGTCGATGAGGGTTCGGTGATCACCAGTGCGGGCACCGCGGCGGGTATCGATGCCTGTCTGCATCTGGTTCGCCGGGAACTGGGCACCGCGGTGGCCAACAAGATCGCCCGCCGCATGGTGGTGCCGCCGCAGCGCGACGGCGGGCAGCGGCAGTTCATCGAACGTGCCGTCCCGGACTGCGATTCGGACAGTCTCGGGGACACCATGCGCTGGATGCACGAACACCTCGAACTGCCGCACACCGTGGAGGATCTGGCCGCGCGATCGGCCATGTCGACCCGCACCTTCGCCCGCCGCTTCGCCGCGGAGGCCGGGACGACTCCGGTGAAATGGCTGACCTCGCAACGCATTCTGCTGGCCAAGCAGCTCTTGGAGGAGACCTCGCTGGATCTCGAGACCATCGCCGGGCGCTGCGGGTTCGGCTCGGGGGCGCTGCTGCGGCACCACTTCCAGCGTCAGGTCGGCATCGCGCCCACCGAATACCGTCGCCGCTTCGGATCCTGATTGGCGCCGGCGGTTCATTCCTCGCCGGAGAAACGCTCCCAGGCGGACTGCCGGGTGATGCTCAGCGCACCGCCGATCCGGGCCCAGGTGACCTTGCGGCGACGCAACTCCTGAATCCAGTCGCGCAAATTCCGCTCGACCTGCTCGGCCACCGCCGCCACGCGCGGAATGTGCTCGAGCATCTCGTCGTCCGACATCTTCTGCCAGATCCGCAGCGGGGCCAGCGCGTCGGACTTGCGGTGGTTCTCCGTGATCGTCGCGGCCAGGGCGATGCATTCGTCGCAGATGTATACGCCGGGACCGGCGACGAGGGTGTACACCTCGGAGTGCGGCTTGCCGCAGAACGAGCAGCAGGGTGGGGCGGAGGTCGGTGCGGTCATCGTGCGCTCCTGGTGCTCGGTGCAGTTTGTCAGGGATTGCCTGACGCAAGTATGGGCCATGTCAGGGCAAGCCTGACAAGTGGTCTGCGGGCAGGGCCAGGTACCGATGCGCACATGTCGTGGTGAGGTGGCGATTGGTACCGTTCTGGCGTGTTGAACGATGCTTCGAGGCAGCGCCCGCTGCGGACGCTGGTGCTGGGTGGGACACGGTCCGGGAAATCGGCCTTCGCCGAGGAACTGGCCGGCCGGGACCGTCCGGTCCGGTACGTCGCGACCGCCGCGGTGGATCCCGCCGACGGTGATTTCGCGGCCCGGGTAGCGGCGCACCGGGAGCGCCGGCCTGCGGACTGGCGGGTCGTCGAGGGCGATCCGGTGCGGGCGCTGGCCGAGCCGGCGCCGATGACGCTGATCGATGATCTGGGCACCTGGCTGACCGGGCGGATCGATGCGCGGGCGGCCTGGGAGTCGCCCCGCGGCACAGTCGCGCCCGATGTCGAGGAGCTGGTCGCGGCCATCGCCGGATACGAACACCCGCTGGTGATCGTGAGCCCCGAGACCGGGCTGGGGGTGCTGCCGGGTACGCGGTCGGGGCGGCTGTTCGCCGATGAGATCGGGACGCTCAACCAGCGGGTGGCGGCGTTGTGCGATGAGGTCTATCTCCTCGTCGCGGGGGTGCCGGTGCGGGTTCGGGAATCCGGAAACGCCACTGCGGCAGGCGCTTCGGTCGCCGCCGCCGCGCGGCAGGACGTTGCCGCCGGGCGAGCAGGGGCCGCGGCGGGTGGTGCGGCTGACCGGGGCGGCGAGAAATCCCGAGACGAGCGCACGGAAGGAGCGGGGACCGCCGAGGCCGCAGCGGCTGCCGCAGCGGCGGGTTCCGCTGCGCCCGTGCGGGATTCGGGGAACGGTTCGGCGGCGGCCGCGATTCCCGGTGCGGCCGACCCGATGTACGACTTGTCCGGCGAGGCGCCGGTTTTCGGGATCGTCGCACCGCCCGATGAACACGTCCGCATGCAGGCGCAGGAGCGGCAGTTGCAGCTCACCAAGCCCGCCGGTGCGGTGGGGCGGCTGGAGACGCTGTGCAACTGGGTCGCCGCATGTCAGGGCGTCTGCCCGCCGAAGCAGTTCGAGCGGGCCCGGGTCGTGGTGTTCGCGGGCGACCACGGCATTGCGCGACACGGGGTTTCGGCCTATCCGAGCGAGGTCACCGTGCAGATGGTGGCCAATATCGTCGCGGGCGGCGCGGCGGTGAACGCCCTGGCACGGCTCGCGGACGCGAGCGTGCGCGTGGTGGATGTGGCGGTGGACGCCGATACCGATCCGGTCGTCTCGGCGTACAAGGTGCGCCGGGCGAGCGGGGCCATCGACCGCGAGGACGCGCTGACACAGGCCGAGGTCGACGCCGCGCTCGCGGCTGGGCGCGCGATCGCCGACGAGGAGATCGACGGCGGGGCGGATCTGCTGATCGCCGGTGATATGGGCATCGGGAACACCACGCCCGCAACGGTTCTCATCGCCGCGATCACCGACACCGAACCGGTGCTGGCCATCGGGCGCGGCACCGGCGTCGACGATGCGGGCTGGATGCGCAAGGCGGCCGCGATCCGCGACGCCATGTGGCGGGCCCGTCCGCACGTGCATGATCCGGCTGCCCTGCTGCGCGTCGCGGGCGGTGCGGATCTCGCCGCCATGGCCGGCTATCTGGCACAGGCAGCGGTGCGCCGGACGCCGGTGATCCTGGACGGCGTGGTGGTCACGGCCGCGGCCCTGCTCGCCGACGCGCTGGCACCGGGTGCGTCGGCCTGGTGGGTCGCGGGCCATCGCTCGACCGAACCCGCGCATCGCGTCGCTCTCACCAAGCTCGGGCTGGAACCGCTGGTGGAAATGGAAATGCGCCTGGGCGAGGGTTCCGGCGCGGTGACCGCCCTGCCCGTCGTGCGCGCCGCGGTCGCCGCCCTCGCGGAAATGACCACCTTCGGCGAGGCCGGAGTGAGCACCGCCGACGACACCGCGCCCGCAGCGCCCTGATCCGTGACCAGCGTCGAGCCCGACCTCCTCGCGCCGACCCGCCGCAATCCTCGGCGGGGGTGTCCGAGCAGCGTGGTTCGGCAGCGGTCGGTGCTGTCGCCGTGGTTGCGTCCGGAGAACGACGTCCGGCCGGAATCGATTGCGGTGCAGGCGGTTCACGCGAATGTAGGCGGACCCCGACGGGGCTCGGTGGGTCATGCTGTCGTGCGGGCGGGCCTGCCCGGTTCCTTCGGCGCGGAACATGCCGCGCGGGGCGGCGTTGTGGCGCGGGGCGAGAAGGTGTGCCGGTGAACGGGATTCGCCTGGCGTTCTCGTGGCTGACCGTGCTGCCGGTGTCCGGTCCGGACGAGGTGGATCGGCGGGTGGCGGCGCGGGCGATCGCGATGGCTCCATCAGTGGGGATCGTGCTGGGAGCCGGGGCGGCGGGGTTGATGTGGGTGTTGGGCGCCGCGGGAACGAGTTTCGCGGTGGCCGGGCTGATCGTGGCGGGGGCTCTCGCGTTGGCCACCCGGGGCATGCATCTGGACGGATTGGCCGACACCTTCGACGGGCTCGGCAGTTACGGGCCGCCTGAACGTGCGCGCGAGATCATGAAGAGCGGTGGGGCAGGGCCGTTCGGTGTCGCGGCGGTGCTGTTCGCCGTTGGTATCCAGGCGTTCTCGTACGCGTCGCTGGCCGGATCGCGGCGCTGGCCGGCCATCGCGGTGGCGGTGGCGATCGGGCGGGTCGCGGTGGTGCTGGCCTGTCGTCGCGGCTACGAAGCCGCGCCCGGTTCGGGATTCGGGACGTTGGTTGCCGGGACGCAATCGCCGCGGGTCGCCGTCCCGTGGGTCGTGATCACCCTTGTCGCGGGGATTTTCGCCGTGCCGGGCCGGTGGTGGCTCGGCGTGACGGCCGCCGCGGTGGGGCTGATCGCCGCCGGAATCCTGGTGCGGCACTGCGTCGCCCGGTTCGGCGGTCTCAACGGCGACGTTCTCGGGGCGGCGTTGGAAGTGAGTACGACGCTGGCTCTGGCCGTCGCCACCTTCGGTGGTCGCTGAGGGCCACGGCCACCACCCCGCTTCGGTGCGGGCCACGTCCACGCAACGGTTCGACCGCGAGTCCCCGGCCCGCAGGGTGCGCTGCGCCGACGATCGGCTGGGCCCGCGCCGACGTTCCGGCCCCGAATCTGTTTCGGCCAGATCGGGTTCAGCGGTCGGAGCGCGGGCGGGTGAGGGTGAAGTGGTCGACCGCCTGCAATGTGTTGGTGGGCCCGGTGAGCGCGTAGTAGGTGGCCTTGATGGTGGTGTTGCCGCCGGGTTTGCCCGGATCGACGTCGAAGGCGCAGAAACCGTAGGGGTGTTCGGCATCCTTGAAGGCCGACCAGGGCGCCTGCTCCTGGACGTAGACGGGCGTCTTCTTACCGGTGGCGGAATCCGTCGCGCCGACCGTGGTGAGAACGCGGCACTGCTCGCCGGGGAAGAACAGGGCGTTGGACGGCGCCGAGGTTCCGCCGCCGCCGATCACCAGATGCACTGTGCCCTTGCTGGTGTCGATGACATCGGCGCGGGTGTCCACCGGTTTCGGGGTCAGGGTGTCGGTGCCCAGCACGCCGCGCACCGGATGGGAACGCTCGTAATGGTGTTCGTGTCCGGCCAGCACCAGATCGACCTGATAGCGGTCGAACAGCGGTAGCCATTCCTGCCGGATGCCCAGATCGGCTCCGTTGAACTTGTCGGCCGAGGAGATCGCGGTCTGGTGCATGAACACCACCACCCAATCGATCCCGCGATCCGCGCGTGCATTCGCCAATTCGGCCTCGAGCCAACGCTTCTGGGCGCCGCCGGAGTAACCGCGCACATAGCTGTTACCCGCGTCCTGATAGCAGATGTCGTCGTTGGCCAGGGCGATGACGCGCACGCCACCGGCGGTGAACGAGTACCACAGCCCGCGGGTGAGTTCCTCGCTACCCGCGTCGGGCACGGTGAAATACGTCTGGAACGCCTGATATCCGATCGGCCCGTTGCCGAGTTCGTTCTCGTGATTGCCGGGTGCGGGCATCCACGGCCGGTAGCGGGCCGAGCGAGAGTTGTTGGCCCACCAGTCGTTCCAGGTGCGGACCCGATCGGTGGACAGATTGGCGTAGCACAGATCGCCGTTGACCAGATTGAACAGCGGTGCGACCCGCTCGATTCCGGCGGTCACGTCTCCGGCGAACGGTGAGCCGAGATTGTCGTTGACGTACGCGCCGTTCACGAGTTTGCCGAGCGTCGGCGTGCCTTGATCGCCGAAGCTGGTGAACCGGAACGCCGCCCGGCCGCTGGGCGCGGTACGCAGGGTGCCCAGCTCCGGCGGCGCACCGTCGTGGCCCGCGGCGTAGACATAGTCGGTATCGGGGGACAGGCCGGTCAGCCGCGCGTGATGAGCGGTGATCTCGACACCGGACTTCGCGTCCCGGTACGTGCGGGTCTGCGCGGGCACGGTAGTGCCGAAGCCGGCGCCGGCGGTGCCGTACCGCACCACCGGATTGCGCACCGAAGCCGTGGTGTGCCAGGAAATCACCGCTTCGTGCGCCGCGTCGGCGCCGAACTGCAGGTGCAGCCCCGAGACGTGTGGCGCGGCGGTACCGTCGGCGCTCCTGACCAGATCGGGTGTGCGCGGCCAGATCTCGGCGGCCCGAGTATCGCTGCCGCTGCGCATCGCGGTTGCCCCGCCCGCCCCGCCCTCCAGTCCTGCGACCGCGGCGCCGGCCGACGCGCCGAACAGCCATCGCCGGCTGATGCCCTGATTCGTGGCCTCCGGCGCGGTCTCGTCGCTGCTGGGGCCCGGATTTTCCGCCATGGTTCCAGCTAACTCCGGTCCGGTGCTGGTGAGGCTACGACGCGGCGAATAGCAGGTGAACCGGCACAACGCGGGCACACCCGGTTCGCGCGGGTGTCGGTCGTGGCGGCCACCGCGTTCGCGCCGACGCTCAGGTGACGGCGTCGGAGATTCTCCCCGGCAGTGGGTGCGGCAGGAATCCGTCGGCGAAGAACTGTATCGACCCGCAGCGGTCGCAGCGGTACACGTGGTGCGAGAGCACCTGCTGACCCAACTCGCTGGGGCGGTCGGACAGCATGGCGGTTTCCCCGGTGATGAATCCGACGATCCCGGTGTAGGTCCGGTTGCGCCCGCAGCACGAGCAGGTCAGGTCGACCGCCTCGGTCCTGCGGCGAACTTCGTCGTCCTGAGCCCGGATCCGCTGCCGCGTCTGCTCGAGGTAACGTCGCGCCTCCTCCAGTGTGAGCACCTCGGTTCTGCTCCACGGCCCCACGGACATATTGCCGCCCGCCGTGCGCAGTTGGGCGAACGCCGCTGCCGAGCGTCGCACCACCCGGCTCCCGATGAGTCCGCCCTCGACCCGATAGGTGATCTCGGCCTTCGCGATCTCGCCCGACAGCCCTCTGGTCAGCGTCACACGCTTGGGGTCGGCCTCGTCCGGATTGAATACGATCCCCCGACTCTGCACACCGATCAGGGTAGGTCCCGCGGTGCCGGGCCGACCAGTCGATTACCGACCGCTACAGCCGCACCGGGTAGGTGGGCTCCTCGATGGCGGGCTTGATCCGGTCCTCGACGAAGATGCCATGCCAGACCATGAACACCAGCACCGTCCACAGCCGGCGGCTGTGATCCACCGTGCCGGTGCGGTGCGCTTCGAGCATGGCGGTGATCGCGGCCTTGTCCAGCAGATGATCGGTCTGCGATTCGGCGATCTGCTGTGCGGCCCAGTCGTACAGCTCCGGACCGCGCAGCCAGTGCCGCAGCGGCACCGGGAAGCCCAGCTTCGGGCGGTGCAGCACATGCGGCGGCACGATCTCCTCGAGCGCCCGGCGCAGCGCGTACTTGGTGGTCTCGGAGGTGATCTTCTGCTCGTACGGCAGCTGTTCGGCGATCGCGAACACCTCGGGATCCAGGAACGGCACCCGCAGCTCGAGCGAGTTGGCCATGGTCATCTTGTCGGCCTTGACCAGGATGTCCCCGCGCAACCACGTGAACAGGTCCAGATGCTGCATGCGCGCCACCGGATCCCAGCCGCGCGAGCGGGCGTAGATCGGCGCGGTCACATCCTGATGGGTCCATTCGGGCCGGAAATCGCGCAGCACCGAACGCAACTGGGCATCGCTGAAACTGCGGGCGTTGCCGTAGTAGCGCTCCTCGAGGGTGAGCGACCCGCGGTGCAGCAGGCTCTTACCCCGGGTGCCCTCGGGAATCCGGTCGGACAGCTTGCCCAGCAGCCGCCGCGCACCACGCGGCAGATACTCGAAAGGCTTCAGCGACAACGGCTCTCGATAGATCGTGTAGCCGCCGAACAACTCGTCCGCACCCTCGCCGGAGAGCACCACCTTGACGTGCTTGCGGGCCTCCTTGGCCACGAAGTACAGCGGCACCAGGGCCGGATCCGCGACGGGATCGTCCAGGTACCAGACGATTTCGGGGATCGCCCCGGCGAAGTCCTCCGGGCTGACCACCCGGATGAAGTGCTTCGCGCCGATCGCATCCGCGGTCTCGGCGGCTACATCGGCCTCGGAGTAGCCCTCGCGTTCGAAGGCCGAGGTGAAGGTGAGCAGGTTCGGATTGTGCTGGATCGCCAGCGCCGCGGTGGCGGTGGAGTCGATACCGCCGGACAGGAACGCGCCGACCGTGACGTCCGCGCGCATATGTTTGGCCACCGAATCCCGCAGCACGTCGGCGATTTCGCGATAGCGGGTCTCGGCCCCGCCCGGCGCGAACGGCCGCACCCGGAACTTCGGCTCGAAGTACCGGGTGACCTTCGGCGCCTCGCCCGGCGTCAGCGTCGCGTAGCAGCCGGATTCCAGACGGCGCACGTCGGCGTGCAGCGTCTCGGGTTCGGGCACGTACTGCAGGACGGTGTAGTGCTCGACCGCCCGCACATCGACCGACCGGGACAGGCCCAGCGGCTCGAGCAGCTCCAGCAGGCTCTTCTTCTCACTCGCGTAGGCGGTGCCGCCCGGACCGGTCGCGACGAACAGCGGTTTGATGCCGAACCGATCGCGTGCGATGACCAGCTGCCGGGTCTCGGTATCCCAGATCGCGAAGGCGAACATGCCGCGCAACCGGGAGAACGCCTCGGTGCCCCAATGGTGGTACGCCGCGACGATGGATTCACCGTCGCCCTCGGTGCGGAACCGCGCACCGTGTTCGGCGCTCAGCTGCTCACGCAGTTCGAGGTAGTTGTAGATCTCCCCGTTGAACGCCAGCGCGTACCGCTCCGGATTCTCCGGCGGCCCCCAGCGCAGCGGCTGGTGCGAATGCTCGATATCGATGATCGACAGGCGGTTGAAGCCCAGGATGATGTGCTCGTCGTGCCAGGTGCCGCGCTCATCGGGCCCACGGTGACGTCCGCATTGCAGCGCCTCGTACACCTGGTGCACGACTTCGTCGGTCGCCACATCGGCGGTCAGAAATCCGAGCAGGCCACACACGGCGTCGGGAACCTCGTTTCCGGGATCGGGGTGGGGCGGGTAGGAGATCGAAGTCGGTCCCCGGGCATGACATACCGCAGTTTCCGTGTTCGATGCACCGTAGCCGTACGGTTCAGTGAATCGTAGTCCTACAGTTCGCCGAACCGCAGTTCTCCAGGTGCGCCGTACCGCGGCGCTGCGCTCGTAATCATGCCGACGTGGACCGGCATCTGCGAGTTGCAGTGGCGAGATCGCGCCGGACCGCTTCCATGGTGTGGTGAGCCGGCTCGATCTCCGGGGTGTCGAATCCGACCCGCGCACAACGCGGTAGCCGGTTTGGTCTACGCTGCGTAGTACTCGGGAACTCCCGAGGTGGAGCGCGCGTTTGCGCGCCTCTGCCGGTGAGTTCTTCGAACGTGCTGAAAATGTGCCGTCCGGCCCGCCCGGGCGGCGCCGAGTCGGATAGACGACCAGGAAGGCGTTGAGCGTGGCGCACAAGGCGAGCGAAGCGATAGGGGCGCGGCCCGACGGGGGCGCTACCTCCGGCGGACGAGGCCGCATGCTTCGGCGGGCCGGGCTGGCGGTGTCCTTGGGGATCACTGTCATCGCCGTTTCCGGCTGCTCGATCGACAATCCCGTGCTTCGGTTCGGATGGCCCTCGGGTATCACCCCGCAGGCGACCAAGATGCGGGAGCTGTGGACCTGGTCGGTCATCGCCGCGCTGGCGATGGGTGTGCTGGTGTGGGGTCTGACGTTCTGGACCGTCACCTTCCACCGCAAGAAGCCGAACTCCCCGGAATTCCCGCGCCAGACCGGCTACAACGTGCCGCTGGAGCTGACCTACACCGCGATTCCGTTCGTGATCATCGCGGTGCTGTTCTACTTCACCGTGGTCGTGCAGAACTACGTGCACGAGAAGGTCTCCAATCCGAACGTGGTCGTGGACGTGACCGCGTTCCAGTGGAACTGGAAGTTCGGCTACCAGAAGGTCGACGAGAACGGCCAGGTCTACGACGGTGTCGACCAGACCCGTCAGGGGATGGACCAGCAGATCATCGACGAGTACAAGGACCGCAAGGCCAACGGCCACGCGCAGCCCGGCCCGGACCACGGCCTGCCCGGTAACGACATCAGCTACCTGCACTACGACAAGGTCGAGACCGTCGGTTCCAGCACCGAGGTGCCGGTCCTGGTGCTGCCGACCAACCGGGTCATCGAGTTCCAGCTCGCCTCGGCCGACGTCATCCACTCGTTCTGGGTGCCGGAGTTCCTGTTCAAGCGCGACGTGATGCCGGATCCGAAGGAGAACCACTCCGACAACGTCTTCCAGATCTCCAAGATCGAGAAGGAGGGCGCGTTCGTCGGCCGGTGCGCGGAGATGTGCGGTACGTACCACTCGATGATGAACTTCGAGGTCCGGGCGGTCACGCCGGAGAAGTTCGACAAGTACATGACCGACCGCAAGGCCGGGAAGACCAATGCCGAGGCGCTGGCCGACATCGGCGAGTCGCCGGTGGCGGTGTCCACGCACCCGTTCAACACCGACCGCACCGTGCGTGCGGCGACCGAGGCCCAGAGCAACTGAGGACTGAACTGATATGAAGGTCGAAGCACGCATCTTCGAGCTGCTCACGGTGTTCTTCGTCATCGTGGCCGTCATTTACGCCTTCTTCACCGGACAGTCCGGCACCGGTGTGGAATGGGCGGGCACCACCGCGATCGTGCTGACCGCGGGCCTGACCCTCATCGTCGGCACGTACTTCCGCTTCGTCGCCCGTCGTCTGGACCTGCGTCCGGAGGACTACGAGGAGGCCGAGATCGTGGACGGCGCGGGCGATCTGGGTTTCTTCTCGCCCGGTAGCTTCTGGCCCATCAGCCTGGCCGGCGCGGCCGCGGTCACCGCGATCGGGTTCGCGTTCTTCCAGCTGTGGCTGATCGCCATCGGCGTGGTCTGCATCCTGACCGCGGCCGCCGGTCTGGTGTTCGAGTACCACATCGGTCCCGAGAAGCACTGAGGCTGTATCTTCGGCCTCCGCTCCGGCTGTTTGGGGGCCAGGGGGGGGTGGTGGGGGGAGGGGGGGGAGAAAGG
>CBJNFW010000273.1:0-11880 GCA_966435935.1 uncultured Nocardia sp.
GCACCACTCGAATTCCTCAGGCGCCCAGCCGATTCCGACGCCGAAGCCGAACCGGTTGCCGCTCATGGCCGCGACCGACCCGACCTGACGCGCCAGCAGCAGCGGATTGCGCGAACCGAGTTTGAGCACGTTGGTGTAGAAGTGGATCTTCTCGGTGACCGCGGCCATGGCCGTCGCGCCGATCAGCGGATCCACCCACGGTGTGTCCGGGCCCCAGAAGCGGTTGCCGTCGGGGGTGTACGGATACTTCTCCGACTGGGACTGCATGTAGAACAGCGAATCCGGCAGCGCGATGCTCGAAAATCCGCATTCCTCGGCCGTTTTCGCGAGCTCGGGCAGCTGCTCGAGCGGGCTCATCGCGATTCCGACGGTGAATTTCACGGCTGCTTGCTCCCGACCACCCACATCGAGAAGTACTGCGAACCACCGCCGTACGCGTGCCCGAACGCCTTGCGGGCGTTTTCCACCTGGTAGTCGCCGGCGCGTTGCATGACCTGCTTGGCCGATTCGGCGAAGCGGATCATCCCCGAGGCGCCGATCGGGTTCGAGCTGAGCACGCCGCCGGACGGGTTGACCGGCAACTTGCCGCCGATGCGGGTCTCCCCGGCGTCGGTCAGCTTCCAGCCCTCGCCTTCGGGCGCGAAGCCCAGATTCTCCAGCCACATCGGCTCGAACCAGGAGAACGGCACGTAGATCTCGGCCGCGTCGATCTCCTCGACCGGATTGGTGATCCCGGCCTGCTTCCAGAGTGCGGCCGAGGCGTCCTTACCGGCCTGCGGGCTCACCTGATCGCGGCCGGAATAGGCCAGCGGCTCGGTCCGCATCGCGGTGCCGTGGATCCACGCCACCTTCTTGCCCGACGCCTCGACCGCGCGGGCCGATGACTCGTCACCGAAGACGATCGCGCACGCGCCGTCGGAGGACGGGCAGGTCTCGTCGAAACGGATCGGGTCCCAGAGCATCTGGGAGGCGAGCACCTTCTCCAGGGTGATGTCCGACTGCTGCAGATGGGCCAGCGGGTTGCGCGACCCGTTCAGCCGGTCCTTCACCGCGACCATCGCACCGATGTGCAAGGGGGCGTTGGCCCTTCGGATGTAGGCGCGCACGTGCGGGGCGAAATATCCACCGGCGCCGGCGCCTACCGGCTTGGTGAACGGCACCGGATTCGACAGCGCCCACATGGCATTGGACTCCGACTGCTTCTCCCACGCGACAGCGAGCACCTTGCCGTGCACACCGGCCTGTACGTGGTTGACCGCGACGATCGCGGTCGAACCGCCGACCGAACCCGCGGTGTGCACGCGCAACAGCGGTTTTCCGGTGGCGCCCAACGCATCCGCCATGAACAGTTCGGGCATCATCGAACCCTCGAACAGGTCCGGAGCCTTGCCGATGACGACGGCGTCGATCTCGGCCATGGTGACGCCGGCGTCCTCGAGGGCGCGATCGATCGCCTCGCGACACATCCCCGACATCGAGACGTCACCGCGTTTCGTCACATGATGGGTTTGTCCGGTGCCGAGCACCGCGGCGGGGGAACTCATTTGGCCTCCAGGGTGGCGACGAGGTTCTGCTGCAGGGCCGGGCCGCTCGAGGCGTGTGCCAGGGCGCGGTCGGCGGTGCCGTTGATGATTTCGGTTGCCGCGTAACCGATCCGCTCGAGTCCGGCGGAGAACATGGGATTACCGGACAGCGCACCGCCGGACGGGTTGATCCGGGTCTTGTCGCCCAAACCGATGGCCTGCTTCAGGATCAGCTGCTCGTGGCTGTACTGCGCGTGCAGTTCGGCCACGTCGAAGTCGGCGGAGTTCGAGCCGAGCACCGCTTTTGCCGCCGCTGCGGTCGAGGGGGAGGTGCTCAGGTCACGCGCGCCCAGCATCGGGGTATCGATGCGATGCGCGATGCCGGTCAGCCAGGCGGGGCGCTCACACAGCTCGCGGGCGCGATCGCCGGCCGCGAGCACGATGGCCGCGGCGCCGTCGGTGATCGGCGCGATGTCGTGCTGGCGCAACGGATCCGCGACGAACGGTGCGGACAGACGCTTATCGATTTCGGCGTCGTCGGCGGCGTTGACAGCGGCCATATCGCGTTCGGTCCACTTCCCGGCGTCCAGACCCGCGCGGGCCTGCAGGCCGGCCATCGAGACCGCGTCCGGCCACAGCGGCGCGACCAGATACGGATCGGTCTGCAGCGTCAGCACCTGACGCAGCGTGCCCGCCGAGGCCTTGCCGAAACCGTACACCAGGGCCGTTTTCGCCTGGCCGGAGCGGAGTTTCACGTACGCCTCGTACAGCGCCCACGCCGCGTCCATCTCCACGTGCGATTCGTTGATCGGCGGCACGGCGCCGATCGAGTCGATCGCCGAAATGAACGAAAAGGCCCGTCCAGCGAGGTAATCCGAGGATCCCGAGCACCAGAAGTCGATATCGGACACGCCGATGCCCAACTTGTCGTACAGGGTGTGGAAGCAGGGGATCAGCATTTCGACACCATTGGTGGTGCCGTAGGTTTCCGCGACATGCGGAGCGTGGGCGAAACCCACCACCGCGATGTCATTGGTGTTGCCGCTCACGCCTGCACCTCGCTGATGCTCGGTTCCGGCGTGCGCGACGCGCGCTGTGTCGATGATTCATTCGCAAGCTCACTCATTGGTTCTCCTACAGATGCTGCGAGAAGGACTCGTAGTCGGCGTCGGGCTCGCCGCTGGGTTCGAAGTGGGAGACGTTGTCCAGACCGTCGTAGGTCCACTCCTCGCGGGGCTTCCACACCGCCTTGACCCGCATGCCCATGCGGACCTCGCCGGGCTCGCAGCCGAGCACCAGGTGCAGGAACGGGATGTCGCTGCCGTCCAGCAGCACGTAGGCGGCCACGTACGGCGGCTTGATGCGCTGGCCCTGGAACGGCACGTTCACGATGCAGAACGTGGTGACGATGCCGGTATCCGGCAGGTCGACGTAGTCCTCGGTGGGATCGCCGGTGCGCGGATCCGCACCGCGCGGCGGGAAGTACACCTTGCCGTCACCGGCGCGGGCGCCGACGAGGCGGCCTTCGGTGATCGCCTTCAGGAAGACGGTTTCCTGCGGCGAGGCGGTGTGCTTGTAGCGCAGGTCGATCGGGGTGACGATGCCGGTCACCGGCTCGGCCGCGGCGTCGCCGGATGTGCTTGGCGCGGCGGCGGTTTCACCGGGTTCGAAGGCGGCGATGTCGTGGATGTCGCCGGTGCGCTCGGCGGCCCAGCGCGCCCGCACCCGCAGGCCGGTGTGGATCTGATCGGGGGAGGTGACGTCGACCGCGTGCAGCAGTGCGGTATCTGCGCCGTCCAGCTTGATCAGCGCCCAGGCGAAGGGACGGTCGAACGGCTGGCCGGGCAGCGGCTCGGCCACCCAGCTCCAGCTCTGCACCGTGCCGACATCGGCGACGTCGACGAAGTCCGTCAACGGCTCGGCGGTGCCGGGATCGAATTCGGCCGGCGGAACGATCACCCGGCCGTCGGAGCCGCGCACGCCGACGATGCGGCCCTCGCGCAGTCCGGTCAGGAATCGTCCGATGGTCGGGCCGACCGATCGGGTGTAGTCGAACTTCATCCGCAGCTCTGCGGCCAGTACTTCGGGAGCGGGTTCCGATTTCGAACCGCTTCCTTTCGCAATTGTGCCGGTCATGGTGTTCCCCTGAGTCACGATATCGAGTAGAACAGGTTCTTATTCTGGTGGCAAGAGTAGCGCGGGCAAGGAGATGATCATGCGGTTCGGGTTGCAACTCGGATATTGGGGCGCGAGCCCGCCGGTCAATGCGGCACAGGTGGTGGCCGCCGCCGAGGAGGTCGGATTCGACGCGGTGTTCACCGCCGAGTCCTGGGGTTCGGATGCGTTCACGCCGTTGGCGTGGTGGGGTGCGGCCACGCGGCGGGTGCGGCTGGGCACCTCGGTGGTGCAGATGTCCGCGCGCACGCCCACCGCGACCGCGATGGCCGCGCTGACCTTGGACCATCTCAGCGGCGGGCGGCACATCCTGGGCCTCGGCGTATCGGGGCCGCAGGTGGTGGAGGGCTGGTACGGCCAGCCGTTCGCCAAACCGCTGGCCCGCACCCGCGAATACGTCGGGATCGTCCGGCAGGTGCTGGCCCGCGAGGCCAAGGTGACCAGCGACGGAGCGCACTATCCGCTGCCGTACAGCGGTCCGGGGGCGACCGGGCTGGGGAAACCGCTCAAGCCGATCACCCACCCGCTGCGCGCGGATCTGCCGATCTGGCTGGGTGCGGAAGGTCCCAAGAACGTCGCGCTGACCGCGGAGATCGCCGACGGCTGGCTGGCCATCTACTACACCCCGCGACTGGCCGGAATGTACGACGAATGGCTGGCGGAGGGTTTCGCCCGGCCGGGTGCGCGGCGCACGCGGGAGGAGTTCGAGATCGCCGCGAGCTGCCAGGTCGTGGTGACCGACGACGCGCGCGCGGAGATCGACCGGATCAAGCCGGTGATGGCGCTGTACATCGGCGGTATGGGTGCGGAGGAGCTGAATTTCCACGCGCAGGTCTACCGCCGGATGGGGTACGGCAACGAGGTCGACGAGATCACCAGGCTCTTCCGGTCCGGGCGCAAGGAGGAGGCCGCCGCGGTGGTGCCGGACGAGCTGATCCTGGACACCATGATCGTCGGCGACGAGGCGCAGGTCCGCAGCCAGTTGCAGGTCTGGGAGAAGGCCGGGGTCGACATGCTGCTGGTGTCGGCTCGCGATACCGAACAGCTGGCGAAGCTGGCGCCTCTGGTGCAGTAACTTTGGCCTCCGCTTCGCTCCGGCGGGTTCGCGGCCCCCTGGTCCGCGAACCTTGGGGTCGGCGTTGTTCGGGGTTGGTGGAACAGGGTGTTCGGGGTGTTGCAGGGCACAAGCTGGTGAGATGGGTCACTCCGGGGTGAAGGCCCTCCAATTAGTGAACCCCGTAAATCAAGTCTTGTCAGAGGCGAGAACACGTTCTATTTTTGTCGTGTGAGCCATAACATAGCGGACCTTGTCGAACACACGATCGACCTCGTGCCGGAGCGTGTCGCGCTGGCCGATGACACCCGCTCGGTGACCTATGCCGAGTTGGAGGATCGGGCCAACCGGCTGGCGCATCACCTGCTGGAGCACGGTGTGCGACCCGGCGACAAGGTCGGCATCTACTCGCGCAACACCATCGAGGCCGTCGAGGCCATGGTGGCGGTGTTCAAGGCGCGGGCGGTCATGGTCAACGTGAACTTCCGGTACGTCGAGAACGAACTGCAGTACATCTTCGACAACTCCGACATGGTCGCGCTCATCCACGAGCGCCGCTACACCGATCGGGTCAGCGCGGTGCGGCCGAACACCCCCAAGCTGAAGGCCGTCCTGGTGGTGAACGACGGCACCGAGGAGCAGTATCCGCTCGCGGAGGACTCGGTGGAATACGAAGCGGCCCTTGCCGCCTCGCACGGCGAACGGGACTTCGGCGACCGCTCGCCCGACGACATCTTCATGATCTACACCGGCGGCACCACCGGCATGCCCAAGGGCGTGATGTGGCGGCAGGAGGACTGGTGGCGGGTGCTCGGCGGCGGCATCAACTTCGTCACCGGCGATTACATCGACGACGAGTGGCAGCAGGCCAGGAACGGCGCGAACGGCGCGCAGATGGTCCGTTATCCGATTCCGCCGATGATTCACGGCGGTTCGCAGGCGGCGACCTTCCACAGCCTGTTCGACGGCGGTAAGGCCATCATGCTGCCGGAGTTCACCGGCCACGGCGTATGGCAGGCCATCGACCGGCACAACGTGAACCTCATCTTCATCACCGGCGACGCCATGGCGCGCCCGATGCTCGACGCGCTCGAGGCGGGGAACCCGGAAACCGGTGAGCCCTACCAGCATTCGAATCTGTGGGCGATGGCCAGCAGTGCGGCGCTGTTCTCCCCGGCGCTGAAGGACAAGTTCATGGAGCACCTGCCCAATACCGTCATCACCGACTCGATCGGTTCCTCGGAGACCGGCTTCGGCGGACTGTCCATCGCGGCCAAGGGCGCCACCCACACCGGCGGCCCGCGGGTCAAGATCGATGCGGCCACAGAGGTTCTCGACGAGGACGGCAATCCGGTGACGCCCGGATCCGGTCAGGTCGGCATCCTCGCGCGCAAGGGGCACATCCCGCTGGGCTACTACAACGACCCGGTCAAGACCGCGGCGACGTTCAAGGAGTTCAACGGGATTCGCTATTCCATCCCCGGTGACTTCGCCCGCGTCGAGGAGGACGGCACCGTCACCATGCTCGGCCGCGGTTCGGTCAGCATCAACAGCGGCGGCGAGAAGATCTACCCCGAAGAGGTCGAGGGTGCGCTCAAATGCCATCCGGAGGTCTTCGACGCGCTGGTGATCGGCGTGCCGGACGAGCGCTGGGGGCATCGGGTGGCCGCGGTGGTGCAGTGTCGCGGCGCGGTCCGGCCGACGCTGGAGGAGTTGCGTCCCGTTCTGTCGCAGGAGATCTCGTCCTACAAGCTGCCGCGCAGCCTGTGGTTCGTGGACGAGATCAAGCGCTCGCCCGCGGGGAAGCCCGACTACAAGTGGGCGCACGCGCACGCGGAGTCGCGCCCCGCCGACGAGGAAGCACACGCTCCCGCGACGAAGTAGGGCACCACGAGAAGTGAAGCCTGTCCGGCCGGAGACGCCCCGTATGTGGGGCGGCGTCTCCGGCCGGATACGTTGCGTGTCCGGGATATCCGCTGAGGTGTGGCTCTGCCCGTCGCGACGCTGGGGCCGGTGAGATCACCGAATTCGGCGCGAACGGTTCGGTGGTGTGACAGGCCGGGGCGTCATCGGTCCTCGGGCCCATAGGCAGACCGATGGATGGAATCGGAAAGTCTATTGGCGCGGATCGGGTCACCCGGCGACGATGAGGGCATGCGACAACGCACTCTCGGTAGTTCCGGACCAGTGGTTTCCGCGATCGGTCTGGGTTGTATGGGATTCTCCCAGGGGTACGGCGCGGTGGACGACGACGAGTCGATCGCCGCGATTCACACGGCGATCGACTCCGGTACAACGCTTTTCGATACCGCGCAGAGTTACGGCAGCGGGCACAACGAGCGGCTGCTGGCGCGAGCGCTGCGCGATGCGGGCCCGGATGTGCGGGTGGCGACGAAATTCGGCATCGTGCGCGGCGAGAACGGCGTGTACCTGGACGCGAAACCCGAACGGGTGCACGGGTATTGCGACGCCTCGCTGGCTCGGCTCGGGCGTGAGGCGATCGATCTGTACTACCTGCATCGCGTCGACCCCGAGGTGCCGATCGCCGAAACCGTCGGCGCCATGGCCGAACTCGTGCGCGCGGGCAAGGTTCGCCACCTCGGTGTGTCCGAGGTGAATCCGGAGCAGCTCGCCCAGGCCGCGGCGGTGCATCCGATCGCGGCGGTGCAGTTCGAATGGTCGCTGCTGTGGCGCGAACCGGAGCGCGACGTGGTGCCCGCGGCGCGCGAACTGGGCGTCGGGCTGGTGCCCTACAGTCCGCTCGGGCGCGGATTGCTCACCGCCACACTGACTTCCGAGACCGTGGCCGCCAGCGACTTCCGCCGAAATGATCCGCGGTTCTCCGGTGAGAATCTGGCGAACAATCTGACGCAGGTGGCGGCGTTGCGCGCACTCGCGGACCGGCTCGGAATCACGGCTGGACAGCTGGCCCTGGCCTGGCTGCTGGCGCAGGGGCCGGACGTGACGCCGATTCCGGGCAGTCGCCGGGCGCAGCGCATCGTGGAGAACGCCGCGGCCGCGGCGATCGAGTTCGATGCCGAGGATCGTGCCGAACTGGAGAGGATCGTCGCCGCGGGGTGGTCGGGCGATCGGCAGTCCTTCGCCGCGCATGGCACGTCGCGGTCGGACTCCTGAACACCCGGATACGCGGTGACTCTCGGATTCGCACGCCGCCGGGCGCACCGGATCGCGGCACCGTTCGACCTGGGAGTTTCCGCGTTGGTCAAGTGATGTGAATCACGTTTGAATTTGTCTACCCCCGGATTCGGGGGCACTTACTTGTCGGTGCCCTGTGCCAGAGTGTGTGACATGAGCCATCGAATCAGATTCACAGCCGAGCGCTAGCGGGGTCCGGAATGAACCAGACGCGTTCCACCGGCGCCGTCGACGAGGTGCTGCAGCAGTTCGAGGGGTATCGGCGGGAGCTGTGTGCTTACGCCTACCGGATGTTGGGGTCCTCGTTCGAGGCCGAGGACGCCGTTCAGGAGGCCTTCACCCGGGCGTGGAAGTCCTACGACTCGTTCGAGGGCCGGGCCAGCGTCCGGTCCTGGTTGTACAAGATCACCACCAACGTCTGCCTGGACATGCTCGACGGCCCGCAGCGTCGCGCCCGGCCGATGGATCTGAACGGGCCGTCCAGCCCCAGCAGTCCGATCCCGGCCCCGCAGCCGGACTACGTCTGGATCGAGCCCATCCCCAACGGCCTGGCCTTCGGGGCCGATCCGGCCGAGCACGCCACCGCGAAGGATTCGCTCCGGCTGGCGTTCGTGGCCGCGGTGCAACATCTTCCGGCAACTCAGCGCGCGATTCTGATCATGCGCGAGGTGCTGCGCTTCTCCGCCAACGAGACCGCCGACATGCTCACCATGTCACCGGCTTCGGTCAACAGCGCGTTGCAGCGGGCGCGGGCGACCATGTCCAAGGTGCAGCCGGACAGCGGCGACGGTTACGACGAGTCCGACGAGAAGCAGCGCCGGCTCGTCGACGGCTTCGTCGAGGCGTTCGAGGCATACGATATGGACGCGCTGACCACCCTGCTGAAAAAGGATGTGGCGCTATCGATGCCGCCGATCGAGCTGTGGGTCTCGGGGCCCGGCCACGTCGCGGACTTCATGCTCAGTCCAGGGCCCTCGGCCTGCCGGGGTTCCCGGCTGGTTCCGCTCGAGGGGGCCAACGGCCTGCCCGCCTTCGGTCAGTACAAGCCGGGGGAGCGGCCGGGCGTGCTCGAGCCGTGGGCGGTGGTCGTCCTGGAGCTCGACGGTGACGGTATCGGCGGGCTGAACTTCTTCCTCGACACCGACCGGATGTTCCCGTTGTTCGGGCTGCCGCCGGAGTTGCGGGTATAGGCGGGATCAAGCGCTCGGGAGGGCCATACAGAACGGTTCCCACTGATGGCCGTCCGGATCGGCGAAGGTCCGCCCGTACATTCCGACCTCCCGTTCCTGTGCGCGCTTGTCCTCGTTGATCTCCTCGGCCCCACCGGCGCGCAGGGCCGCGCCGGTGAGGTCGTCGACCTCCTGCGTGCTGCTCAGGGCCAGCGCGTAGATGGATCCGACCGAGGCGGTGGTCTCGGCCAGGGGCCGGTGGGTGAAGGTTTCGAAGAACGGTTTGATCAGCAACATCAGGCAGATGTTGTCGTCGATCACCACGCAGGCGGCGTTGTCGTCGGTGAACTCCTGATTCACCGTCCAGCCGAGGGCCGCGTAGAAGCTCTTGGACCGTTCCAGATCGTCGACCGGGAGATTCACGAAGATCATTTTGCTGGCCATATCGGTCCTCTCGGCACACAGTCCCGTCGTTGTCACCTATGCCGACGATGCGAGCGGGCCAAACTCATCGGATGATTCGCAGGCCGTCCATGAGTAGATCCATCATGCGTCCCGCCTGCTCGCGTTGTTCGGGTGCGCCGCAGGCCAGGAAGATGCCCAGCAGGCTCGCGACCACGTCCTGTGCGGGCACGTCCGGGCGCAGTGTGCCCTGGGTCGCACCCGCATCGATGAGTTTCTGTACGGCTGTGGACAATTCGGCGCGCGCCTCCTCCGCGGTGATCGCGCCGGAGGCGATGATCGCGCGCAGGGCGTCGGCCATCTCGCGTTTGGCGCAGATGTAGTCGCCGAAGCGGTCCATCCAGATGCGCAGCGCCGCCGCGGCGTCGGGGCCGGTGACGAGGTCGTCGACGGCATCGCACAGGCGTCGGCGTTCGGCCCGGTAGACGGCCTCGATCAAATCCTCGCGGGTGGGGAAATGCCGGTAGAGCGTGCCGATGCCCACTCCGGCCGCGCGTGCTATCGATTCCAGGGACACCTTGTCACCCTCGGCGAAGGCGGTTTTGGCCGCCTCGAGCAGGCGCTCTCGGTTTCGATGCGCGTCGGCGCGCGGTGCCCGGGTTCTGTTCACCAAGCGGAGGACCCTCCGTTTCTGCTACGCTCGAACTATACGGAGGATCCTCCGCATAGTCGTCGACTCCACTATCCCACTCGGAACAGGACCACGCAGATGGCAGTCCAACAGGAATTCACCGCTCCCGGCGGCACCGCATCGCTCGGTTCGCGGAAGGTCGCCCGGATCGGTTACGGCGCAATGCAATTGACCGATCACGACGGCCGCTCCTACGACCGGCAGGCTGGTATCGACATTCTCCGCCGGGCCGTCGAGCGGGGTGTGAACCACATCGATACCGCGCAGTTCTACGGGGCCGGCGCGGTCAACGAGCTGATCCGCGCGGCATTGTCGCCCTATCCGGCCGATCTGGTGCTGGCGACCAAGGTCGGCGCGGTCTACGACGCGGACGTCCGTTTGCTGGCGGCGCAGCGGCCGGAACAGTTGCGCGCCCAGGTAGAGGCCAATCTGGTTGCGCTGGGCGCGGATTCGCTCGGCGTGGTCAATATGCGCCGCGCGGACGTACCGCCCGGCATCGTCGCCGAGGGCGATCAGGTCGTGGATCTGGACGATCAGCTCGCCGAGCTGACAACCCTGCGCGACGAGGGCAAGATCGCCGGAATCGGCCTGAGCCACGTCTCCGCCGAGCAGCTACGTCAGGCCCTGCCCGCCGGAATCGTCTGCGTCCAGAACCTGCACAGCCTCCTGAACCGTTCCCACGAACCCGTCCTGGACCTGTGCCGCGCCAACGACATCGCCTGGGTCCCGTACTTCCCGCTCGGCTCGGCGTTCCCCGGCTTCCCGAAGGTCACCGAGCACCCGGCCGTCCTATCCGCCGCGGCTGCCCTGGACGCGACCCCCGCTCAGATCGGCCTGGCCTGGCAACTGGTCCACTACGACCACACCCTCCTGATCCCCGGCACCTCCAACCCCGCCCACCTCGACGAGAACCTCGCCGCGGGTTCGGTCCGCCTCCCCTCCGACGTGATCCGAACCCTCGACAGCTTGGCCGCATCCGAAAAATAGTTCAGCGCAACGCCATCGCGGAAGTTCAGCGGCGTCGGCTGGTTTCGCGCTGCGAGTTCGTGATCGCGTCGGTTGCTACGCCCAGGGCCGAAATAAGTCGTTCGGCAATATCGGCGACTTCTGTCAGCGCGCCCGATGCGACGTCGATCATCATGTCATAGGCCAGATCATCGTCGAGAGCGTCGACGTCGATACCGTTGCGGGCCAGGAAGATCACGGCGGAAGTAAGAGAAAGCCGCTTGTTGCCGTCGACCAGTGGGCGGTTGCTTGCGATCGAGTGCAACAACGCCGCGGCCTTCTCCCAAATCGTGGGGTATGCGTCCGTGCCGAATACCGTCGTCTGCGGCCGGGCAGCCGCGGACGCCAGAAGGCCCGGATCTCTGAGGGCGAAGGCGCCGACCGCATCGTCCGCGATGACCCGAAGGTCGGCAACTGTCAGATAATAGACCGAATCTTCGCTCATTCGGCCAGCCGATCGAGCAGTGTGCGGTGCTTGGCCGCGAAACGTGCTGACAGAGCCCGTACCTCGTTGTCTGCGGTCTCGGCCATCGGCTCGGGCACAACTGCCGCAACGCGGCGACCATGCCGCGTCAGGTGGACAACGGTGCCTGCCTCCGCCGCGGCTATGACCTCGGCGAATCGATCACGCGCCTCGGTCACCGGTAGTTCCCAAGGGTCGTTCGCGAAGGATGCCGTCATGCTTTGAATTGTACAGTCGGCGCG
>CBJNFW010000274.1:0-11871 GCA_966435935.1 uncultured Nocardia sp.
ATCTCGCCCTGGTGGTCCGGGCCGCTGCAGGCCTGGACCGATCTGACTCGCGGCCCGGCCCAGCGTCTGATGTCCCGCACTTTCCGGCACTGACGACGTTGGCGCACAGCATGAGTACGCTGCCCCCGCGCCTACCGCGGCGGCCGGCTGAGGATTCCCTGAAGCCTGTCGTCGGGTGGTTGTTTTTTCGCCGGGGACACTGTTTGTTGATGGCATGCCGGTTCCGTGGGTAGTCCGTGCGGCCGCGGTGGCCGCCGTGGCTTCGCTGATCACCGTCGCCGGGTGTGCCGTCGAGCCGGGGCAGGGCTGGAGGCCTGCCGCGTCGACGGAGACCGTGGTTCCGGCGGGCTCCTCGACGCACACCATCACAGTGAGCGGGCGGGTCCGCACCTACCACCTCTACCGTCCGGCGACGGTGTCCGGCCCCGCGCCGCTGGTGGTGATGCTGCACGGCGGATTCGGGACCGGTAGCCAGGCCGAGGCGTCCTACGGCTGGGATCGGCAAGCCGATTCGGCCCGGTTTGTCGTCGCCTATCCGGACGGACTCGACCGGGCCTGGAACACCGGCGGCGGCTGTTGCGGCATCCCCGCTCGCGACGGCGTGGACGATGTCGGCTTCCTCACCGCGATGGTTCGGCAGATCGAGAACAGCGCCGTGATCGATACCGCGCGGGTCTATGCGACCGGTATCAGCAACGGCGGAATCATGGCCTACACCTTGGCATGCCGCAGCGACGTGTTCGCCGCCATCGGCCCGGATTCGGCCACCATGCTCGGCCCCTGCGACCACCCGCGGCCGCTGTCGGTCCTGCACGTGCACGGCACGGCCGACCACAACATCCCGTACGCGGGCGGCACCGGGCAGGGGCCCGCACGTATCGATGGCCCAGCCGTGCAGACGGTCGTCGAGACGTGGCGACGCGTCGACGGATGCGCCGCGCCGACGGTCACGACCCACGCGCCGGTGACCACGTCGACCGCATCGTGCCCCGGCGGGAAGACGGTCGAGCTGATCACCATCGATGGGGCCGGACACCAGTGGCCGGGCGGGCGGCCCAACACCCCGGCCGAGAACCTGCTGCGTCTCGACCCGCCGTCCACGGCTCTGGACGCCACCGCTGTCATCTGGCAATTCTTCGCCGCGCACCCGAAGTAGCGCGTTGCCGGCCGGCGGAGCAGTACTGGAGCAGGTGCGCACCGCACCGCGCACCGGTCCGGGTCGTTCGGACCCGGATTCCGGGCGCGCGGCCGTATCGGCGGGAGAACGACAGTGCGCATCGGCGGACGAAGCAGCCGGGTAGTCGTCTCGGCGCGCTGCCGGAGCGCCTCGCCGATGCCGCCGGGTCCGTCCGCGTCGGTCGATACCGTCGCGAAAGCCGCACCGGCGATCGACTGTCTCGGCCGATGTCGTCGGTTGCCCGCGACTGGCGAACCGCCGCCGATCCGCACATCGGTGACCGGTGCAACCTCGTACTCGGCCCGGTGCAGTGGATGCGTTCGGAGGCCGCCGGGGTGATGTGCGGAGCGAGAGGTCCGGCGCACACCCCCGGCCCAGCGTGGGCAGGGTCATTCGGCCGGGCAGGCGGATATCGGTGCCCGGCGCATAGGATCGGGTGATGTTCGACCCGGGTACGTGCCGATGAGTCTGGCGATGCTGTTGACGCTGGCCGACTCACGGCTGCCGGTGGGCGGACATGTGCATTCCGGCGGGGTGGAGGAGGCGGTGTCCTCCGGGCTGGTGCGCGATGTCGGGACGCTGGAGCTGTATCTGCGGCGGCGTATCCGCACGTCGGGGTTGGTGGCCGCATCGCTGGCGGCGACGGTGTGCGCGGGAGAGTGGGATGTGCGGCGCGCCGAGGCCGAGGCCGATGCGCGCACTCCCGCGCCGGCTGCTCGGGCGGCCTCGCGGGCTCAGGGGCGCGGAATGCTTCGTCTTGCGAAACAGATTTGGCCGCAACAGGATTGGCGCGCATTGGGAGTGCGGCCGCATCTGTCGACGGTATTCGGGGTGGTCGGCATCGCGGCGACGGTGAGTCCGCTGGAGGTCGCCGGGGTGGTTGTCTACACGACCATGACCGGTGCCGCGACGGCCGCGCAGCGACTGCTCGCACTGGATCCGGCCGCGGTGGCCGTAAGCACGATCCGGCTCGCCGAACTCTGTGATCGGACCGCGGCGGAGGCGGCACGCGGTCCGGCCGCGCTGTCCGACCCACTGCAGGATGTGCTCGCACAGCGCCACCCGGAACGTCCGATGCCCCTGTTCGCCTCGTGAAAGGAATCAACCCATGCCCCCACATCTGATCGACGGCGAACCGCACGATCACGCGCACGACCGGCCCAAGCGTGCGCGTTCGGCCGGTGAGCCGGTGCGGATCGGCATCGGTGGTCCGGTCGGGTCCGGAAAAACCGCGCTCACCGCGGCGCTGTGCCGGCAACTGCGCGAAGAGTTGTCGCTGGCGGTGCTGACCAACGACATCTACACCACCGAGGACGCCGATTTCCTGCGCCGCCACGCCGTCCTGCCGGACGAGCGGATCACCGCCGTGCAGACCGGCGGCTGCCCGCACACCGCGATCCGCGACGACATCACCGCCAACCTCGACGCGATCGACGATCTGATCGAATCCAACCCGCCGCTGGATCTGATCCTGGTCGAATCCGGCGGGGACAACCTGACCGCCACCTTCTCCTCCGGTCTGATCGATGCGCAGATCTTCGTCGTGGACGTCGCCGGTGGTGACAAGGTGCCGCGCAAAGGCGGGCCCGGAGTGACCTATTCGGATCTGCTGGTCATCAACAAGACCGATCTGGCTCCGCTGGTCGGCGCGGATCTGGCTGTGATGGAACGTGATTCGGCCGCGGTGCGGGAGGGCCGGCCGTTCGTGTTCACCTCGCTGACCCAGGATCCGGCCGCCACACCCGTCCTGGCCTGGGTGCGCGAACAACTGCGCACGATCGCGGAGCGCGATGCCGCCGCGGGTGCCGGTATTGCGCACTGAACTGCGGATCGTCGCGAGTCCCGGTGCGCTGCCGCGGATTCACGCCACCGGCGGACTCGCGGCGCGGCTCACCGGCCCGGACGTCGTCCATCTGATCGGTACGGCCGCAACACCTTTGGGCGGCGACGAACTCGACATCTCGATCGTGGTCGAACCGGGCGCCCGGCTGCGGGTGCGCTCGGTGGCCGCGACCATCGCGCTCCCGGGCCGCGCGACGCCGGTATCGCGCGCGCACTGGTCGTTCGAGGTCGGCGGGAGCGGCGAACTCGAGTTCGACCCCGAACCCACCGTTATCGCGGGCGGGGCGGTCCACGAAACCGTCAACACCGTCGCCCTGGCCGCCGACGCCCGCTTGCGCCTGCGCGAACGCGTCCAGATCGGCCGCACCGGAGAGTCGTCCGGTCACTGGCGCGGTGACCTGATCGCCGATCTGGACCGCACCCCGCTTCTGCGCCACCGTCTCGAACTCGGCGAGAACGCCGCCGCGGACGACGCGCTCACCGCCCCTCGCGCGATCACCAGCGTGCTCCGTTATCCGGACGAAAGCCCGTCGCGCACACAGGGTTTGGCAGCGGCATGGCTTCCGCTCGCGGCGGGCGGCTCACTGCACACGTGGACGGGTCCGCGGCTGTCCGCGGAGCCCTGCGCGGACGAGTTCGCTGCCACCCGGGCCTGAGTCGTTCTGCTCGCCGAGCCGCACCTCGGCTGAGCGCGGCGAACTCGCGACCGAGCGCCGCATCGCCCCGCGCTCTCCCAATTCCGGTGACGGACAGGTGATCCCGGCCGAGCACTGCGGGCAGTTCATCGGCGCGGAGATCTCACCCGCTCGCACCCGGGGAGCCCTGCGGGCGGAAACGAAGGTCCCGGTCATCGAGCGGACCCGGGTGTCCCGCCGGCGAAGATCAGGTCGCTCCGCGATAGGGCAGGGCCGGTTGCCCCGCGACGCCCGGGGAGGCGCGGAACAATGCTCCGGCGGCCGGTTGGGTGCTGGGGTCGATGCCCTGGCGCGACGTGGTGATGTACAGGTCCGTGAGCGTCGGGCCGCCGAAAGTGCATGCGGTGACCTGGGATACGGGCAGGCGCACGATGTCCAGCAGGTGGCCGTCGGGGGAGTAGCGGTGGACCGCGCCGCCGCCCCACAGGGCTACCCAGACGGTGCCTTCGGCGTCGACGGTGAGGCCGTCGGGTGAGCCGTATTCATCGGGGATGCGGATCGCGGGTCTGCGGTGGGACAGGCCCGATTCCGGGCTGTAGTCGAAGGCGTCCACGCGGTGCGTGGGTGTGTCGGCGTAGTAGGCGGTCGCGCCGTCGGGGCTCCAGGCCAGGCCGTTGGAGATGGTGACGCCGGTGAGTTCGACGTCCACGCTCGAGTCCAGGTTCAGCCGGTACAGCGCGCCCGCGCCGGGGGTCTCGGCGTACGCCATCGAACCACAGTGGAAGCGGCCCTGGGGATCACAGCCGCCGTCGTTCATCCGGATGCCCGGATCGGACCACAGTTCGGGCAGCGCAGTGACCCGCCCGAGGTCGTCGTCGGCGAGGGCGAATCCTCGTTCCAGGGCCAGGACCACACCGCTCCCGGCGCACGGGCGCAATGCCGCGGCGACCGTGCCGACCCGAAAGCGGCGGATTTCGGCTGTGCCGGAATCGAGTTCGAGAACGTCGCCGGCGAGCATGTCGACCCAGCGCAGACCGGGCCAGCGGTCGCACCAGACCGGCCCTTCGCCGTGCCCGGCGACAGGCGCGGTGAGCTGTTCGACGGAAATCACGGCCGCAGCAACACTTTCACCGCACCGCCCGCACGCAGCACCCGCAGGGCGGAATCGACCTCTTCCAGCGGGAATTCGTGCGACACCAGCGGCGCGGGATCCAAGGCGCCCGCGGCGAACGCGCGCACCGCATGGGTCCAGGCGCGTCCCGGTGCGCCGAAGACGGTGTGCACAGTGATCTGGTCGAGCACCAGATCGGAGGGAGAGATCGGATCGGGTGCCGCGGCGGGGATTCCGGTGAGCACCACGCGTCCACCGCGACGCACCAGCGAGGTGGCCAGACGAGCGGTCCCGATTCCGCCCGCGGCTTCCAGCGCCACGTCGTACTGCCGGGAACCGTCTGCTTCGGTGCTGAAATGCGTTGCCCCGCAACGCCTGGCCAGCGACTCGCACTCGGCCCGCCGATCGATGACGGTCAGCTCGCCCGGCCGGACCGCAGCCACGAGTTGGGTGATGAGCAGTCCGAGCGTCCCCGCGCCGACCACCGCGACCCGCTCGCCGGTCCGCACGTCCGCGCGCAGACCGGCCGCGGCGGCACAGGCGGCCGGTTCGAGTGCGGCGGCTGCGCGCAGATCGGCGTCGGGGGGCAGCGTGTGCAGTAGCCGCGCGGGCAATGTCAGGTGGTCCGCCCAGGCTCCGGGATGGGTGAAACCGGTCTCCGAGTATCCGCTCGCACACAGGTTGGTATCGCCACGCCGGCACGCATCACAGCGCAGGCAGGACCGAAAGCCTTCTCCGACAACGGGTTTACCGATCAACTCCGGATCGACACCGGTGCCGACCTCGGCCACCGTCCCGGACCATTCGTGCCCGGGAACGATGGGATACCGCACGAAAGGCGCGGGCCGCGTCCCCTGCACCAGCTCGAGGTCGGATCCGCAGATGCCCGTCCAGGCAACCCGTACCAGCGCCTCACCGGGCCCCGGTGCCCGCGGCGCCATCGGCACCACCCGCACCTGCCCCGGCGCATCGACCCGGACCGCTCGTGGTGACATCAGCGCGCTCCCGTCGGCAGGGACTGCGCGCTCGGTCGGCAGTCCGGCGTTACCGGCGTGACCGACCCTCGCCGCACTCGAACCTCAGCGGGAGTGTCGAATATTGTGCGCGACACCTTCCGCGACCGCGAATCCCCCGCAGGGCAGCGGGCCGCGCCCGGGGCGAACTGTACTGTGGGCGTGGTCATTCGACGTCCTGACCCACGGGAACGGCCAGCCCCTGCGCACCGAGCTCGGAGGTGACCGCATCGGGGGCGAACCTGGCCAGCAGATCCAATCCGATGCGTGCCCGGCGGACCCGCTCGCGGCCCAGCGCCACCGCCGTCGCTTCCAGATGCGTCCCGCTGGGGTAGATGTTCGGTGCGTTGCGCAGGCCGAATTTCAGGTACACCGGCGCGGCCACCCGGACGATCTCGGCGATCTCGTAGTGCCGCACGAAGCCGCCCTGGTCGTCGGGAGCCTCCACGTAGATGTCCAGCGGGATGTCGACCACGCGCCGGATCTCGGCGAGCTGGGCCGGGCTCAGATCGGTCGGGACGTTGTAGGTGTCCGCGCCCAGATCCTCCGAGATCCGGATCGCGGCCGGATTGGCCAGGCCCATCTGCACGCTGATCTTGAACTGCATATCCGGTGGGAGATACCCCTGCTCCCGCATCCGCGCGGCCGCGGAGAGCACCCCGATATCGGTTATGAGCACGCTGCGCAGGCCGAACCGCGCGGCCCGCTCGATATCCAGCAGACAGTGCGTGAGCTGCTCGTTCCCGCGCGCCTGTGCCCCCACCGCGCCGGCGCCCGAGGCCGATGCCGCCGCGCCCGTACCCCATCCGGCCAGCGGCCGGGCGAACAGGCTCACCTCCACCGGTTCCGCCGCACCCTGCGCGGCCATGGCCGACAGCTCGTCATCGGTGAGCAGCAGCACGCCGCTGCCCTGCGACAGTCGGTGCACCCTGACGCCCCGGGCGCGTGCCTCCGCCAGCACCGCGGCCAGTACAGCGGGACCCTCCACGCTCGGGATTTCCACCCGGTACTGCGCACCGTCGGGAAAACGTTTCGCGCTCGCCGCCGCCGCGGGCCCGTCCGTATCGGACATACCGTTGGCCCGCAGGAAATCTCGTACCTGTCCGGACATCAGGACTCCGTTCGGGCCGCCATCGCATCGGCCGTCGTTTCGATGAGTTTTCGGCAGGCGCGTGCGGCGGCGTCGGGACGACCCCGCCGGACCGCGTCGAGCACCGCGCGATGCATCGGCAGGGTCTGCTCAACCCCGCCGGGCAGTTCACTGGTCGCCTCGAGGCCGTGCTGCAACCCGGACTCCAGTAGCCGGCCCAGCTGTTCGACGAGCTGATTTCCGCTGGCCCGCAACAGGGTCAGATGGAAGGCGAGGTCGGCGGCGACGAACTCCTCGCTTGCCTGCGGCAATCGCGCGGCGTGTTCGGCCATCGCGTCGTAGGCGGCGCTCATCGCCTGGATCTGTGCACCATCCACCCGCTCGGCGGCCAGGCGGGCCGCGCCCGGCTCGACGATCAGGCGCAGTTCGAGCAGATCACGCACGAACGCCGGATCGGTGTTGTGCCAGCCGATCACCTGGCGGTCCATCAGATTCCAGGACGAGCGCGGCAGCACCCGAGTGCCGATCCGCAGCCACAGATAGACCAAACACCTGGCGGCCAATGCCTTCACCGCCTCACGTACCCCGCCGCGGCTTACGCCCAGCTGGGTGGCGAGATCGGATTCGTTGGGCAGCTGGGAATTCTCGGCGTAGACACCCGAGACCACCCGCTCGCCCAGCCAGTCCACCACCCGGCCGTGCATCGTGCGATGCCTGCCCAGCGGGCCGGCGGAGAAAGTGTTCATGACTAAATCATCGAATGATTGGATGGTAAAAGTCAAAGCGTTGTATCTTCGAACCGACTGCACGACAGGAAATCCGATGAAGATCACCAAGCTCAGCACGCACGTTCTCGGCACGGCGTGGCGAAATCTCACCATCGTCGAGGTTCACACGGACGATGGCGTGACCGGCCTCGGCGAGGTCCGGATGCTCAATCACACCGACGCCCTGCTGGGCTTTCTGGCCGAGGCGACCGACAACCACATCCGCGGCAGCGATCCGTTCGAGGTGGAGTCGCTGGTCCACCGGATGATGCGGCTGGACTACGCGCGGGCCGGGGAGATCGCGATGTCGGCGCTCGCCGCGGTCGAGATCGCCTGCTGGGATATCCAGGGCAAGGCCCTGGGCGTGCCGGTGTACCGGCTGCTCGGCGGTGCGGTGCGTGACCGGATCAAGGCCTACGCCAACGGCTGGTACCAGGTCGAGCGGACTCCGGAGCAGTTCGCCGAGGCCGCGCGAGGCGTCGTCGCGCGGGGATATCGGGCGATGAAGCTGGACCCGTTCGGGGCCGGGATGTTCGAGCTGGACCACGTCGAGACCAGCCGCTCGCTCGAGCTCGTGGCCGCGGTGCGTGAGGCGGTGGGGCCCGAGGTCGAGATCATGATCGAGATGCACGGCCGCTTCAACCCGGCCACCGCGATCCGCCTGGCCGGACTGCTCGAACCGTACGATCCGGCCTGGCTCGAGGAACCGGTGCCGCCGGAGAATCTGGCCGCCCTGGCGAAAGTGGCCGCGCACACCTCGATTCCGATCGCGACCGGTGAGCGCATGCACACCCGATACGACTACCGCGAACTGTTCGCGCTGCAGGCCGCGGACATCCTGCAGACCGATATCACCCACTCCGGCGGGCTGTGGGAGGCCAAGAAGCTCGCCGCAACCGCGGAATCGCACTACCTGCTGATGGCGCCGCACAACGTCGGCGGACCCATCTCCACCGCCGCCAACCTGCACCTGGCCGCGACGACGGTGAACTTCAAAGTGCAGGAACATTTCAACGATTTCGCCGACGTCTTCGTCAAGGACTGCGCCCCCGGGCTGCCCGAGGTGGTCGACGGCTACTTCCCGCTGCCGCAGGGCCCGGGCTTGGGTGTCTCGCTGGATTACCAGGCGCTGGCGCGGCATCCGCGAAAGCCGGTGAACTTCAACCTGTTCAGCTCGGGCTGGGAACGCCGCCAGGCCGCCGAGGGCTGATCACACACGTTCCGGCCGCGGGCCGGGCGACCCGAAATAAGTGGTAGATGAGGAACCCGCAATGTCAGAACATCTTTCCGATGCCGTAGAGATCTCTCGGACCGCGAGCCGGCGCGGCGCGTTGAAACTACTCGGGGGCGCGGGCGGCGCGGCGGCGCTGGGCACGCTGCTGTCGGCCTGCGCCAGTGCGACCCGATCCGGATCCGGTGGGGTGGGCAACTTTCCGTCGACCCCGGCGTGGAAGTTCGTGTTCGTCAACCATGTCACGACGAACTCGTTCTTCATCCCGACCCGTACGGCCCTGGCGGACGCCGCCAAACTGCTCAATCTTCCCACCCCGCAATGGACCGGCTCGGAGAACGGGACCGTCTCGGAGATGGTCAGCGCCTTCGAGAACGCGATCAACTCCGGCGCGGCGGGCATCGCCATCCCGCTGACCGACAACAACGCCTTCGTCGAGCCCACGAAACAGGCTCTGGCCAAGGGGATTCCGGTCGTCGCCTACAACGCCACCGCGCCGGGAAACTATCCGCTGGCCTATATCGGCCAGGATCTGTACAAGTCCGGCATGCTGATGGGGCAGCGGATCGCGCAGAGCGTCACCTCCGGCACCATCCTGGTCGGCATCGCCCAGCCGGGCGCGAACAATCTGCAGCCGCGCCTGGACGGGCTGACCGCGGCACTGGCGAAGGCCGCGCCCGGTGTGGTCGTGAAATCGATCAATACCGGTGCGGCACAGGCGGGTGAGCTCAACGCGATGACAGCTGCCTATGCGGGCCAGCCCGACGCGGTGGGCCTGTACGCGGTGGACGCGGGCAGTACCGCCTCGATCGCGCAGCTGATCTCGAGCAAGAACATCGCGGGCAAGGTGCATGCGGGCGGGTTCGACATGCTTGCGGACACGATCAAGGGAGTTTCCTCGGGCGCACTGGAATTCACCATCGACCAGTCCGCCTACATGCAGGGCTTCCTGTCGGTGCTGTATCTGTACCTGTACCGGCTCTCGGGCACACTGCTCGCACCGCCGGAAACCGATACCGGCCTGACCTTCGTGACGAAAGAGAATGTCGCGGCGTACAACTCGGGCAGCGCCTACGAGGGGCAGCAGGGCCACAACCTGGGCGCCATGCCCGCCTCGATCCCGCTGCCGCAGCCGTCGACGGTGACGCTGTGACAGAACGGTCCTTCGGCCGCACCGTCGTACAGGCACTGGTGCGGCAGAAGGAACTGAGCATTCTGATCGCCACCATCGCGGTGGCGATCTATTTCAGCATCACCACAACGGGTTTCAACCTCTCGGACAACTACATCACCATCATCCACTACCTCGCGCCGTGGGCCATCGTCGGCGCGGGCGAGGTGATGTTGCTGATCTGCGGTGAGATCGATCTGTCCGCCGGGTTCATGTTCACCCTGTCGCCGTTCGTGCTGATGTCGTTCTTCAACGGCGGAACTCCGCTGATTCTGGCGCTGATCCTGGCACTGGTCGTGTGCGCGGCGATCGGCGCGGCCAACGGGTTCATCTCGACCCGGTTCGGCATCGCGTCGTTCATCGTCACCCTCGGCAGTTCCTTTCTGCTGGAAGGTATCTCACTGCTCATGTCGAACGGCGCACCGGTCGCCGCACCGGCCTCCGGCTGGGTGGTCTCGGCGTTCGGCAAGGCGCACTGGTCCGAGTTGCTGTGGGTGCTGGGGATCGTGGCGGTGATGCAGACCCTGTTGTCCGCCACTCGATTCGGCATCAGCACCCAGGCCACCGGCGGAAATCCGGTGGGTGCGGCCGAGGCGGGCATCCGGGTGAGTCTGGTCAAGGTGGTGAACTTCGCGATCGTCAGCACGCTGGCGGGACTGGGCGGCATCATCGACGGGCTGCGGCTGGGATCGTTCGATCCGACCAACGGCGGCCCGAACACCATGTTCCTCGCGGTCGCCTCCGCGGTGATCGGCGGCACCGCACTGCTGGGCGGGCGCGGCACCGTGGTGGGCGCGCTGCTGGGCGCATTGTTGCTCGGCATCGTCTTCGACGGATTCTCCCTGGCCGGAGTCAGCGCGAACACCTTCGACGTCGTGCTCGGCGTCGCGATCGTCATCGCGATGCTGCTGAACGTGTATCTCGGACACCTACGCAAGCGAATGAGCCGCACATGACACAGACAACCGAAAATCCGGACGATGTTATCCGTGCCGAACACATCAGCAAGCGGTTCGGGCCGGTGCAGGCACTGACGGATATCAATCTGCGGGTGGCCCGCGGGGAGATTCTCGGCCTCATCGGCGACAACGGCGCGGGCAAGTCGACGCTGATCAAGATCCTCACCGGATTCCATCAGCCCGACAGTGGCCGGCTGCTGTTCCAGGGCAACGAGACTCGGCTGCGTTCGGTGGTGCACGCACGATCACTCGGAATCGAGACGGTGTTCCAGGATCTGGCGCTGATCCCGGATCTGCCGGTGTATCTGAACCTGCACCTGAACAAGGAACTCGTGCACCGCCCGCTGCCGTTCCTGCGGCGGGCGGAGATGAAGCGCCGGGCGCGAGAGTCGTTGGACCGCATCGGGATCAACATCCCGTCGGTCACCGCGGAGGTGGGTGCGCTGTCCGGCGGGCAGCGGCAGGCCATCGCGGTGGCGCGTTCGGTGCACTCCGAGGCCAAGCTGCTGCTGCTCGACGAGCCGCTCGCGGCGATGGGAGCCAAGGAGGGCGGCCAGATCCTGCGCCTGCTCGACCGGCTCAAACAACAGGGCGATCTGGCCATCATCCTCATCGCGCACAACTACAGCCAGGTCGTGGACGTCTGCGACCGAGTCAACCTGTTGCAGCACGGCGAAATCACCTTCGACCGTCCGTCGAAGGACACCTCCGTCGAAGAACTGCTGTCCCTGGTACATGCGGAATACCGCCTGCCACCGGCCTCCGGTGACTGATCCCGGTACCGAATGAGGGGGTGGGGGGGGGGGGTTTTTGGGGGGGCTGGCCTAGTCTCCTTTCCTTTTTCCCAGGAAAAAAAATTTGTGGAGGGGGGGGGG
>CBJNFW010000275.1:0-11740 GCA_966435935.1 uncultured Nocardia sp.
ACACCACACACCACATCTACCAGCACAGACTCAGAAGAGTGCCGTTGCAGTACTAACTCCGGTCGAGTACGAGACCCCGAACCCAGGGCTGAGGCGAAGTCGTTCTCTGGCTTCTTGACCAGGTGAGATATGTTTTGGGACACCGATGTTGGGGGTGTTGTGGGGCGGGCACGGCTCGGTGATCGATCATGAAGGTTCCTACGCCTGAATGATCTGGAGTCTTGCCGTGCCCGCTGTGTCATCTTCCCCTATCTCTTTGTTGTCCGGCCAGTTGGGGAGGGCCGGCCAGGTCGGTGCGGACGATGCCGGGAGTCTGCTGTGCGCGCTGGAACAGGTGCCAGATCCACGGAAGAAAAGGGGTGTGCGGCATCGGTTCTCGGCGATACTGTTCATCTCGGTGTGCGCGGTGCTCACCGGAGCGAAATCGTTCGCCGCGATCGCGGAGTGGGCCGCCGACCGGGTCGAGGACACCCTCACTGCGGTGGGGATCACCGCGGTGCCCGACGCCTCCACGATCCGGCGGGCGTTCGCCGCGTTCACCGGCGACGGGTTCGACATCGTGATCGGGACCTGGCTGGCCAGGCGACTGGCCGCCACCCGAACCCCGCGCATCCGCAGACGCCGGGCGATCGCGGTGGATGGCATGGCGCTGCGCGGGTCGCGTCACGGCACCGGCCGTGCCCGCATGGTGATGGCGGCCGTCGACCAGGACACGACCGTGGTACTCGGTCAGGTCGAGATCGATGAGAAGACCAACGAAATCCCGAACTTCCCTGTGGTTCTCGACCAGATCGGCGATCTCGCCGGTGTGGTCGTCACCGCCGACGCACTACACACCCAGGACGAGCACGCCATCTACCTGCGCAGCCGCGGCGCCTACTACGTGCTCACGGTGAAGGGCAACCGCAAGAAACTCCGCAAACAGCTGGCAGGCCTGCCCTGGAGTGAGGTTCCGGTGGGCCACACCGACAACAGCACGCGACACGGCCGGACCCTCACCCGCCGCTACAAGGTCGTCACAGTCGCAGCCGGAATCCTTTTTCCCGATGCCGCCCAAGCCATTCAGATCGTCCGCACCCGTAAACGGCGCGGTGGCCGCGCCCGGAAAGAGACCGTCTACGCGGTCACGTCCCTGACCGCCGAGCAAGCCCAACCCCGCGAACTCGCCCGATACATCCAGGCCCACTGGACAATCGAGAACAGGTTGCATTGGGTGCGTGACGTCACCTTCGGTGAGGATCTGTCCCTGGTCCGGACAGGAGGAGCACCCCGGCTGATGGCCGGCCTGCGCAACCTCGCGATCAGCCTGCTACGCCTCGCCGGCCACACCAACATCGCAAAAGCCCTCCGCCGCAACGCCAACCACCCGAAAAGAGTCATGAAACTGGTCATGACCAGCTGAAACGCGACTTTGCCTCAGCCCTGGCGGGTCCCAAGGGAGCGTCAGGGAACTGCCGGGTTCCATCGCGTCGGCTGTGCACGCAAAGCGGCGTTCCAACTTCCCTGCTATTTCCGATTCCGTACGGTCGACCGTGGTCATGAGGACGCGACTGCTTCCGTGTCCCCCACCTCGCGCGGGGCGGTATACGCTGCGAGGATTTCCTCGTGCGGCTCCTCCTGCGGTTCCTCCCCGGTAATGATCCGATTCCATTCGCGCCACCAAACGCGCATCTGCAGTTCGTCGAAAGCCTGTGGCGCAGGTCTGCTCATTCCTCTAGAGATGTCCGACCAGGCAAGTTCGGATTGGGCTGCGAAGCTACGCTGGCAGCTTTCAAGAGCTTCAACGTCGTCGGGCGAAGCCAGGCCGCCCGGGCCCCAGAACGTGAGGAAGTTGTCCAGCCGTTGTCGCCGCAGCGCGGCACCCTCCTCCGGAGGAGCCAACTCCCACGCAGTAACCTCCATGTAGTCTGGCGAAATCGGATCGATCTTCCGAATCAGCACCCCCATTACCAGATCGATCACGATCAAGTTCGGGAAGATCACCAGATTGCGACTGTCGCTCAGCCGGTCAACCCAAGCGGAACCATACTTGGCGCGTAAATTCGCGAAATGTGCATCTCGCTCGGCCTGCGCATCCTCGGACAGCGCTCGTCCGAGTGTGGCGCGGCTTACACCGACTGCGTGTCCGTTACCCAGCGGGATCCCGCGGGATGCACCAATGGAAGTGGCCTCCCTACCGCGGGCTGCAGCGACCATCTCGAAGTAACGCTGATGTGTCGTGACCGCGTGGTACCCGTCGTAGCTGTTCTCCACGAGTAGCTTCCAGTTCGCCCGGACCGAGTACTCGTGGGTGCCCTCGAGGACCGTCATGCCCACATTCGATTGATCGGCGACCAGATCCAGGTATTCCGTGGCGCCCGCCAGGTAGGAGACGAGACTCACTGCCTCTGGGTTGAAGTTGATGAACACGAACCCGCGGTAAGAGTCGACGTGGGCCGGTGCCGCGAGACCCGGTCTGGCGAAGTTCGGACCGTAGGAGGCATCGTCCGGGATCGACACCGTCTCGCCGGAGGTGCTGAACGACCACCCGTGGTAGAAACAGGTCAGGAACCGTGCGTTGCCGTGGGATTCCCGGCAGATTGTCGCCCCGCGGTGCGGACATGAGTTGACCCATACCTGGATCTTGCCATGTGCGTCACGCGCGAAGATCAGCGGACGTCCGCCGACCGACCGGGTTTTGAAGTCGTTCGGCTTCTTGAGTTCGGTCTCATGACCGATGTACAACCATGACCGGCTGAAGATGAGATCGCGTTCTCGGGTGAAGACCTCGGGGTCTGTCATGGCCGACCGGTTGACGCGGAACCGCGGCATGACCCGGTCATCATCGACGTAGATGGACATCAGCATGACTCCAATTCGTTGTTGTCCGCACCTGCAATTGCTGCCGGACGGGTCGGGGTGTGCTTTCGCCAGGCTTCGGCGAGCGGGGTCGGCTTGGGAACGACGCGCAAGTTGAGCCACTCGATGACCCGCTGCCAGCAATCGAATGCCGCAGCGTGCCCGGCGACGTCCGGAGATTCCCAGTAGAAAGCGGGTGTGGTCCCTGGATAGGTCACTATCTGGCTGTATGCCAACGAATGGGACCAGAGCCAGCGCCGCAGGGTGTGCAGCGACTGCGCCTGGGTGGTCTCCCCTACTCCGGAGAAGAGCCCAAGCCACGGGGTAAGCACACCATTCCCGCCTCCGATCTGATTTGGGTTGCCCAGGAGCTGCTCATCGGCGGCGGGCTCGATGCTCACCGCAGCACCGAAAGTCGCCACGGCGGCGGCGATCAGCGCAACACGCCCGCCGTAGCCGTACCCGACGAGGGCTGTCTGTTCCCTGGACCAGCCGCGCTCCGCGAGAATCTGCACGAGTACCTCGACATCCGCCAGCGCCGCGAGATCCGCCTGTTCCGCGACGTTGGGACTTGCAGAGCCCAGGTCGACGGCTACGGACTCATACCCATGCTCCGCGAGCCGATTCATGGTCTGGGCCGTGTCGGCTGACGAAGCACCGATGTCGCTGAGCACGATCACGGCGCCGCGAGGAACGCCGCCCAGCAACACAGACGCCATAGAGACGCGCCGGCCGTCGGAGACAACCTCCGAAATGCTCGGCTCGATATACGCTGCAGTTTCCACGACGACCTCTCCGCGGTATCAGTACGCGTTCCACACCTGCTCTGTCCTCAGCAGCCTGACACCGCTTCCGCCGGACGGGCACTGTCTGTTTCAGGCACTGGAACAGGTGATCGCCTGTCGCGTTGTCCCTGCCGCAGGCGAGGGTGGCCCGGCACATCGGCGGGCTACCGATAGTGACCAGATTCGTGTTGGGACAGCTGTCAACTTCAGTTGAATGACGGTAACGACAACAACAGCCTGCCTGGCGCCTCCACGAAAGCGTGTATGCCCCAACGGTGGTCCTCGAGAGCCTTTCGCGTCTGAATTGGTGTACTGGCTGGAGAGGTTTTCGGTGATCACGTAGATGTCACCGGCTTCGATAATCTCGAGGAAACGCTGGCAGTCCACCTGTTTCGCGAGGATGCAGTGAGTGCGATTCGATCAGCTGACGCACCTTCTTCAGCAGCGGCTCACCGGCGCGGGCCTTCTCATCCTTGCGCGACGGGCGCAGCATCGTTATCCCGTACTCGCCCAACAGCGTCTCGAACTCACGACCGGCGAAACCCTTGTCACAGATCAGCAAGATGCCGCCCTCATGTTCGGCGGTCACCGCGGCAATGTTCGGCGGTCACCGCGGCATCGCCCCCGAGCATCGCTGAAGTATCTCGCGTTCACCGATTTTCGGGTCGGCCAGAGCCCAGGATCGGCATCCCCGCCGGTGTGCACAGCGCCTTCCGGCGCATGCGCAACTGGCGCGCGTCGGCGGCGAGGCCCGCATCAGCCACCTCAAACGAGGATTCGGGCTGCGCCGCAGCCGGATGCGCCGCCTCGCCGGTGCCCGGACCTGGATCGGGCTGGGAATCTTCGTCTACAACCCCGACACCGGCTTACTAAGGAGTGCGTAAGTAAGTCGAGAATCGCCGGGTGAATTCCCCGGATTCTCACGGCATCCTGGGAGAATTCCATGGGTGCGCGAGAACGATGGCCGGAAGCTGGATCACAAGACCCTCGAGGTGCTGCGGATGCGGGCGATCGAGCATGTCGCGGCGGGCGCGCACCCCGAAGAAGTGGCCGTGACCATGGGATTTCACAAGAACACCGTCTACGGGTGGCTGGCCAAGGCGCGCGAGGGCGGCAAGGACGCATTGAAGGCCAAAGCGGTGCCGGGCCGCCCGCCCCGGTTGAACGCCACACAGATCTCGAAGTTGTACGGGTTCATCGTCGGTGTCGATCCGCGCCAGATGTCGTTCGAATTCGCTTTGTGGACAAGGGAAATGGTGCGTGAGGTGATCCGCCGCGAGTTCGGCGTGAAGCTCAGCGTGGTCAGCGTGGGCCGCCTGCTGCACACGATGGGCCTGTCACCGCAGCGCCCGCTGCACCGCGCCTACCAGCAAAACCCCGACGCAGTCGAGGCATGGAAAACCGAGCAGTTCCCCGCGATCCGCGCCGAAGCCAAAAAGGCCGGTGCCACAGTGTATTTCGCCGACGAGGCCGGGATACGATCAGACTACCACGCGGGCACCACCTGGGCGCCGATCGGCAAGACACCGGTCGTGGCCAACACCGGAGCCCGCTACTCGATCAACATGCTCTCGGCAGTCTCGGCGCAAGGCGCGCTGCGGTTCATGCTCCACGACGGCACCGTCACCGCAGACGTGTTCATCGAATTCTGCAAACGCCTGCTCAAAGACGCTCACAGCCCGGTGTTCCTGATCGTCGACGGCCACCCCAGCCGCCGCGCCAACGCCACCAAACAGTTCGTCGCCGGCACCGAGGGCGCACTGCGGCTGTTCTTCCTACCCGGCTACTCACCCGAACTCAACCCCGACGAATGGGTATGGAAGAACGTCAAAGCCGACCGTATCGGCAAGACCGGCGTCACCAGCAAAGACGACCTGAAAACCAAGACCACCGGCGCCCTGCGCCGACTGCAGAAACTACCCGCCCCCGTGCGCGGATTCTTCGGTGACCCGCACCTGGCCTACACCACCGCCTGACTCGACCTACTTCCGAACTCCTTAGTAATCACCCGGTGAAAACCAAGATTCAGCCAGCACGACCCGAAAAACAACCCCACACCAATCAGCGATCGCACCTCACCCACAGGCTCTTCCAACCGACTATTTCAGGGACAAGTAGCTAACGAAAAACCAGGCGAGCATGCCGCGCTGCCCTGCGATATGCTGGCTCGGACGGAAGGTGAGCGAACAGAACGATGCCTGTCGTCCTGCAATGGATGAAGTTGGGTCCGACCGGTGACGGATGACGACCCGATGCCGACGCGCCGTGATGTGCTTACTCCTCTCACTGCGGAGCTAGCCGCCGCCGGTTTCGAGGACGCGGTGGAGATCGGCCACGGCGGTTTCGGAGTGGTGTATCGCTGCTGGCAGGAGGCGCTTGATCGAACGGTCGCGGTGAAGGTGTCAGCGACGGAATTGGACCCCGACGACCAGGCCCGGTTCATTCGCGAACAGCACGCGATGGGCCGCTTGACCGAGCATCCGAACATCGTGACCGTCCTGGAGGTCGGCGCTACCGCCAGCGGCCACGCCTACCTTGTGATGCCGTACTACCAGCCGGATTCGCTGGATGCATGGATCCGCAAACACGGTCCGACTTCTCTGGGAAAGGGGTTGTCGATCGGGGTGAAAATCGCCGGGGCGCTCGAGAGCGCGCACCGTCTCGGAATCATGCATCGAGACGTGAAACCGGGGAATATCCTTTTTACCAACTACGGGGAGCCCGCGTTGACCGACTTCGGCATCGCGCATATCGCTGGCGGATTCCGGACTTCGGCGGGCACATTGACCGGCTCACCGGCCTTCATCGCACCCGAAGTCCTCGAAGGAGAAGCACCGACCCCGGCCGCGGACGTCTACGGGCTTGGAGCCACCCTGTTCTGTGCAATCACCGGACACGCGGCATTCGAGCGGCGCGCCGAAGAGAACGTAGTGACACAATTCCTACGGATAACAACCCAGCCGGTATCGGGCCTGCGCGACAGCGGCATCCCCGATGACGTGATCGCGCTCATCGCAACGGCGATGCACCGAGAAGTCGGGCACCGGCCCTCCGCCGCAGTTCTGGGCGATACCATCCGGCAGATTCAGCGGCGCCATGAATTCCCGATCGACGAGATGGCGCTGCGGATCGGCCCTGAACTCGGACCCCTCGACCAGCGCAGTCGAGTACGAACACAGTTTCCGTCCGCAGCGGTTGCCCGGGGCCCCGACAGAGGTGATGGGAATCTGCCGTATGAGCTGACAAGTTTCATCGACCGTCGCACAGAGCTAGCCGAGATGAAGAGGGAGCTGTCGGTATCCCGGCTGGTGACGCTGACCGGCAGCGGTGGTGTGGGTAAAACCCGGCTAGCCTTGCGAGCCGCATCGACCGCGCGTCACAACTTCGCTGACGGAGCATGGCTGGTCGAACTAGCCGATGTGTCCGACGCCTCGCACCTGGTCGAGGTCGTGGCAGCCACACTGGACATCCGCGGCCGGCCGAACACACCGTTGGTCGAGGTTCTCACCCAGTTCCTCGGGTCGGCGGATATGTTGCTCATCTTGGATAACTGCGAGCACGTAGTAGATGCCGTCGCAAAGCTGACCGACACAATGCTGCGGGCCTGTCCCCATCTGCGGATCCTCGCGACAAGCCGCGAACCGCTGAATATCGACGGAGAATCCGTAGTATGGGTGCCGCCCTTGGCAGTTCCGAACAAAGACCAGGAAAGTAACTTGCGGGCGATTTCGGGCTTCGGCGCAGTGACGCTGTTTTCCGACCGCGCCGCAGCAGTGGTGCCGGGCTTCCAACTCGATGGAGACAACACATCGGCTGTCGCCCAAATCTGCGCTCGCCTCGACGGCTTGCCCCTGGCGATAGAGCTGGCCGCAGCATGGCTGCGATCTATGTCGATCGATCAGATCTTGCAGCATCTCGACGACCGGTATTCGTTTCTCACGCACGGAAGTCGTAGTGCGCCAAAGCGGCAACAGGCGCTGCAGTGGTGTATCGACTGGAGCTATGAGCTGTGTACCTTAGCGGAACAGCGGCTGTGGGCTCGCCTGTCGGTGTTCGTCGGCGGCTTCGAACTCGACGCTGCCGAAGACATCTGCGCCACGGACCTGACGCCGCCGAGCGCCCTTGATGCGCTGACATCCCTTGTGGACAAGTCGATCCTGATCCGAGAAGAAGTCGATACAGTCGTGCGGTTCCGCATGCTCGAAACCCTGCGCCAGTACGGTCGGCAAAAACTACAGACGACCGCTGAATACGAGGCCCTGCGCCGACGACACCGCGGCTGGTATAAACAGTTGGCACTGGATGCCGAGGCCGAGTGGATCAGCCACCGGCAGCCCGAATGGGTAGCTCGCCTCGACCGCGAACAACCGAATCTCCGTGAAGCGCTCGAATCCTTCCTGTCCGAGGACACGCCGGAAGCCGTCCAAGCAAGCCTGCGTACCAGTGCGGCCTTGTACGAGTTCTGGTTTCTCCGCGGGCTATACGGCGAAGGCCGAGCGTTGCTCGACCGCGCCCTCGCTCGCTCCGACGCCGGACCAGCACCCGATCGTGTCGCAGCACTGCGGGCCAGCATCCAGCTCGCCGCCGTGCACGGTGACTTCCGCACTGTGGCAACCCATTCAAAAGAGGTACGTGCACTCTCCCAACAGTCCTCGATCCCCGCAGTCCAGGCCCAGATCGACATCGCCGAGGGTTCACTCGCCCTTACTCGTGGCGACGCTGCACGCGCATGTGCCGCACTCGAACGGGCAGTGAACATACTCCGCACGCAGCGGACGTCCACACTGCACGCCAACGCCCTGGGCTTCCTTATGTGGGCATCCGAAGTACGCGGCGATCGAACTCGAACGGACACGCACAGCCGGGAACTACTGTCCGTCACCGAACCATGCGGCGAGTTGTTTTATCGTGGCTCCGCCCTCCGGGGAATGGCAGTGGTCGCATGGCAGCAAGGCGACAGACGGCGTGCAGAGCACCTGATCATGACCGCACTACGGCTCAATCGCAGATTGAACAGCCCCACTACAGCCGCCGTCGACTTCCAGGCACTGGCATGGACTATCGCCCACACCGATGCCGAACGTGCGGCCGTTCTGATGGGAGCCGCCGCTCGTCTCTGGCCAGCCGCACGTGAAGCAACAACGGCCGTTCCGCCCCTATCACCCCTGACGTCACCCTTGAACAGAGAATGCGACCGAGTAACGCGCCGTGCTCTCGGCGCTCGAAAGTTCGATGCAGCATTCCGGCGCGGCCGAATGCTGAGCCTGGACGCCGCCGTCGCTTACGCACTCGGAGAACAGGGCAGCACCCCGTCCCGGGGCACATCCACCGCACTGACCAAACGCGAGCGGCAAGTCGCCGAACTCATCGGCCAAGGACTCAGCAATAAGCAAATCGCTGCCAAACTGGTGATCTCCCAACGCACCGCCGAAGGCCACGTTGAACACATCCTCACGAAACTCGCCTTCACCTCACGTGCACAGATCGCGGTCTGGGTAACGATCGAGGACGCGCACGCTCCGTAGCAGTCGAGGCCGACAGTGTGGGGTCCCCAAGGACCGCCGTCGTGCCGTTCGAGCTCGTCGATGCGGTGCTGGAGGAGACACAGACGGTGCAGCGCAGGCTGCGCGACTGCCTTCCCCGGTCGGGATCATTTCCTGCAGGCGACGTGTTTGTTGGACGATGACTGCGGCAAGCGACGGGGGCAGAGGCCGTCGCCTGCGCGCGCCTTCAATTCCTGCTCAGAGCTCCTAATCGGGTTCGGTTGCTGAGTCGTCGCCAGCGGATCAGTGCTGCTGACCACGCTCGCCGAAATTCCCCGGCTGTGCTCGCCGAAATTCCCCACCCGTGAGCGATCAGATCATAGCGGCTCCCGATTCCCCGTCGTCGCCCGACGTAGGCTGTCGGCCGTGGCCTGATGGTCGCGCAGCCGGTAGGAATCACCATCGAGGTTGATCACCATCGACCGGTGAAGGAGGCGATCCAAGAGGGCCGCGGCAACTGTGTTGTCGCCCAGCACTTCTCCCCAGGATCCGACACCGCGGTTCGTCGTGATCACGATCGAGGTCTTCAAATACCGTTGCGACACAACCTGAAACAACGCGGCGGCCGCCTCGCCCGGCAAGGGCAGATACCCGAGTTCGTCGATGACCAGCAACGCCGGTCCGGCGTAGAACCGCATCGTGGTCTCCCATCGGCCCTCGATCGCCGCCCGGTGACACCTGGCCGCGAGATCCGCGGCCGTGGTGAAGTAGGTGCGGTAACCGGCGTGCGCGGCCGCTCGCGCCAAACCCGTTGCCAGATGGGTCTTTCCGGTGCCCGGCCGATCAGCAGGACGTTGGTCGCTGATTCCAGAAAGCGGCAGGTCGCCAGCTCGTCGAGCAGCGGCCGGTCGATCCCCGAGGCGGCGTCGACGTCGAAGTTCTCCAGCGACGCCGGGGTCTGCAAGTTCGCGAACCGCAGCCGGCCGGTCAGCCGGCGGGCTTCGGTCTCGTCGACCTCGATCCGCAGCAGTTTCTCCAAAGTGGCTGTCGCCGACAGGTTCTCACTGGCCGCTTGCTCCAGAACCGATGGCAGCGCTTCTGCGGCGGCGTGGAGTTTCAGCGTCGCGAGATGCGACCGGAGTTGCTGGTAGCGGGTCGCGGTCTCCTCGGCGCCGACCGCCTTGACGGATTTGCGGGCGGACGCGGGCTTTTTCGAGCTGTTCGGGGTGGTCATTTGCGGCTCCTGGCGGTGGCGGCGCGCTCGTAGGCGGCCAGATCGGTGACATTGCTGCCGCTGGTCGGTTCCGGTGTTGCCGGTGTGGCAGCGGCTGCTCCTGCGGGGTTCGCGGCCGCGCACAGGATCGCCGCGGCCGCGCGGGCGGCGTCGCCGGGCGGGATGCGTTCCTTGCGGCGGTGCGGGCGTCCAGTGTTCGCGGCTTCCATCGCGGCCAGATCGAGAGCGACGACGTGGCCGTGGTCGCGGACGGTGGCGCCGAGCCCGTCGGTGGCGCGTTCGTGGCGGGCGATCACGATCCCGTCGGTCGTGGCGATGTCGATGATGTTGCCGCGCAACGGTTGCGCGACGATCACCGTCGCCGCCGCGAGTTCGGGTGGCACCGAGTAGCGGTTCCCGCGCCAGGACACCATCGCCTGCCGCGACGCCACCCGTGGTTCGGCGAGGATCGCCGGATAGGGTTCGGCGGGCAAGCGCCGTAACGGTTCTCTTGCCGCGACCGTCGCCACGCTCGCCCGGCCGTCGGCGGCGGTCGGACGCAGCCGGGTGTCGCCGCGAAGCGTGCAGAACTTGTCCAGGTCCCTCTGGGCTTGTTCGACGGTCATCTCGTCGGCGAGGGTGCGCCACCAGCGTTGCGCGGCAGTGTGATTGGCCTTCTCGACCACGCCCTTGCGGTTGCCGCGCCTCGGCGGGCAGATCGCCGGGATCACCTCGTAGTATTTCGCGACCGCGGCGAACGACGCGGTGATCTGCCCGGACGCCGAGTGGCAGACGGTGGACATGCGGTCGAACCGCCAGGTGCCGGTCAGGCCGCCCAGTTTGCGGGCGACCTGGTCGAGGCCCTCGATCAGGTGCGGCTGATCGGTGGACGGGGCGAGGTAGCCGCGCCAGCGGCCGGAGTGGGCGAGCGAACCGACGAGCAGGTGCGCGTTCTTGCCCCACCCCCACGAGGCGGGCGGGTCGGGGAGATCGACCCAGTCCCACTGGGTTTCACCGCCGGGGTCGTGTGGGATCACCGCGTTGGGGCGTTCGGTCGCGGTCCGGCACGCTTTGCAGACCGGCCGGAGTTTCCGGGCACGGATGTTGCGGGTCAGCGACTGGTACGACAGCGGAAACCCCAGTGGTTCAAGCTCATCCATCAGGGTTTGAGCCCACAGGTGTGGGTCTTCGGCGAGTCGGGCGGTGACGTATTCGACGAACGGTTCGAACGGGTCGGGCTGGTGGCGCTTGCGGACGCCGGGCTCGCGTTCGCCGGCCAGACAGGCACGGACGGTTTTTCGGTCGCGGCCGGTGTGGCGGGCGATCTGGGAGATCGTCCAGCCTCGGGCGCGTAGGGCACTGATTTTAAGCAACAGTCGACGGGTTCCTGACCGATCCAGCTGGCCCCGACTTCCTTGAAT
>CBJNFW010000276.1:0-11641 GCA_966435935.1 uncultured Nocardia sp.
GACCCAAGTGGGGGTGGGGGTTTTGTACCGTCGGAGCGGGGTTGGGGGGGGGGAGTCCCCCTGTTGCGGTAAACTGGTTCCCCTACCCTTGTACGGACGCAGCCACAGTGCGGGCGGACCGATCGATGGGCGCCCGATATCTATTCCTATCGGTCGGGAAGGAAGTTTCACGTGGAACGAGGCACGGACAGCGTTGAACCGAACCCCTCCCCCGCTTCCGGTGCGGAGGAGCCGCCCGCTGAGGCGGCGCAAGTATTCGGAGATCGGCTACCGCTCGCCCGGCAGTACTATGCGGCTCTGGCGGGCGCCGGGGTGGAACGAGGATTGATCGGACCGCGAGAGCTACCGCGGCTGTGGGATCGACACATCCTGAATTGCGCCGTGCTCGGCGAACTCATCGCCGAAGGTGCGACGGTCGTTGACGTCGGCAGCGGTGCCGGGCTCCCCGGTATCCCACTCGCGATAGCCCGGCCCGACCTTCGTGTCACGCTTGTCGAGCCACTGCTGCGACGGACCATCTTCCTCGCGGAATTCATCGACGAGGCCGGACTGGATGTGACAGTGGTCCGCGGCCGCGCGGAACAACCAGGCGTCCGAAAAGAGGCCGGCGGCGCCGATGTCGTTACTTCTCGCGCGGTCGCACCGCTCGCCAAACTCGCGCAATGGTCGCTGCCGTTGGTGCACGAGCACGGCCGCATGCTCGCCCTGAAGGGATCGAGCGTCGCGGAGGAACTGGAGCGCGACCGCGAGGAGTTGACGCGCGCCGGAGGCGGCAATGCGCAGGTTCTCGAATGCGGCGTCGGGATCATCACTCCCCCGACGGTCGTTCTGAGCGTAGAGCGATTGCCGCGCTCCGAACGTCCGGGACGACGCGGGGTTCGAGCGCGACGGTCGCGGTGATCCGAGTCACGGTTTCATGTGAAACATTCTGGCGCTGTTCGTAGTCCATGCGGGTGGGAGAGCGTCGGTGCCACGCTCGGGTATGTAGAGCTTCGTACGTAGGCTCCAGTGGCGGTTGGAGGTTTGCCTTGGGGCCACCAGACGCTGGCAAGCGCCTGCGATGGGTGTGGGCCGGCGCGGTCGTACGGTGCGGGTGAGTTGGTGGCGGTGGTTCAGCGGCCTGGGCGGACCGCAATCAATGCCGGAGGCGTAAGCGGTAGCGATGCCAGGGGTTGCTCGTCGCGGTGTGATTGGTGCTGAGGGGACTAGGCGAGGATGCGTGCCGTTCCGGGCCGGGTGGCTGACTGTTGGACGGGATTGTCCTGAGATCCCGTAAGCGATTCCGCAGTTTCACGTGAATCATTCGATGCCTCGAGGAAGCTCGCGCTCGGATGCCTGCTCCTTCGCGCCGATCTCGGGCGAAGGTGGGACGCCATCGGCTGCGCTCGGCTGCTGTCCGAGTAGCGGGCTCGGCTGCCTTTCGAACGCGGGTCGCGCCCAGTCGCTCTATTGGCGGCAGCATCTCGATGATTCGGTTGATCCGAGACTCACATCTACGGGGAGCTGCGGTCGGCGTGAAAAACGGGGTGCGCAGCGGCAGTCAACTCCGACCGGTTCTTCGCTGCGGTGGCCTGGCCCGGGGGCGGCCGGGCGGGCGAGGTTTCGACGCGGACCGGTGGTTGGACCTGTCGGCGAGCTGCTGCCGGGAGGCGGCGCGGCCTCGGCCGGGCGGAGGTTGGGACCTGAGATCCGCATTCAATCTGGGTCTCCCCCATGTTTCATGTGAAACAGCGAGGCGGCCGTCGAGGCGGGCTTGTCGCTGGGATAGCGCCTCGCGGCAGCCGACTGTGATGTTCGGGCCGATACTCGGCCTCCCGTCACCGTGACGAAGGTTGGTCTCGGGGTTGGTGCGTGCATCATCCGCTGCGGTCCCCTCATCCGCTGCGAACAGATTGGCTGCTTTGGCGTGCGCCTAGCGTCTGGGGGCGGAGCGGGGGCTGTCAGAACGACTCGGCATGCGGCCGACCGCGCGACGAACGCAATCGTCATCATGCTGTGAGTCGATCCATCCGCAGCGAGTCTCATCTGGGAGGGTGCGGTTTCGTAGCGGATTGACAGACGGGATACCACGGCAACGTTTCGAGATGTTTCACATGAAACCTGGCGCGGCCCAGGATCGCTCGAAGGTGCGTGATCGCGCGATGCGTGTTCCGGCTCGTCGTCGACGCGGGGGTGTGCTGGTCGAATGAGCGCCTCGCATCGGACACGCTTCAACCGAGCATTCGTCGGAACCGAGTAGCACTCCGGATCCTGACGCACATTGAATGTGAGTCCGCCGGAGCGAGTTACGAGTCGGCTGAAAGCAATCCGCAACCGAGGCGCTTGTCGGGCAGAGAGGTTCGCAACGTCGAATGGTGGGCGGGTCGAGAGGATACATCGAGGACTGCGATGTGACGCACTGGGCTGAATTGCTTGCAGGCCAGGAGATGCAGGTCCGATAGATACATCCCACGGGCTGATGTCGGCTCGAGGGACCTGTGCGGCGGTGGAACTGGTGCTTCGAAGACGCGTCGAGCCGAGCCGTCCCTCGGGCCGCGGACAAGCCGACTGAGTGGGCGCCGGGAAATGCGTCGGGCCGGGTCGCACACCGTGCCGCAGAAGCTGACGTGTCGGACTGAATGATTCGCGTGTGCCGATGATCGCGTCGCTCGAGGACGCCTTGGCCCGAGGCGTGGGTCGGCACCGACAGCTGGGCGACTCCAACAAAATGATCGACAGTTGTGCGGCATCAAGAGAAGACCGCATGGGGTAGGTCGCCCGGCCTCCTGACCTATGCGATGCGCTTCCCGAGACGTCCTGGCCCGAGGCTGTGTGGTCCCCACGCGAGAGGAAACTGTCCGGCAGCATGGGCTGAATGAAGGGCACGGGCGTTGGGGTGGTGAGAGATGCCGTGTGGGTCATCGGCCGACCGAGATGTGTTGGCGCTGAGGCTGCCTCCGGTCGTCAGATGTCCCGGGGGATCAAGGGGTACGAAACGCGAGGAGTGTCGGGCGATGCCTGCGCTGGCTGAGACGTGTTGGGCTGGAGCGCTTTGGGCGGACGCACGGGCAAGGGATACCGGGACGCGGGGCGTCAGGTGCGGCTCGTGCTGGCTGAGATGCGTCGGGGCCGAGAGTTCCCTCGGACCGGAGAAGTGCCGGGATCAAAGAGCGCCGTAGATGGGAGGCATGCGAGGTGAGGGTTGGCTCGAGACGTGCTGCCGGCTGAAGGATCAGTCGGTCTGAACGAAGCGACGCCGAGTGTGGTATCGGTCGAGGGGCTTGTCCGCCTGTCGACTTGGGCCGCGGTCGGCCGTGGAAGCTGCCATGCCCGCCGCCCGACGGACCATCGCGTGACGTAGCCGGACTGAGCGGAGGCCCGGAGACTATTCACCTGCGGGATGTATTGCGGCGTGCGGTGTCAGAGCGCGCGGACCGTGTAAAGCGTTGGCAGAACGGAAGGTCGACCCAGGAATGGCATCCGCGAGAGCGTTGCCTCAGGAAGGCACCTGCGAGAGGTCGAAACGCTCGGACAGCCCGGGCGCACATGAAGGCCGAATCCCCTGAACCAGAGTTGTACGAGAAGGCTGGAACCACAGGGAAACCGAGCCCGCGAGCCCAAGGCTCACGAGGGGCAAGGCATAGAGGGCAACCGTGCCCGCGGGAAGACCGAGCCCATGGGACGCCGAGCCTGCGGCGAGATAAGGACGGCGGAGAGATTGGGCCTGCGAGAAAGTTGCCACTGGGATTAAGCCGGGCGGGACGGCAGGCCAGCGATGAGACCGGGACTGCGAAGAGGTTCGGCGCTGGGGAGTCCGGCTCGCGAGGAGGCCCAAAGGAGACCAGGCCGAAAGGGAATCAGGCTGCGAGGAGGCTAGCCCGCGCAGCGACCAGGACCCAAATGCACAGGGTCTATGTGACACAGGCCTACGACACCCGGCCTACAGGCAGACGGCCCTACGCGGTATCGGATCCACGGGGCACCGGGCCTACGGGAACGCCGGGCCTACAGGGACATCGGGCCTACAGGGACATCGGGCCTACAGGGACATCGGGCCTACAGGGACACCGGGCCTACAGGGACACCGGGCCTACAGGGACACCGGACCTACAGGGACACCGGACCTACAGGGACACCGGACCTACAGGGACACCGGGCCCACAGGGACACCGGGCCTACATGGACACCGGGCCCACGGGGACACCGCGCCCACGGGGAGAGCGGCCTACGGGGACACCAGACCTATGGGGATATCGGGCCCACGGGGAGAGCGGGCCCACGGGGACACCAGACCTACGAGGACATCGGGCCGACAGGGACACCAGACCCAGAGTGGCACCAGACCCACGGGACCCGGGACTGCGGCGGAAGTAGTTTGCGCAGGGCGGAACGCATCTGCCGATCCAAATCGGACCCACACGGATACCAGACCACTCGGACGCCGGACTGCCCAGACACCGGACCCGCAGGGACACACAGGCGTACGAAAACATCCGGAAGCCTCGAGAAGCGCGGACTCGCAAGAGGGCCGCTGGTCCGCGAGAAGGCCGGACTGCGATAGCGATGACTGGGTCGGCAGGCGGACTGAGTGTGGTTGACGGACAGGTGGTTCAGGTGGTCCAGGGACAGTCCGCGGGCGGACAGGTCGGGGCGGACAGCTGGCCGCTGACGCGGAATTCGGTCCGCGCGCTGAGCGGACTGGTGATTCTGCCGGACAGGGGCTGTGGCGGACACGTCTGATGGTCTGGCGGATCACGTGTCCGCCGGCCGGTGGATCAGTGTTGTTGGCTGACAGATGAAACCACTCCCCTCGCCGGTGGCGTCGGAAGCGCGCAGAGGTCCAACGGTGGGGTGCGGTTGAGCGTCGGAATCTGCGCCTCAGGGCGGCGTGGTTTCATGTGAAACATCGCGGACCGTGTGCGCCGGGGGGCGAGTTGCGCAGAGGAATTGTCCGATTTTCAGCGTGTCGGAGAAGGATTGCCGCGGTTCAACTTCCGTATTGCCTCCGGTACTGGCAAGCTAAGTGGCGTTGAGTGTGAGCGCATTCTCTCGGTGCCCGGCAGCTCGCCGGATGGCTATCGGTCTCGCAACAAGGCGGCGCTCCGCCTACTCGAGCCGCGTGGCGCCGAAGCCACGCCGGCACGTGTCTGAAGTTCTCGGGGTTAGGAGCCTGTATGTCGAACGGTCCGGCAAAAGTTTCACGGGAAACAACCTCGCGGGTCCCCGGAATGCTGGAAGGCAATGCCTTCGACACGGAGGACTTCAGTCGCACGCCCTTCGGAAGTATCTCCACCGCGGACACGCCGATCGCGGCGGAGGCACAACGTGCGAGTCAGGTCCTGCACCCTGGTTCGATGAACATTCCGAAGCCGCGCGAGCAACGCATCATCACCATCGCCAATCAGAAGGGCGGCGTCGGTAAAACCACCACGGCGGTCAACCTCGCCGCCGCTCTCGCAGTGCAGGGGATGACGGTTCTCGTCATCGATCTCGATCCGCAGGGCAATGCCAGCACCGCCCTCGGGGTCGATCATCATTCCGGCATTCCGTCCAGCTACGAACTCCTCATCGGAGAGATTCCGGTCCAGGATGCGATCCAGCAGAGTCCACACAACGAGCGCCTGCTGTGCATTCCGGCCACGATCGACCTGGCCGGCGCCGAGATCGAACTCGTTTCCATGGTTGCCCGGGAGGGCCGTCTCAAGACGGCGATCCAGGAGGCGAATCTGGCCGGTTACGAGATCGACTACGTGATGATCGACTGCCCGCCCTCGCTCGGCCTGCTGACGGTCAACGCCCTGGTGGCCGCGAAAGAGGTCCTGATCCCGATCCAGTGCGAGTACTACGCCCTGGAAGGGGTGGGACAGCTGCTGCGCAATATCGGCCTGGTTCAGTCCCATCTCAATCCCGAACTGCACGTCTCGACCGTGGTCCTCACAATGTATGACGGCCGTACCAAATTGGCCGATCAGGTCGCGGAGGAGGTCCGCGGGCACTTCGGTGATGTGGTGCTGCGATCGGTCATTCCACGCAGTGTGAAGGTCTCGGAGGCGCCGGGCTACGGTATGACGGTTCTCGATTACGACCCCGGTTCTCGTGGTGCCATGAGCTACCTGGATGCGGGTCGGGAGATGGCGGCTCGCGCCGTTGGTGCGACCTATGCGCCGGGTCTGGTGGCGGCCACACCGGTTGCCGAGGATGGCGATGTGAATGAGGAAAGGGGCCGATAAGCCGATGAGTCAGGCGAAGAAGGGTGGATTAGGGCGCGGGCTGGCCGCGCTCATCCCGACCGGTCCCGCCGAGGTACAGGGACTCGGGAGTGCCGCGGCGAACGCCGTCATCGGTCTCGATCCGATCGGACCACATCCTGCGGAGGCTTATCTGCACCGGGTCCCCGATCCGGCTGCCGACTCCGATGCCGGAGCCGTCTATCGCGAGATTCCGGCCGAAGAGATTCAGCCCAATCCGAAGCAGCCGCGTCAGGTCTTCGAACAGGATGCACTCGACGAGCTGATCCACTCGATCCGCGAATTCGGCCTGATGCAGCCGATCGTGGTGCGCGCACTGAGCGAGCCGGCCAAGACCGAGTCGGGCTCCCCCGCTCGCTATCAGATCGTCATGGGTGAGCGTCGTTGGCGAGCCTGCCAGGACGCCGGGCTGGCAACGATTCCGGCGATCGTCCGGGAAACCTCCGACGATGCCATGCTGCGTGACGCGTTGTTGGAGAACATCCACCGCGTACAGCTCAATCCTCTGGAAGAAGCGGCAGCCTATCAGCAGCTGCTCGAGGAATTCGACGTCACCCACGAGGAATTGGCGAATCGGATCGGCCGATCCCGACCGGTCGTCACGAATATGATCCGTCTGCTCAAGCTGCCGATCCCGGTGCAGCGGCGGGTTGCGGCCGGAGTTCTGTCGGCAGGGCACGCCCGCGCCTTGCTGGGTCTGGACGCGGGCGCCGAGGCGCAGGAGAAGTTGGCGGAACGGATCGTCGCGGAAGGGCTTTCGGTTCGTGCCACCGAAGAGGCGGTGACGCTGGCGAACCGGTATCCGGAACAGGAGCGCAAGCCCGCCCCCGAACGCAAGCCCGTCTACGCCCCCGGCCTGGATCGTCTGGCCGAGCGCTTGGCCGATTCGTTCGATACCCGTGTCACTGTGAGCATGGGTAAGAAGAAGGGCAAGATCACCGTCGAGTTCGGTGACCTCGCCGATCTCGAACGCATCGTGACATTGATGGAAAAGCAACAGCAGTAGTCCTGGCACCGTAAAAGTACGGGCGAAAATCCATGAGCACCCGATGACTATTGCCATTGCGCCGAAACGTCACTGTGACGGCGTATGCCATCGAGCGCGGCGACGGAAATGAGGCGGTTCGTGTTGATCGCTTATTCTTGCTGGCGAGTAGATATTGATGCCACGTGAGTGTGGACGAATCCGATAGCTGGAGGCTGAGCAGAGCGGTGTCGACCAGCGTGACCGCACTGACCCTCGGCGGACTCGACAAACTCCCGGCACACGCACGCCGATGTGTGTTCTGGGAAATCGACCCCGCCGTGGCCGAAGACTCTCGCGAATTCAGCGATCCGGTCTTCGAGAAGGAAGCATGGCTGTCCACGGTCATGCTCGAATGGGGTTCGTGCGGACAGGTCGCGCTCGTCGACGGTCAGCCCGCCGGATGCGCGCTGTACTCACCGCCGAGCGTGGTGCCGCGGGCGGGCCTGTTCCCCACTTCGCCGGTGAGCCCGGATGCGGTCCTGCTGACCACGCTGCGCGCCGAATTCCCTTACCAGGACACCGGAGTGGCCCACCGGCTCATGCAGGCCGTGGTGGCCGATCTGATGCGCCGAGGCGTGCGCGCGATCGAGGCGTTCGGTATTCGGAAGGATCCGGCCGCCACGGTACTGCCCAGTCGCTCGATCAGTTCGATGCTGCTGATGGAACGGATCGACACTCCCGCGACCGGAATCCCCTCGGCAGGAACGCCCTCGGCCTCCCGGGCCAACGGCGCCTGCTCCCCCGAGGGCTGCATGATCGACGCCGAATTCCTGGAGGATGTCGGATTCTCGGTCATCGCCCCGCACCAGCGCTTCCCGCGCCTGCGTCTCGAACTCGACAGCGACCACCTCTGGAAAGAGGATGTCGAGCGCGCACTCGACCAACTTCTGGCCGCAGCGGCGGCGGCGACCCCGGCCCCCACCCGAGTCGGCTGCCGATAGTAAAGCCCCGGACGCTTACGGCCACAAGCTCATACGTGTCCGGGGAGTCATGCGGGAGCATACCCATACCGCCAGCCACGTAGGTCCTGCAGCCGCGCGATGAATCCATCCATAGGACATTGGCGAATCAGGGAAGGTCGGAAGTATCGGTTTTCCCAGGGCCTCCCCCTCAGGCAGCAATGGATCAGGCGAACACACCGGCGAGTTGCGCGCATGCCCCGACGGGAAGACGTGTCGAACCGATGCCACGGGGCGTTCAGTGGCACCGACTGAACCGACGTCCGCGCGACGCCCGATTTCGTGAGGACATCGGTGACTACATGGCGACGCTCAGAAAACACTTCGTTGCCGAAACGCCGACCCAACACAAGTGCCGCTTCGCATCCGACCACACGCTGATGTCCAGGAAGAGGGGCCGCCGTCTCTATGTGGAATCAGCCGCGGCCAACTCCTCGGCGAGAAGTTCGGCGAAAGTGTAGGTCCCGGTGGGCTGATCGTCCTGACCGAGCAGGTACAGGCGCTTGACGGAGATGAGGATGGCCTCGGCGATCACGTCGCGCATCCGCGGATTGGTCAGGACCGACGCGTCGTAATCGTTGGTGAGGTAGCCGATGTCGACCTGAACGGTCGGCATCTTGGTGAGGCGCAGCAGATCCCAGGTGCGTGAGTGGGTGCGGCAGTCCTGCAGCGATGTGCGAGCGACGATTTCGCGCTGGATGAAGCCGGCCAGCACCTGGCCGATCATCGATACCGAACCGTGCGAATTGCCGAAGTGGAAGCTGGCCACACCGCTGGCCAGGGAGCTGGGATTGGTCGCGCAACGCAACGAGATCATCAGATCCGCGTCGAAAGTGTTGGAGATCTCGGCGCGTTCGGCGTCGGTCGGATTCGCGCCCCACGGCCGGGACAGGAACGTCTCCATACCGGTCGCGGCCATCCGACCCTCGAGTCGACTTGCGAGGTCCCAGAGGATCTCCGACTCGTAGACGTCACCGAATTCGGTGGGCACGGTGACACCCTTGTCGGGACCGCCCATCCCCGGGTCGATGACGATCCGCTTACCGGTCAGCTGGGGGCCGGCGCGGTGCACGACCTCCTCCTCCGCGATCCGGTGCGGATTACCGCCGGTGACGCGGGCGCCCAGCAGATCCAGCGAGCGCAGCGTGTCCGGACCGCAGATACCATCGGCCGCAAGGCCGATCTCGCGTTGGAACGCGGTCAGCGCATCATGCGTCTGCGGGCCGAAATAGCCGTCGACACGATGCACGTAGAAGCCCAGATCCTGCAGGCGACGCTGCAGTGTGGCCACATCGTCGCCGTACAGCGGGGCGGAGAGTTGATAGATGAGGGTGCGTGCGCCGAGGCGGTAGGACGCCTCCTTGAGCGCGCGATAGGTGGCCGGACCCACGACTCCGTCGACCAGCAGACCGCGATGCTGCTGGAAGGCGCGCACAGCGGAATCGAGATCGTGGTCGAAGACGCCGTCCGTCTCTTTCCAGAATTCGCCATGGCCGTCGGAACGGTCCGCTCCGTGCGGATGCATATGCAGGAAACCGAGACTTGCGAGGGTGCTCCGAACCTCTGTTACGGCTGGACCTGTATCGCCGTGACGAAGTCGGTGCATGCGTGAGAGCCCTTTCCTTCCGCCAACCCGGGTACCCATTTCTGGGACCGTCCACTCCCGAAGCTCTTTCGAGGGTGTGCCAGGGCGCGATCCCCGCGGGGCACACGTCCGGAACGTCGGTCGATTGTCTCAGACCCGGACCGAATTTCTACAATTCTGGCGAGTGCAGAGATCCTACCCCGGAGGTGGCGCGTCTTTGCGTAACCACGGAGTCTCGCTGGCCGTGCGAACAATACACACCACCAGCGGACGGCGACGAAATCCTAACCCGCGCCGCCGCCGCTGTGAGGCGAATGATTGTCAGATGACGCCGTCGAGTTCGCGCAGCAGCGCGGCCTTACCCTTGGCGCCGACGATCCGCTTGATCTCCTTACCCTCGGAGAACAGGATCATCGTGGGCAGCGACATGATTCCGTAGTCCCGCGAAGTGGTCGGGTTGGCGTCGGCGTCGACCTTGGCGATGGTCAGCTTGTCGCCGTGCGCTGCCGCGATCTCCTCCAGCACCGGGGCGACCATCTTGCACGGGCCGCACCAGTCCGCCCAGAAATCGACCAGAACGGGCTTGCTGCTGCCGAGCACGTCCTGAGCGAAGGTGGCGTCGACGACGGTCTTCGTGGAATCGGACATCGTGATGAACTCCTCGAGCGGTGAATCAGTTGGCGGAGACTTCGACCGGCTGGTCGGCGTTGTCGAGCGTGTTGCTGGTGATATCGCCCTGTTCGGCGAGCCAGCGCTCGGCGTCGATCGCCGCGCGGCAGCCGGTGCCGGCCGCGGTGATGGCCTGGCGGTAGGTGTGGTCGACCAGGTCGCCCGCGGCGAACACACCGGGCAGCGAGGTAGCGGTGTTCGGGTCGTTGACCAGCACATAGCCTTCGGGGTCGAGATCGACCTGGCCGCGGACCAGTTCGCTGCGCGGGTCGTGGCCGATCGCGACGAACAGACCGGTCGCGGGCAACTCGGACGTCTCACCGGTGCGCGTGTCGCGCAGGGTCAGGCTGGTGACGCTGTTCTCGCCGTGCACCTGCGTGACCTCGGAGTTCAGTACGAAGCGGATCTTCTCGTTCGCGCGGGCGCGTTCGAGCATGATGCGCGAGGCGCGGAACTCCTCGCGACGGTGCACGATCGTGACGCTGGAGGCGAATTTCGTGAGGAATATCGCCTCTTCCATGGCCGAGTCGCCGCCGCCGACCACGACGATGTCCTGACCCTTGAAGAAAAATCCGTCACAGGTGGCGCAGGCGCTCACGCCGCGGCCGAGCAACTGCTGCTCGCCCGGAACGCCGAGGTAGCGCGCCGCCGAGCCCATGGCCAGGATGACCGCGTAGGCCTCGTGGATCTCGCCGCCCACGGTGACCTTCTTGATCGGGCCGGCCAGATCAAGCGCCTCGACGTCCTCGGTGCGGATGTCGGCGCCGAAACGCTTGGCCTGCTCGCGCATCTCATCCATCAGGTCCGGACCCATGATGCCCTCGCGGAAGCCGGGGAAGTTCTCCACCTCGGTCGTCGTCATCAGCGCGCCGCCGAACTGGGTGCCCTCGAACAGCAACGGCTCGAGTTCGGCGCGTGCGGCGTAGACGGCGGCGGTGTAGCCGGCGGGGCCGGAGCCGACGATGATCAGGTCGCGTACTCGAGTGCTCATGAGGCCCTTCCGAGAAGAAAGTTTCAACAGGCGTGTCGGTCAACAACAGGGTAAACGCTGTTGTTCCCGCCCCCGAACGGCCAGCGCACGGAGTGTGAGCCGGACCGCACCGCGGGGGGGGGGGGGGGGACGAGGATGAAAGGGTCTGGGGGGCCCACACACGCGGGGTGCCCGAGGCGCGAT
>CBJNFW010000277.1:0-11539 GCA_966435935.1 uncultured Nocardia sp.
ATTCAAGAGCTTTGCGGCCACTCGTGGACAGCCACCACCGCCCGATATATCCATGAACTCTCGGGAATTGCATCTGGTGGGCGAGAAGTGCCTGATGGCATGGTGGGTGCCTGTGTCTGTCCTGCCGGTTTGGCGGCTTGAGAAGTGTTGGTGGCCTGCTGATTTGAACTTGTGATCCCGTTGGGTGCATGATTCGCCCGTCTTTGGATGGTGTGGGAGGCGGGTTGCGGCAGGTCGATTTGGCGGGTGCGGCGCATCTGGAGTTGGTCTCCGGCGTGGTGCAGTTGCGCCCGGAGGATGCGATGGTCGAGGCGATGCTGTTCCCTGTCAAGTCAACGTGTTGAGACCTTGAAGCGGGGTTCCCCGCCGGTTGTTCGTCATGCATTGTGGGCGAATCACTTCGCTTTCCGTGGGGGCAGCGACAGTAGGTGATTCGCCGAGAACATATCCCAGATCCCTTGTTGGGGCCGATCGTTGCGGTCGGTATCTGTCGGGCCCGGGAATAATCGGGTTAGTACCAGCGCGGGACTGGCCATCCGGGTGCTCGGTCGAAGTTGGCCCACCGGTTCCGCGGCGCGCCATTGTGGAGCAACGTCGCGAGTGCGGTCTGCTTGGCCATGGTCTCGACGTCGTGATCATTCAGCGGTCTGACGGGTTCCTTGGTCGGGACATCGAGATCAGCAGCGATGCGGTCAGTGGTCTGTTCGAACGTGGTTTTCGTTGCGGCGGCCGCGATTTCGAGGTTTATCGATCGGGTTTCGTCCTCGGTCAGCGTGAATGAGCCGCGATGTTGGAGGTCGAACCGGAGCATCACGAGGATGTGGTGGGGGTCCAGCGGGTAGATGACGGCTGCGGAATCACGCAATCCTAGGAAGGCTTCGCGTCCGAATGGCGGTCCGGCGAGTGCGATGACCGGATCATCGCACGTGATGATCGGTGTCACTGTTTCATAGATTGCCCAACGTCGGCGAAATATGCCCATGGCCACGGTGTTCTTGACGTCACTCAGCATCAGATGGATGGCTTCATGCTTGTCGTCGGCATAGCGGTTCCGGCATGCCGCGTCGAGATCCGCTGGCGCCATCGGGGGCATGGTTCGCCGCGCATATTCCTTCTTGATCGATCGCGGTGACTTGATGATGAGTAAATGGTGGTCGCGCTGGCTGGGGGTGCGGGTCCGTTGCAAACCGAGGAAGACGGCGAGGTCGCGCTTGAGCTTGCCGTCGGTGATCTTCCCAGCGCCGACCTCGCCGAGTTCGGCGAACCTCTGCGTGCAAGCGGTCTCGATCCGGCCGAGGTGTGTTTCGACCCACTTCAACGGCAAATCCATGGTGTCGCTGGTAGAAGGCAGCGTGTAGAACTGCCCTTCCCGCGCCGCCATCCGCGGTGAGCAGGGACGCTGCCTGGTCTTGGTGTCGACTAGCGTTGGCTGAATCAGTTTGTCGACTGCCCACCGTGCGAGATAGAACCGCGGAACGTAGTGGTGCTCCTTGGCGGTCTCATTCACCGCCAGCGTGCGGGACTCTTCAGCGAACGCCTCGTCCAGCCACGGATGGTCGAACCGCATGGCTTTGATTTGAGCCAGGATGTCGGGTCCCATCGCGCGATCTTACGACCGCGCGGGGGCCCCTCGCCTCTGCCGCATCTCGGTGTTGTCAGGGGAGCCCTGCGCCCGCTCATCGGCGGCATTTCCCTCTGCGGATCGGTGGGGGGTGATGCGATTGGTATGAGGCCGGTCGGGTCTGAGTCGTCGGACCTGGCCTCCTGCTGTCGAGCCGGTGCGGTCAATCGCGACGCGACCGCTTTGCTCGGATTGGGATGACCTGAGCGTCGCGATTCGCCACCTTTTCCCTCAGTTCCTGGTTCTCGAGCGTGAGTTGGTTCACCGCCCGGACGAGGGCGGGGACGTCGGCCCGGAGTCGGGCGAGTTCGGTGTTCTTGTTCGCGATCGTTTTCTTCAGTGTGGCAAGAGTGGCCCGGAGTCGGGTCTCGACCTCCGATGGTGCCCCGCATTCGGCCACCCGTGCGTAGAACTCGTTCTTCAAGTCCGTATGCCGTTGTGTCAGAGCATTTCTGGGGACATCAGCCTCCAGGGCCAGGGCGACGATCGTGAGCGCACCGTTGGATCGCTCGGCAGCCCCGGACAGGATGCGGTCCATCGCAGCGCGGATCTGGTCGCGCTCATCGGTTTTCATCCTGCTTCCTCGGTCACGGTGATGCGGGTGCGGTCGTGGGTGTCGGCGTAGCCCCGAAGCTTGTCGGCGTTGGCACGTAGCCGGTCGCCCAGCGGGCCAGGAACCCGGGCAGCCCGGATGTCCATGACGGTAGCGCGCTCGCGGAGCTGGATAGCGTGCTGATCGGTGCGGATAATGTTGCCGCAACCAGGGACGCAGTGGTCCAGGCTGGGTGTGTCTTTGACCCCGTCGCGGTGGCAGAGGGCGGTGGCCCGCTTGTAGTGGCAGAGCAGCAGTGTGTGCGGGTTGTCGTAGATCATGGCGTCCTCGTTCGCGATCAGCCGCCGTGCCGTGGTGGCGGTGATGACCGTGCCGGCGAAACGAGGTGCAGTCGCGGCGGCCTTGATCGCTCGCCGAGCAGCTGGACCGGACACCCCTCCGCCGGTGCCCAGGCTGTCGTGAAGGTCGGCGACTGTGTCGGCGACGACGCGGGCGGTCTCGATGTCGATCAGATCCCCGATCCCTCCCCGACTGCGAGCCGCGTAATTGCCCGACACGGCTGTGCGAAGATGCCCGTACTGAATGGCCAGTGCGACAAGGCCGTTCGGCCGACGAGCAATATGCCAGGCCAGGCTCCGCCGAAACCGCCCAGTTCCGATCGCGCCATTCGGATCGGGTGGGATGACTTCACCGGCCAGCCCATGTGTGGCTGCTTCGGTGTTGGCCCAGGCGACGAACGCTTCGATCCGTTTTCCGAGCGTGGCTGATTTGAGCGACCCAGTGCCTGGCCGGGACATGATGTCGTGAACGTCGTGGTCGAACAGCAGCGCTCCCTCCGAAACCATTCGTTCCAGAACGCGAATCGCGTTGACAACAGGACGGATCGCGACCCAGGGCATGTCGCGTTCGGCTCCGGCGGAGTCGTGGTTGCCGTGCTCGTCGACGGCGTTCTTGAACACGGTGCTGCGGATCAAGTGCCGGGCGAGTTTGCCCTCGGCATCGGGTGCCGGGTTGGGGCAGCACCCGGACCGCATGCCCAGGACCTCACCCGGGCGAGCACCTGTGAGGTAGGCGCAGACCACGAACGCGGCTGTTGCCAAGTGCCGCAGTAGGATTGGTGCTTCGTTGAAGTCGATCGCAGACCTCCACGGCCGTCCAGCGATCCGGCCGGTCACTGGAATGTCGAGCGGGCAGGGCCCGGGCCGCTGTGCCACTGCGGCCACCAACCCCTCTCGGACGGAGAACTTGTTGATCTGGTCCTTCGAAGCTCCGGTGATGCCGCCGATGTAGCTGCGGGCCAGTCCAATCCGGGTCGTGGAGATGATGGCGGGCAGTGGCTCCTGGTTCGCAACGAGAGGACCGAGGTAGGCATGAAGTGCGGTGGCTCCGGCTTCGGTCGCGACGCTCGAGTGGGCTCTGTTCGTGAGTCGTTGACGTTCGGTCCAAGCGGTGAGCACGTCGTCGGCCAGGTCGTCGACCACGCGCATCGCCCAGACCAGCAGGGGCCCCATGGTGTCTGCGGCCAGTGGTTCGGTCTCGTTCTCGCCGCCGAATGTTGTTGCGGCAGGTAGATAGTCATCGATGCCCGCGTCTGCCCAGGGCGGTCGGCCGATTCCATTCGGGTGGGCGCTGAGCTGATCGAACGCCCATAGCCGAGTCAACGCTCCCAGGATCTTGTAGACATGTTGTCGTCCGACGCCGGAGTCTCGGCACCGTTCGCCGTAGTCGTGCAGGACGTCGGTGTCGCAGTCGGCCAGCCAGGAGATGCCCTGTGTCTCCAGCCATGTGGCCAGTTTGAACCATTCCGAGACCACGCTGGCGATCTCTCCGAGGCTGATGCGGGACCGAAGTCTGGTGCCGCAGTCGCGCAGGTAGGTGGGACGGAGCTGGCCGTTGATCAGATTCCAGGCCGCGAGCCGGATCTCGTCCCGAAACACGGCCGGACACCGGCGCCAATAGATCGTCCTCTTGGAGACGCTCGGGTTCTCGGTCAGTGCAGCCAGCGGCCAGGTCGGGTCGGCGTAGCGGCCGTTGAGGTGAGCGTGCAAATGGTTGACGCGGTCGGGTAGGACGACCGCGCTGGTCGGGCCGGGCAGGGGCATCAGGTAGGGATCGGTGTCGGCGGCGGAAGTGGTGCTCACGGGTCGAGGGCTCCGGTCAGCAGGTCGTTGATCAGGGTGCGGTCATCATCGGTGCGCTGGTTCAGGGCGTTGGTCCATTGGCCGGCACCAAGTTTGGTCTTCAGGTCGGTCAGGCGGGCGTGGGGATCACCCCAGTCCTTCGCCCAGGTGTCCGGCGGCAGGACCGAGCGCAGGTCGGTCAACGCCGTGTGCAGGTGCGCCAGACGCGCGTGGTGTCCAGGATGGACTCGCGCGTTTGGGCAGCCCAGGCAGGCCAGGAACGATGCGCCGCAACCGCCTTCGGGTGCGGGCCAGGGACTGTTGCCGAAGTCGCCGCAGTCCGCTGTCGCGGTCTCGACATCGCCCGGGGTGGGCTGATCGCGAAGTTCGGCCACCAGCACAGTCCGGCGGGCGTGTTCGGCCGCGTCCGTGGCGCCTTGCGCAATCACCTCGACGGCTTCGGCCTGGACCCGCTTGTCCACCAGCACGTAATGGCGGTCATGGGTGTTCTGAGTATGCTGGGCGCGTTCGCGCCGGTCCAGCGCGATCACTGTTCGCCGTCCGCGCTGGAACGGTGACCCCGGGAAGCCCTCTGCCTGCGCCCAGTCCTGTGTGGTGTGCTTGTGGACGCCGAATCGGAATCGGCCGACCGGCCGATGGCGGCCGTGTCCTGGGATTTCATCATCGATCCGTCCGACGCGCCAGACGATCAGGCGGTTGGTGCCGGGTACGAGGTCTTCGACGATCGCGCGGGCGAATCGGGTTGCGCGCAGGGCCTGGGTGATCAATCGCCCCTGGGAACCAGCTCCGTCGTCGGTGACGTTGCGGGTCTCGTAGTGGTGGACGGTGCCTCGCCGGGGTTTTTCCAGTGGAATGCGGTAGGTCGGGTGTCCGTCCTCACCGGGGTCGGGTAGCGCGCGGGGCACTTCGGCCCGGTCGATCACCGACAGGTTCCAGCCGTACTGCGCCAGCAGCAGCACTCCCAGCGCCGCCGCCTCCAGCCTGGTCAGGAACAACCGCTGCCACGTTGCCGCGGCGTTCGCTCCGCCGAAAGCCCGCCGGTATTTCCAGATGAGGAAAGAGTTCCCGCCTTTTTCCTTGCCCTTGTAGAACAGCAGGGTTCCGGTCCGCGCGAGGAGATCGAGCCCTTCCCCGAGTACCCAATCGTCGCTGTCCGGGGCGAATTCGCCTGCGCGCCATCGGTCCAGATGGCGGGCGTTGTCCTCGATCCGCGACAACGCTGCCCGGAAGGTTCGCTTGGCGGCCGATGTGATCTGCTCGAATTCGGCTTCGCTGAAGGACTGGACTGTGCTCTTGGGCCTTGAGGTCCGCCGCGCCAACTCGTCGGCCACCACGCCGGTCTGCAATCGGGCATCCCGCAGCAACAGGCCGGCCAGTGATGCGAACTTGTTGTGGCTGCCGGCCTGGCGCCACCGCTTCACCAGCGCGACACTGAGCCCGTCAAGGTCCGCAGGGCGATGATCCTGCTGGGACAGGAACACCGCGAACTGCTCCAGTTGCATCCAAACGTTCTCGGAACTGGAGTGGACGGCCCAGATGTGCGGGACGCAACGATCTGCGAACAACGTTGCAAGCGAGCGCTGCATCGGCTCGGCGACCGGCAACGTCGTGAAGTCGTAGTCCTTGACCTGGCCGTCCCGGTTGTAGTGGTGCACCACCAGACCGTCGCAGGACACGTATTCCGGGCGCGCGTGGCCGGACGGCGGCAGGAATGCCTTGCGGCCGTGCAGGTTCACTCGACACCACCGCAGGCGGGCCGCAGGCGATCGTCGAGGTCCTGGATGCCTTCGGACTCCCGCGCGATGCGCGCGAACACCGCGTCCAGCTCCGGCATCGGTGCTGGTTCCGGTGCGGTCGCACCAGCCAGCATCGATCGCAACTGCAGATCGGCCACCGGAGCCAGATACCGCTGGACCGTGGTCTCCCGCGAGGCGTGACCCAACAAGCACTGCACCATGAACCACGGATCGCCGTAGAGCTGCCGGAAATCGCGCCGCTCGGCCGGGCTGAGCCCATACTTCTGGTCCATCAGCGTGTCGAGCACGACCAGCATGTAAAGAGAGAACGAATGCCGAGCGGAGTGTGGGGTCGCATAGGGCGCGAACACCTGGTGCGGGTCCAAGCCAACCCGGTTCGGCGGGGTCAGTACCCGCTCGCAGCGCCTGTTGGCAGCGGTGAACACGCCCTCCCACGAGTGCACCTGGAACGGCATCCCCTGCTCGTTCAGCCACAACCACAGCGGTTCGAGTCCACGGGGGCCTTCGGTGAACAGCCTCATCCGCTCCCGCACCGTCAGCTTGTCCAACGCCAGCTCTCCGACCACCCCCTCCCGGTCGTGCCAGCGGACCGTCGGGGTGCGCCCACGGGTGACCGCGGTGACCACCCGCAGACCGGGTATCTGGTTGTAACGGCCCCTGCGCTGAGCCTGCCGGATCGCCAGAGCCCTCGTGGAATCCACGTAAGACTCGATCTCGCCGACCGCATCAACGGACATGTAGAAGGTGCGGCGCTTCTTCGAGCGCGTCACCTCGGCGGCCACGATCCCCCGGTAGTAGCGGCCACCATCCAGCCGCGAGGTCGGAACTTCGAAAGTCAGCAACGAACCCCCCTCCGCCCGGCGCAGCCCGGAGCTGGTCAGCAACCGTACGAGGGCCACGTTGCGATCCTCGGCCCGGCCTACCCATCCAGGCTCGGGAACACCGTCGCGGGTGTGCCCGCGCAAGCCGATATCGATCCACCGCCGCCACGTCCGAGGCGTCAACCAGTGCACATTGCTGGACCTGGCGTCCTTGGCCCGCGCCGCTGGCACCGTGAGCACGCCGCCCTCGCGGCCGACGACCTGCTTCATCGCCACCGGATTCCGTCGCACATAGGCGCTCTCCACAGCCCACCGATACAAGCTGGCGAGCGCAGCCAACTCACGATCCCACTTGGTGCCGCCGATCCGCCCCGGGTTGGTCTCGGCGAACCGCCGCCAGTGCTCGAAGTCCTCCAGATCCCGGCCCACCGCCTCGGTCCACCGCCGGCCCCGCTGAGACAGGAAGCTCAGCAGCAGCGCGATATCGGTTGCGTAGTTACGTCGCGTCTCGGCGGTGTACCGGCGGAACGTCGTCGACTGGCCGTACAGACCCAGTACCCGGTCCACGGTGTAGTCCGGAGCCAGAAAGATCGGATCTCCCGGCCGAACCCCAACCTGATTCTCACGAGCCGGGAGATCCTCCCATCCGGGCAACACCCTGCGCCGTACCCCGCTGCGAACCTCGTCCTGCGGCACCCAGAACACTCGCCAATCTGCCACTCTGCGTTTCCCTCTCGACGTGCATCAACACACACATCTAATAGGGAAATGCTGCGGGGGTGGCAGGCACAGCAGGTCTCGCGGGGGTTGCGGGAGGACACGATCGTCGCGCGGGATCGACTGGTGCGGCGGTTCATCGAGTTCACCAACGAATATCCGTGGTGCTGGACACCGGCGCATGTGGACGAGTGGTCGTTGTCATTGACCGGTGAGCGGCGGCTGGCTCCGTCCACGATTCGCAGTTATCAGTGTGGGTTGCGGTTGTTCACCGAGTTCGTGACCGACAATGCCCGATATGGTTGGGCGACGGCGTGTGAACGCGAGTTCGGGTCGGGTGTTCATCCGGTTTCGATTGTGCACGAATGGAATTCGATCGCACATCTCAACGGCTACGAGGGTAATCCCGAGGCGCGGGCGTTCACTCGCGCGGAGTTGCAGCGGTTCTTCGACTACGCCGACGAACAGGTCGATCGGGCGGTGCGGTCGAAACGGAAGGGCGCGTTGGCCGCCTATCGGGATGCGACGCTTTTCAAGGTGATTTACGGGTGGGGTCTTCGGCGGACCGAATCGGCGCGATTGGACATTTTGGACTGGGGTCGCAACCCTTCCGCTCCGCAGTTCGGCAGGTTCGGGACGCTGAATGTCCGCTATGGGAAGGCGAAACGGGGTGGGCCGCCGCGGCGCCGCAACGTCGCCTCGGTGATGGACTGGGCGGTCGATGCCGTGGCCGACTACCTGGACAACATCCGTCCGCGGTTCGGCTGCGAAGACCATCCGGCGTTGTGGGTCACCGAACGGGGCGGCCGGATCAAGCCGTCGGAGATCAACGCCCGCTTCGAAGCCTATCGGGATGCGTTGCGGTTACCGAAAGTGTTGTCACCCCATTCATTTCGGCATTCGTATATTTCTCACCTTACCGAGGATGGGGTTGATCGGAGATTCATCCAGGTCCAGGTCGGTCACGAATGTGACAGCTCCACCGCCATTTACACCCATGTCAGCGACGACTTCATGAATACCGTTCTCCGCAAGGCGCTTTCGCCTGCGCTCGATACTATCTCCTCCGACGACAAGGATGACCGGTGACTGCGAAATTGGACTACCAGTGGCATTTGCGCAAGGTGATGGCCGATCGAGGCTATTTCCAGACCACCGATTTGATCGAGCCGCTGGACAAGCGTGGAATCACGTTGTCGTCGAGCCAGGTCTACCGCCTCGTCGTCGACCGGCCGGAACGGCTGAGCTTGAAGATCCTGATGGCACTGCTGGACATCCTCGACTGCACGATGGATGACCTCATCGAACCGGTCGCTTCAGCCGCGACCGGGAAGACGCGGACCAGGAAGGCCGTCGGCGCCGAGGCCGGTGTCGGTGGGTTGCGGCCCAAGCGCGCCCGCATCCACGGTGTCGAACGGTGACGACAGCAGCCGGGGCGATCGACCGCGCGGTGTCCGATCCGATCGGACTGATCGTGGACATGGTCACCGCAGTCGAGCACAGGCTGGCGCGGGAGACGATTCGGGCGGTCGTGCAGGACACGGCGGGCGGGCGCGCGAAGTCGAGGCGCCTGGCAGCGGCGTTGGCTGCACGCCCCGAGGTCCTGGTCGACGGCCGGTCACCGGCACCACGCGTGGTTGGTGACCTGCTGTTGGCGTTGCGCAAGGCGGGGTCCTCGGCGGTCTCGCCACCGGTCTGCGCCGAGTGCGGCAAACTGCTGCGGACCATGCAACGCCACGGTCAGGACTGGCTCTGCGCCGTCTGCGGGCACACCACGGCACCCTGCGCGATCTGCGGAGAACTCAAACAGATCGTGACTCGGGACCGAGCCGGGCGACCACGATGCGCCCGATGCCCCGAGGTCGACGACCGTGATCCGGTCGAGGTGATCTGCGCCGTCGTCGCGGTCTGGAACCCGGGAGTCGATCGTGAGGTAGTCGCCGATGCCCTCGCTCGATGCTGCCGGAGACCGTCGTATCGGCGGCAGGTGGCCTGGGCGGTGGAAGCCGATCCCGCGCTACTGACCGGAGACGGGCACCGCGCGCCACTGCGGGTGATTCCTCGGTTCATCGATGCCCTGCACGCTGCGGGAGTCGCCGGCATCGTCCGCCCGACCTGCCCGGGCTGCCACCGAGTGGTTCGCATCGACAAACCCCTTGACGGACAACGGGTCTGCCGCACCTGTATCGCGCACTCCCGCTACGAACCCTGCGCACGCTGCGGAACCCGTCGTGAACCGGTTACCCGTGACCGCGACGGCGGCGGGATCTGCGCCAACTGCTTCACTACCGACCCAGTCAATCTCGAAACCTGCATCAACTGCGGGCGGCTGCGCTCGGTCTCCCGCCGCACCACCGACGGGCCGTTGTGTTCTCCCTGCCCGGGCCTGAAAAGGCGGCGTTGTTCGATCTGTGGTGAGACCACGCCCTGCGGAATCTCACGGATCACGGGGCTGCCGTGGTGTCCGCGGTGTCAACGTCGAACCGCGAGATGCTCATCTTGCAATCAGACCACTGCGGTCGTCTCGGGCACCACGACCCAGCCGCTCTGCGGCGACTGCACCCGGCGCCCGGCCTGGCTCGCCGACTGCGTCACTTGCAACGACCCCGACTATCCCCACCCCGGCGAATGCCGGCGATGCCTGGTCAACAAGCGTCTCGACGAGATCATGGGACCCGACATCGACAACCTGCCACCGGGACTGCGGGCCCTGCGCGAGGACATCGCTACCGCCGAACACCACATCACCGCCATGCGGTGGGTCACCAAAACCTCTGTCGCACCGATACTTTCCGGCCTCGCGACCGGACGCATCCCGCTGACCCACGAGGCACTCGACGAACTGCCCGATACCGCGCCGCTCGCGCATATCCGGCAGACCCTGGTGTCTATCGGCGCATTGCCCGACCGCGACGAACAACTCATCCGGCTCGAACGATTCCTCACCGGCTTCATCGCTGCGGAGGAAGACCGCGACCGCCGGAAATTGTTGCGCCGCTATGTGATCTGGCATCTGCTGCGGCGTCTGCGCAGCCGCAACAACGGCCGCCCCGCCTCCCGCCAGCAGTTCTTCCGGGTTCAGAACCACGCCCGCGCCGCGGTCGCGTTCCTGGACTGGCTCGACGCCCACAACCTGACTCTGGCCACCTGCCGGCAGGGCGAGCTCGAGCGCTGGCTCATCGACGACTCCGGCGCCTACCGCTACGAAACCGGCAGCTTCATCCGGTGGGCCCACAGCCACAAACTCACCCCGGCATACGTTCCCGCCTACCGCTGGCGCGGCCCCGTCGGCCCACTCGATGACCAGCACCGCTGGGACATCGCGCGACGGCTCCTGCACGACGACAGCCTCAAAACCGACGACCGCCTCGCCGGGCTGCTCCTGCTGCTCTACGCCCAAGGAGCATCCACGATCAGCCACCTCACCGTCGACCAAGTCCACATCCATGACCGCACAGTCCGCATCCACCTCGGCCGCGCACCCATCCACCTGCCTGACCCCGTCGCCGAACTGGCCCGCACCGTCGTCGCCAACCGCAAGGGACACGCCACCATCGGCGCCCGCAGACCCTCACCCTGGTTGTTTCCCGGTGGTCAGCCCGGCCGACCGATCAGCACCGCACAACTCACGCTCAGACTCAACCGGCTCGGCATCCGCCCCAACCAGGCCCGCAGCACCGCCCTGTTCCAACTGGCCACCGAGATCCCCGCCGCGATCCTCGCCCGCACCCTCGGAATCAACATCGAAGCCGCCGTCCGCTGGCAACGCCTCGCCGCAGGCGACTGGACCGCCTACGCCGCCGACATCAGCCGCCGAACCACCCAATCACCAAGGCATTCCGACAGTTTGAATACCTGAGGTCACCATTATCCACGCCACTCACGTCGAGGATGCCTGGGTGAGCGGGCAGCGGCGGGTCGCCGACCGA
>CBJNFW010000278.1:0-11530 GCA_966435935.1 uncultured Nocardia sp.
CTGATGCCGGGGATCATCGGCGCGCTGGCCGATTCGGGCACGCCGTTCTCCATTCTCACCAAGGGCACCCGGCTGCGGCGCGACCTGCCGCTGCTGACACTCGCCGCCCGGGAGGTGCCGGTGCGGCTCGCCTTGTCGATCGCGATCCTGGACCCGGAACTGCACCGCGGTCTGGAGCCGGGCACGCCGTCCCCGCGGGCGCGACTGGAACTGGTCCGCACACTGGCGGACGCGGGTTTCGCGGTGAACGTCATGGTCGCGCCGGTGATTCCCTGTCTCACCGACGGTGTCGCCCACCTGGACGAGCTGTTCGCCGAGATCGCCGCGGCGGGTGCGGCGAGCGCGGTCGCCTTTCCCATGCATCTGCGCGGTCGCACCCGCGGCTGGTTCCTGCAGTGGCTCGCCGAGCACCACCCGGCGCTGATGCGCAGATATAGGCAGTTGTACGGTCGTGGGGCGTACGTCACACCGGAGTACTCCGCGTGGCTGCGCGGTCGGCTCGATCCGCTGCTGTCGCGGCACGGTTTGAACCGCGACGCGCCCGCGGAGACCGAGGTCAGGTCGCCGCGGGCAGCGCAACCGGCCGCGCAGTTGGCCCTGTTCTCCTAGCGGCGGCCCGCCCCGGGCCCGACGGGCGGGTGTGGAGCAGAGGAGGCGAGTGCCGGGGCGGGGAGTGTTGCGCTGCGGCACATCTCGGCGCCGCGGGTGTGCCCGCGATGCCGCTGGAAATCGGTACGACGCGAAATCTGTTGAACCGCTTGCGACTCGGGCATATCCGGGAGCAGCGGAGTAACTTGGCATGTGGTACTCATCGACGAGGAAGTGATACACGCGCATGGTTGCCCAGGGCTCTGATTCTCCCGGCGCCGCCGCACAGGCCGGTCGCGTGGACGCGGCCGGAACTGGTGGCGTCGCAGAGAAATTGGAAAAGGTCGTCATTCGCTTCGCCGGCGACTCCGGTGACGGTATGCAGCTGACCGGTGACCGCTTCACGCACGAGGCCGCCGCGTTCGGCAACGACCTGGCCACGCAGCCGAACTTCCCCGCCGAGATCCGCGCACCCCAGGGCACGCTGCCCGGCGTCTCCTCGTTTCAGATCCAGATCGCCGATTACGACATCCTCACCGCCGGTGATCAGCCCGATGTGCTGGTGGCGATGAATCCGGCGGCGCTGAAGGCGAATGTGGAGGATCTGCCGCGCGGGGCGACGATCATCGTCAATACCGACGAGTTCACCAAGCGCACGCTGACCAAGGTCGGGTATGCGGCCGACCCGCTCGCCGACGATTCGCTGTCCGATTTCGTCGTGCACCGGGTGCCGATGACCTCGCTGACCCTGGGGGCGACCGAGTCGACCGGGGTCGGCAAGAAGGACGGCCAGCGGGCGAAGAACATGTTCGCCCTGGGCCTGCTGTCCTGGATGTACGGACGGCCGATCGGCGGCACCGAGCAGTTCATGCGCGAGAAGTTCGCCGCCAAACCGGATATCGCCGAGGCGAATATCCTCGCCTTCCGGGCCGGTTGGAACTACGGCGAGACCACCGAGGCGTTCGCCACCACCTACGAGGTCGCCCCGGCGGTGTTGCCCCCGGCCACGTACCGGCAGATCACCGGCAACACCGCGCTGGCATACGGCATCGTCGCGGCCGGGCAGCTCTCGGGGCTGCCGGTTTTCCTGGGCACCTATCCGATCACCCCCGCCTCGGACATCCTGCACGAACTGAGCAAGCACAAGAATTTCGGCGTCACCACCTTCCAGGCAGAGGACGAGATCGCCGGAATCGGCGCGGCGCTGGGCGCCTCGCTGGGTGGTGCGCTCGGCGTGACCAGCACCTCGGGTCCGGGGCTGGCGCTCAAGAGCGAGACCATCGGCCTGGCCGTGATGACCGAGTTGCCGCTGCTGATCGTCGATGTGCAGCGCGGCGGTCCGTCGACGGGTCTGCCGACCAAGACCGAACAGGCCGACCTGCTGCAGGCGCTGTACGGCCGCAACGGTGAGTCGCCGGTCGCGGTGATCGCCCCGCGCTCACCGGCCGACTGCTTCGCGGCGGCGGTGGAGGCCGCGCGCATCGCGTTGACCTATCGCACGCCGGTGCTGCTGCTTTCGGACGGCTCGATCGCCAACGGGTCGGAACCCTGGGCGATCCCGCAGGTCACCGAACTGGAACGGATCGATCCCGGCTTCGAGTCCGATGCGGGCGAGGGCGAGTCGGATCCGTACCGGCCCTATGCGCGTGATCCGGAGACGCTGGCCCGGGCGCTCGCGGTACCGGGCACCCGTGGCCGCGCGCATCGCATCGGCGGACTGGAGAAGGCCGACGGCACCGGCAACATCTCCTACGATCCGGCGAACCACGATCTGATGGTCCGGCTGCGCCAGGCCAAGATCGACGGCATCGAGGTGCCGGACCTCGAGGTCGACGACCCCAGCGGCACCGCCGAACTGCTGCTGATCGGCTGGGGCAGCTCCTACGGGCCGATCGGCGAGGCCTGCCGCCGGGCGCGGCGGCGCGGAGTCCCCGTGGCACAGGCGCATCTGCGGAATCTCAATCCGCTGCCCGCCAATACCGGCGAGGTGCTGCGCCGCTACCGCACCGTGGTGGCGCCGGAGATGAACGGCGGTCAGCTGGCGATGCTGCTGCGTGGCCGGTATCTGGTGGACGTGCAACCCTGGACGAAGGTCGCCGGTACCGCCTTCTCGGCGCAGGAGCTGGTCGGCGTGATCGACGCGGCACTGGACGGTTCGCTCGCGGAACTCGAGAACGACAAGGTCTTCGCCGCACGCGCGAGGGCGACCTACCGCACCGTAGGGGGTAAGTGATGACGATCGTGGAAACCTCGCTCATCGGGACCGATCTCGGCCTGACCGGCCTGTCCGGCGTACCGGGCGCGGACGGGCCGCAGAAGGTCAAGGACTACACCTCCGACCAGGAGGTGCGCTGGTGTCCGGGCTGCGGTGACTACGTCATCCTGGCGACCGTGCGCAGCTTCCTGGCCGATCTGGGGCTGCGCCGGGAGAACATGATGTTCGTCTCGGGTATCGGCTGCTCGAGCCGTTTCCCGTACTACCTGGACGCCTACGGGATCCACTCGATCCACGGCCGCGCACCCGCGATCGCGACCGGTCTTGCGGTGACCCGCCCGGATCTGTCGGTGTGGGTGGTGACCGGCGACGGTGACGCGCTCTCGATCGGCGGCAACCACCTCATCCACGCACTGCGTCGCAATGTGAACATGACGATCCTGCTGTTCAACAACCGGATCTACGGGCTCACCAAGGGCCAGTACTCGCCGACCTCGGAGGCGGGCAAGGTCACCAAGTCGACGCCGATGGGGTCGGTCGACCACCCGTTCAACACGCTGTCGGTGGCGCTGGGCGCGGAGGCCACCTTCGCCGCCCGTGCGCTGGATTCGGATCGCGCCGGGCTGACCGAGGTGCTGCGCGCGGCCGCTGAGCATCGTGGCACCTCTTTCGTGGAGATCCTGCAGGATTGCCCGATCTTCAACGACGGCTCGTTCGACGCCCTGCGCAAGGACAACGCCGAATCCCATCTGATCCGGCTGCGTCACGGTCAGCCGCTGCGGTTCGGCGCGGACGGCGAATTCGCGGTGGTGCAGCGCGGTTTCGGCCTCGATGTGGTCGCCACCGATACCGTGGCCGAATCCGAGATCGTCGTGCACGACGCCTACTGCGAGGATCCGGAGTACGCCTACGCGCTCTCGCGGCTGTCCGATCAGGACCTCTCGCACGTCCCGATCGGCATCTTCCGCAGCGTCGCGCGGCCCACCTACGACGACGGCGTTCGCGAGCAGACCGAGACCGCGCGGGAACGCCGGCCGGTGCAGGCTGATTCACTGCAGCAGCTGCTCACCGGCAAGGAGACCTGGACGGTCGGCTGAGCCCGGTTCCGTCCGTTCCGGGCGGTGAGGTGTCGTGATCCTCGACGCTCACCGCCCGGACTCACGGCCGGCGCGATTGCCGGGCCCCGACCAGTGCTGCGGCCGGTGAGGTCGGCGCGGGGGACGGGGGTTGCAGCTTGGTCGGTCGCGGTACGACCGGCGGTGTGGAGGCGGGAATGTGCGTTAGCCAATCCTCGGGGGCGGGTGGAGTCGGCGTCCGGTTCGTGCCCGGCGTGGCGGCGGTCGGCGCATGTCCCGCCAGGAGTACCCCGCCGCACAGCGACAGCGTCAGCGCCGAACCCGCCGCGAAGAGCTGTACGGACCCGATTCGCCCCCTCGCCCCGAACGACTGCATGGCCCGTCCCTTTCTCCCGGGCGGCACGGTGCCGCGCCCGCGATTGTGGACCGCCGATGCGGCGAAATGTGTGCGGCGCGCCCTATGCCGCATACGACGTGACCGGAACCGGACAAACCGGCGATTCGTCCGGTATCCGGTGGAGTGCGGGCCGGGCCGCAGCGGGTCAGCGCAGCGCCGGAGGATTGTCCAGATCGGTCGCCGAGAACGTATCGCACGCCTTCACCTGGCCGTTGCGATATCCGGTGAGGAACCATTTCTGACGTTCGGTGGAGGACCCGTGCGTCCAGGATTCGGGATTGGTCCGGCCGGTGGCTGCCTTCTGGATCCGGTCGTCGCCGACCGATGCGGCGGCCGAGAGCGCGTCCTGAATATCCTTGTCCGACAGTGGTTTCAGGAACGGCTGGTTACTGCCCGGGGCGGGGAGTTTATCGGCGTAGGAGGCCCAGAGCCCGGCGTAGCAGTCCGCTTGCAGTTCCAGCCGGACCGATCCGGAACTCGCGCCCTGTGCGGACTTCGCAGCGCGGCCGGAATCGCCGAGCAGATTCTGGATGTGGTGGCCGACCTCGTGCGCGACCACGTACTCCTGCGCCAGCGGTCCGCCGCTGGAACCGAATTTGTCGACCAGTTCCTGGAAAAAGCTGGTGTCGAAGTACGCGGTCCGGTCCGCGGGGCAGTAGAACGGCCCGACCGCGCTGGTGGCCCGGCCGCAGCCGCCGGTGGACACCGCGCCGGTGAACAGTTGCACCTTCGGCGCGGTGTAGGCCTTGCGGGTCTGCTGCGGGAGCTTGGCGCCCCACACCGAATCCAGGCTCTGCGCGGTCAGCACCACCCGGCAGTCGACGTATCTGTTCGCGTCCGCGCCGGTCTTGCAGTGCGCGGGAGTCTTGGCACTCGGGGACTGGGTGGTCGTGCCACCGGTCACCTCGCGCAGCAGCGATCCCGGATCCCCGCCGAACACCAGTGCCAGGACCAGCACGATCAGACCGCCGGCGCCGCCGAGCGCGATCTTCCCGCCCATTCCCGGGCCGCCGCCCGAGGAGACCCGATCCGGATCGATCTGCATGCCCTCGTTGAAGGTCATCCTGTGGCCCTCTCGCCCGTTGGTTCGCTGTGCCGCCGCGCGATCCGGTCGTTCCGGCCCGCGTGTGGACTACAGCTTGACACGGCATGGCGGATATCGGTTTCCGACGGGTGAACCGGTCTCTCTAGGATGGGAGCGCATCAGCCCATCGCGCCGGTGCACCGACCCCGTCGAAAGGAATACCGTGCTGCGCACCCACTTGGCAGGTTCGCTGCGAAGCGAACACGCCGGTCTGACCGTGACCCTCACCGGTTGGGTGGCTCGCCGTCGAGACCACGGTGGCGTGATCTTCATCGATCTGCGCGATGCGTCGGGTGTGGCGCAGGTGGTGTTCCGCGAAGGCGTTCCCGCCGAACAGGCGCACCGGTTGCGTGCGGAGTATTGCGTCCAGGTGACCGGCGTGGTCGAGCCGCGACCCGAGGGCAGCGAGAACCCGAATCTGCCGACCGGCTCGGTCGAGGTGAACGTCGGCGAACTCGTCGTCCTCAACGAGGCCGCGCCGCTGCCGTTCCAGCTCGACGAGCAGCCCGGCGAGGAGGCACGGCTGAAGTATCGCTACCTGGACCTGCGCCGGGAGGGCCCGGCGCACGCCATCCGGCTGCGGTCCCAGGTCAACGCCGCCGCCCGCGCGGTCCTGGCCGAGCACGCGTTCGTCGAGGTCGAAACCCCGACCATGACCCGTTCCACGCCCGAGGGCGCGCGCGACTTCCTGGTTCCGGCGCGGCTGCAGCCCGGTAAGTTCTACGCGCTGCCGCAGAGCCCGCAGCTGTTCAAGCAGTTGCTGATGGTGTCGGGTGTCGAGCGGTACTACCAGATCGCGCGCTGCTATCGCGACGAGGACTTCCGTGCGGACCGCCAGCCCGAGTTCACCCAGCTCGACGTCGAGATGAGTTTCGTGACCCAGGAGGATGTCATCCTGCTGGCCGAGGATGTGCTCAGCGCGCTGTGGAAACTCGTCGGCCACGAGATCCCCACGCCGATTCAGCACATGACCTATGCCGAGGCGATGCGCCGATTCGGCAGCGACAAGCCGGATCTGCGGTTCGGCGTCGAGATCACCGAGTGCACCGAATACTTCGCGCAGACTCCGTTCCGGGTGTTCCAGGCGCCGTACGTCGGCGCGGTCGTGATGCCCGGCGGTGCGAGTCAGCCGCGGCGCCAGCTCGATGCCTGGCAGGAATGGGCCAAGCAGCGCGGCGCCAAGGGCCTGGCGTACATCCTGGTCAACGAGGACGGCACGCTGGGCGGGCCGGTGGCCAAGAATCTCAGCGACTCCGAGCGCGAGGGCTTGGCCAAGCATGTCGGCGCGGAACCGGGAGACTGCGTGTTCTTCGCCGCCGGACCGGCCAAGGCGCAGCGGGCGCTGCTGGGCGCCGCGCGCGGTGAGATCGCGCGCAAGTGCGATCTGATCGACGAGAACGCCTGGGCGTTCGTGTGGATCGTGGACGCGCCGCTGTTCGAACCGGCCGCCGATGCGACCGCGAGCGGCGATGTGGCCCTGGGACATTCGGCGTGGACGGCGGTGCATCACGCGTTCACCTCGCCCAAGCCCGAATCGCTGGACACCTTCGACACCGATCCGGGCGCGGCTCTGGCCTACGCCTACGACATCGTCTGCAACGGCAACGAGATCGGCGGCGGTTCCATCCGTATCCACCGCCGTGACGTGCAGGAACGGGTGTTCAAGGTGATGGGCATCAGCCACGAGGAGGCACAGGAGAAGTTCGGCTTCCTGCTGGACGCCTTCTCCTACGGCGCACCGCCGCACGGCGGCATCGCCTTCGGCTGGGACCGCATCACCGCACTGCTGGCCGGGGTGGATTCGATCCGTGAGGTCATCGCGTTCCCGAAGTCCGGCGGTGGCGTGGACCCGCTGACCGAGGCGCCCGCGCCGATCACCCGGCAGCAACGCAAGGAGGCGGGGCTGGACGTCGTCCTGGACGAGAACGGCAACCCTGTCGGCCAGGACGGGAAGACCGCCGGGAAGAAGTAGTCCACGGTGGGCCCGGGTCGGCGTGTCCGATCCGGGTTCGATTGTCCGACAACGGATTCGGTGCCCTGCCGGTCCGAGATGCAGCGGCGGCGGGAGAACCGCGCTGCACGTCCGGGAACTGTCCGCCGGGCAGGACGGAAGAGGCGCTCGCCGCGCTGCGCGGGGCGCGACGCTGATCACGGTGCGCCGCGGTGCGGCGGTCGAGCCGTCCGGGGACGTGCTCGAGGCCGATGTCGCGCGGGAATCGGCCGACGACGTGGTCGCGGCCCTCGACGCGCTGGACAGCGGTTCGGCCGGCCGCCCCTGGACGGCGGCGACCGAATCCACACCGTGGAGTTGATCTGTCGAATGGGGCCGTTCTCCCCCGGTGGTCGCGCTGCCGGCGGGGTACGGTCCGCCGAATGACACTGTGCCCGTGAGACGATCAGCCCAGGGTCAGGCCGTCGGTCAGCGCGCGATAGGAGTAGGTCAGCGCCATCACCGAGACCGGGCCGACCAGCAGCAGGCTCAGCGCGCAGACGACCATGCCGACCGTACCGGCGACGACCATGCCGATCACGCAGAGCACCAGGGCGGCCACGGTCAGGAACAGCACCGCGAAGGCCAGCAGCAGCGTCTTGCCGATATCCGAGAGCACCAGCCGCACACTGGATCTGATCGCGGCGATCGGATTCTGGTCCTGGTCGATCACGAAGTGCAGTGCGAACATGCACAGGAATCCGACCACGATCGCCGCGAGCACGCCCAGGATGGTCGCGAGCGTCTCGGACACGATGGCGAACACCGCGGACACCACGATCATCGCCAGCAGGCTGCTCGCGAATACCGCCAGCGCGGACAGCAGCACGTTACCGGCGTTGACGAATCCGAAGAACGCCTGGAAATCCGGTGGGGTGCCGTCGGTTTCGTAGAGCGCGCCCCGGATCATCGCCGCCTGCAGCAGCCAGACCACGACCGCCACGACCAGGAACAGCAGCAACAGCGGGATCACCGAATTGATGTCCGCCACCCGGACCACCACGGTCGCCGCCAGATACGCGACGAAGCCGACCAGCGTTATCGCGATCCAGGGAATCGGATTGGCGCGCAAGCGTTCCCAGCCGTATCCGAGGGCGCGGCCGATACTCAGGCCGATGGGCGCCGGCGCGGGGAATCCGTAGGGCGGCTGGCCCGGCATCGCGCCCTGCGGCGCTCCGGGAGGTACCGCGCCGGACGTCGGCGACCAGCCGGACTGGGGTGTTGCCCCGGCGGCGTAGTCCTGGCCGGTGTTCGGGTCGTAACCGGGGCGAGACGTCGTCGTCGGCTGTCCGTAGCCAGCCTGAGGCTGGTCGTGGCCGGGTTGAGATCGACCGTGTACCGGCGGAGGTGCGGGCTGCGCGGTAGGCGCGGATGTGGCACCGAAGACCGGGGGCGGTGGCGGGGGCCCGTCGCTCACCGGCGGAGTGGGGGCATTGCCGCCGGGACGTGCGGATCCTTCGGAGTGTGATCCGGCGTCCTGGGGATATCCGGATTGTGGTGTGGACTGCTCTCGGGCGCTGTCCCCGGAGGTGCCGGGCGCGGGGTGCGGGGTCTCGGTCATCGTGGGGACCTTTCGAATCACCTGGGTTTCAGTGTGGCGCACAGCAGTTGGCGATGACACAACCGGAATGCCCGGATCGTGTCAAGCGGCCTAGAGGGTATCCCTGTCCGAAATGTCGTAATACCTGATGGGGCAGGATCATCCCGCCCGCGGCGCACGTCGTGTGCGGACGTCCAGCCTCTCCTGCCGACAGCCCGCGCTTCACCGAGACACGCCGGGCGACGCGCGAAAGGTTGTGGAACCGCTCGCTGAAAGTGACCTGAAGCGAGTAACTTGGATCGCGATGACCGCACTATTGGCCGAACGCGCCACCGAAGTCGTGTCCGCGGCACAACATTTGCTCACAAAGCGGATGGGTGCTCCGGTGAAGCTCAGTGATCCGATAGAGCTAGGCGGAAGTGGCCGGACGACGGTACTACGCGTGCGTGTCGCGGAGAACGCCTTCTCACTTCCGCGCACGCTCATCGTCAAACAGCTCCGCGGTGCGGCGCAGGATCGCCGTATCGGCGGTCTCGCGCCGGGTGTCGCGAGTATCGACGCGGCGTTTCTCCGTGAGGCGGTGTCCTACCAGTTCACCACCGCCCTGAGCAGCCGGCACCGCCCCGGTGCGTATTTGCTGGCCCACGACATTCCCGCACGGCTGCTGATCCTGAGCGATCTGGGCGAGAACGCCTCGCTGACCACGGTGCTGCGCTCGGGCGCCGAACCGGCCAGTCGCAATGCGCTGATGGCCTTCGCCCAGGCGATGGGCCGCATGCACGCGGCCACGGTCGGCCGCGAACCCGACTTCGTGGCGTTGTTGCGCCGCGTCGACGTGGCGCACCGGGTGGACGGTATCGCCCAGCAGGCCGAGGCCGCGATCGGCGAGGTGCCTCGCATGCTGCATCGCGAGCTGAACATCGAGGTCCCCGGCGAGATCGCCGAACGCATCGTCGCGGGCAACCGGCTGTTCTCCGCGGGCCGTTATCGTGCCTTCAGCCCGTCGGACCTGTGCCCGGACAATGTCATTCTCAACGCCGAGGGCGCCCGTTTCCTCGACTACGAATGGGGCGGATTCCGCGACGCGACGCTGGATATCGCGTACGCGCTGGTCTCCTTCCCCGGCTGCCTGTGCGATGTCGAACTCTCCCGCGAACGCGCCCGTCAGCTGGTCGAGGCGTGGCGCTCGGAGGTGGTGGGCGTATGGCCCGCCCTGGCCGATGACGCCGTACTCGCCGAGCGGATCCTCGAGGCGCGGCTGATCTGGGTGTGGCTGACCACGTACTGGTTCCTGCCCGCCGATCACGCCCGCATCGCCGCCGCCCGCGAGCACGGCCTGTCGATTCCGCGCTCAGCGGCCCTGATCAACCGCTGGGCCGCCCTGGCCGAGGATGCCCGGTGCACCGGCGACGACATCCTGGGCGACTTCGCCGAGCACGTCTCGGCCACGCTCTACGAACTCTGGGAAGAATAGGAACTCCTCAGCGAGCCGGCCGGGGTCCGACGATGGACGCGCGTTCCATCACCCGGACCTGCGGCCAGTAGTCGCTCGTGGCGTAGTGCTGGACCGCCCGGTTGTCCCAGAACGCGACGGTGTGCGGCTCCCAGTGCAGGCGAACCTGGTGCTCGGGGTAGTCGGCCTGCCGGCACAGCCGGTCCAGTAGTTCGCGGCTCTCCTCTGCGGGCCGGCCGGTGATGCGGTCGGTGAAGATCCGGTTGACGTAGAGGTGGCGGCGGCCGGTGGCGGCATGGGTGCACACCACGGGATGCTCGACGCTCGGGTGTTCGGCGCGCATGCGTTCGCGTTCCTCGGGTGTTGCCGCACGGCCGAAGGCGCGGGTGAAGTCGTGCACCGCGGTGAGTTCGCCGGCCAGTGCGCGGGTGTCCTCGTCCAGGGCGTCGTACGCGGCGTACATATCCGAGAACAGGGTGTCGCCGCCGACCTCGGGCACCGAGATCGCGTGCAGGATCGCGCCCATCGACGGCCGCGGCCGCCAGGTCACGTCGTGGTGCCAGGTGTTCTCGAGTCCGGCGACGTCCGCGCCCTTGGCGAATCGGACCAGTTCGGGCTGGCCGGAATTGGCTCCGAGCGCCGGGTGCACCTCGAGTTCGCCGAATTTCCGGGCGAACGCGACGTGCTGTGCCGGGGTGATCGGCTGGTCGCGGAAGAACAGCACCTTGTATTCGTGCAGCGCCTGGCGCAATTCGGCGACGACCTCGGCGGCCGGCGGTTCGCGCAGATCGATCCCGCTGATCTGCCCGCCGAGCGTGGTGCCGACGAGCCGGGCGTCGAAATGCTGCCAGCGCAGCGCGGACAGCCGGCGATGTTCGGCGGTCAGATGCGTGAACGGCCCGACCAGCAGGGGATATCCCGGCAGCGGGAACGGGCGCACGGTGGGCTCGGATTCGGCGACAGCGGGTGCTTCGGTCATGTCGGCTCCTGGAATCGGCTGGGTGTAGTCGAACGACTACAGTTGTTCCGTGCGCTAATGTAGTCGCATGACTACAGATCGCGCAACAGGTACGTCCGGATCCGGTGCGGCCCCGGTCGGGCGGGACGCGGTCGTGGCGGCGGTGCTGACACACGCCGCCGAACTGTTCGCCGAGCGCGGCCCGGCCGCGACCTCCATCCGGGACATC
>CBJNFW010000279.1:0-11491 GCA_966435935.1 uncultured Nocardia sp.
GAAATGACCGTGGTTCAACATGATCCGGTCGAGCCGCCGAAAGCCGGCGCCACTGCGTAGCAGCTGGCGCTGCGTTCCCTCGCCGCAATCGACCAAAATGCGATGACTTCCGGCCTCGACGAGAAGTCCGGTCACCACCGCGATCGCGATGTCCCGCGCGGCCGCGGGCCGGACCTGCTCGATCGCCTCGGCGAATTCGTTGCCCCGCACGACGACGAGATGCGGATCCCGTTCGGCCCGCAGCGCGTCCTTGATGGTCTCGACCGCCGCGGCGGCCTCGCGAGCCCGCTGCTCGAGCCCCGCGACATGTGCGTCCAGCAGCCGCGCACCGGCCTCGGCGTCGCCCGCCAGCACCTCGGCGACGGTATCGAGCGGCATCCCGATCTCCCGCAGTCGCCGAATGGTCGTCGCCCGCTCCCGCTGCCCCGGGGTGTAGTACCGGTATCCGCTGGCAGGATCCACCCGCGCGGGCGGCAGCAACCCGCAGTCGTCGTAGAACCGCAGCGCCGTCGCCGTGAGCCCACTCGCGCGGGCCAGCACCCCGATCGTGACGAACTCGTCCGGCTCGTCCTGGAAATCACATTCGGTCACGCGGGTCATCATCAAGCCTCGGGTAACCCGAAGGTCAAGCTTTACGCGCCCGCGGGTGGAACCGGGCGCGTACACCCCGCACGCGAGTGCCTCGGTGAGCGGTCTCCCGCTGACCGCCGAGAACGGCCGAGCCCGCGCGACGCCCGATCGCGGCTTTGCTGGGAACCGCCTGTCAGTTGGCCTGGAATTCGGGCAGAGAAGGGGAACGGCCATTGTCACTCCTCTTGCGCGGCTGTACTTTTCGGATGTCTCCAGACAATCGAAAGGTCGCTCTCATGCTTCTCGCTCTCATCATCGCCGGACTCAGTGCCACTGGCAGCGCCGCCGCGGGCATTCTCGGCAGTGCGGCCACGTACGCGGGCAACGTCTGACCCTCTTCCGGCACGAGCGTCCGGTGTTCCGTGAGCGGGCGCCGGCCGACGAACGCCCGGCCAGATCGGCGATCCGATCCGGCCGGGCGTTCGTCGTTGTGCGCGAAGGCGTTTCGGGGAGGCGTTTCCCGGACCGATCGGCGTGTTCCCGCGGTGATGTACCGGGCGGCTGGCGTACTGGACAATTGACCAGTACGCTTCGCCGAACGGAATACGGCATGGTGTGGACACGAAGGAGTCTCGGTGACGGTCTCGCGTCGATCGGTGTTGGCCGGTACGGCCGCCGCGGCGGTGGCGGCGGGTATGTCCGCGGCGAATCCCGCGAGTGCGCAGCCACATCGGGCGGACAGCCAGGGGTACCTGATCGGATGTGGAATCGGGGACATCACCGGCGCGCCCGCGGGACAGGGCATGATGGGCTACTCCGAGGCCGATCAGGTCACCACCGGGCTGCTCACGCGATGTTGGGCGCGTGCCTACATCGTCGTGGACCGGACCGGCGGGGATCGCATCGCCTTCGTCACCACCGACAACGCGTGCCTGTTCCAGTCGGTGCAGCTCGAGGTGCTGCGGCGGCTGGCCGCGCGATTCGGCGATCTGTACACCGAGCGCAACGTCGACCTCAACGCCACGCACAACCACAATTCCTGCGGCGGGACCGCCCGTGAATACGCGTATTCCCTTGCCGCGTACGGCTTTCAACAGAACTCGTTCGAGGCCGAGGTGAACGGGATCGTCACCGCGCTCGTGCGGGCGCACGAGCGGCTCGCGCCCGGCACGATCATGCTCGGGCACGGCGAACTCCACGACGCCAGCGCGAACCGCTCCCGGGTCGCCTTCGAACTCGATCCGCCGCCGGACAAGGCCGTATTTCCCGATGCGATCGACCCCGCGGTGACGGTGCTGCGGCTGCGTCAGGGCGGCCGGGACGTCGGGGCGATCACCTGGTTCGCCACCCACGGCACCTCGCTGACCGACCGCAATACCCTCATCTCCGGCGACAACAAGGGCTATGCCAGCTATCGCTGGGAGCACGACGAGATGGGGGTGCGGCACGGCGACGGTCAGCCGCGCTTCCTGGCGGCGTTCGCCCAGACCAACGCGGGGGATATGACGCCCAATCTGAACTGCGTTCCCATGCACCCGTCCGGGCCGACCGAGGACAACCGGCTCAACTGCGCGATCATCGGCGAGCGGCAATATCGGGCCGGACGCGCGGCCTTCGACTCCGCGCGCCCGATGAGCCGCGGCGGTGTGGACGCGGTGGCGCACTACGTGAACATGGCCGATATCGCCGTCGACGGCTCCTACACCCCCGACGGCAAACCCGCCCGCACCGCGCCGGCGATGATGGGCGCCTCGGCCATGGCCACCAGCGAGGAGGACAACTGGAACAGTCAGCTGTCGTTCCTGAGCGAGGGCGATTCGAATCCGATGGTGGCCGCACTCGGCGGCCTCGACGCTCCGATCGAGCAGTGGATGCGAGATGCGCAGGCGCCCAAACTGATCGCCGCTCCGCTGGGCATCCTGCCGCCGCGGCCGTGGAATCCGCAGGTGCTGATGCTTCAGATCATCCGCATCGGTGATCTGGTATTGGCCTGCGGCCCAGCGGAATACACCATCGTGGCCGGACTGCGGATCCGGCGCCTGGTCGCCCACGCGCTCGGCGTGCCGCTGGAGAACGTGCTGATGCAGGGGTACGCCAACGGCTACAGCCAATACGTGACCACACCCGAGGAGTACGTCTCGCAGCAGTACGAGGGCGGCGAGACCCAGTTCGGCCGCTGGACGCTCCCGGCCTACATGCAGGAATTCGACCGGCTGGCCAGGGCTCTGGCCGCGCGCACCGACCTCGGCCGGGGTCCCGCGCCGCTGGACTGGACCTCCGGGCCGCAGCCGAATCTGCTGCCGCCGGTACCGCCGGACGTACCCGTCGCCGGGCATGCCTTCGGCGATGTGCTGGCCCAGCCCGCGAACTGCGTCGCGGGACAGACCGTCGCGGCCGAGTTCTGCGGTGCGCATCCGAACAACGACTTCCACACCGGCGGAACCTATTTCGAAATCCAGCGCGCGAACGGCGGCGACTGGCGACGAGTTCAGGACGACAACGATTGGTGCACGGAACTGCACTGGCGGCGCCCGGACGGGCAACCCGCCGCGTCGATCGTCCGCATCCAATGGACCGTCCCACCCGGTACCCCCACGGGACGTTACCGCATCCGCTACACCGGCGATTCCCGCGACGCCGCGGGTAAGCGCGCCCGTTTCACCGGCACGTCAGCGGAATTCGCGGTGGCGTAGCTGTTTTCCGTTTCGGGCTCAGTGGGTGCTGGCTGCGGGGTGAGTTCGACGTTGTGGGGCGCCGACCGTGTGTGCGCGGTCGGCGCAGGCGAATTGCTCTCGGGCGTCGAGGTTTTCGAGTCGTCGAATGCCCGGCTGGGTGGTGGATGCCGCGCGGCGCCGGCTCTGCGGAGGTAGCTGACTCGACTCGTCCGGCCGGGCCGCTCAGGCGGGGGAGGACTCCTGGTCCCGCAACGCGATCTCGAGGTGCGCGCTCATGGCCTCACCGGCCGCGTGCAGCGGTTCGGGGGAGCGGAGTGTGCGACCGAGGATGAACGCTCCCTCCAGCGCGCTGAGCATGGCCAGGATCAGCCGGCGGGCCGGGTCGGGGCGCAGGCCGCGGCCCTCGAGGTAGGCGGCGCCCTGCTCGATCCAGGATTCGATGACCTCCGCGGCCACCTCGCGCAACGCGGGCTGACTGTCGGCGATCTCGCCGGCGACGGTGCCGACCGGGCACATGTTCATCCATCCGGACTGCGCCATATCCGCTGCCGCGGCGGCGAATGCGGCCGGAACAGCCTCGCGCAGATCCTCGTACGGATCCATCAGCAGCGGCAGCAGCTGGATGTAGGCCGCACCACTGGTGCGCAGCGCCTCCCCGGCGATCTGCTGTTTGCCCTCCGGGAAATGGTGGTAGAGCGATCCGATCGGCGCACCGGACGCGACGGTGAGTTCCTTGACGGTGGTCGCGCCGTACCCCTGCCGGCGCATCAGCTCGGTCGCGGCGGTGAGGATGCGTTCGCGGGTGCTGGTTGACATGTTCTCCGCCATACCACCACACTAGAACACATGCTCTAGAGCAACTGTTCTAGCGAAGGGATCGATCGGATGCCGGTAGTCGAGATCGCAGCGGGCCGGGTGCACTACGTCGAAGAGGGGCAGGGCCCGCCGGTGGTACTGCTGCACGGGGTTCTGATGAACCACACCCAGTGGGATCGGGTGCTGCCGCTGCTGCCGGAGGGTTTCCGGTACATCCGCCCGGCGCTGCCGCTCGGCGCCCATCCCGAACCCATGCGCCCGGACGCGGATCTGAGCATGCGCGGCCTGAATCAGGTGATCGCGGATTTTCTCGAGGCGCTGGATCTGCGCGAGGTGACCCTGGTACACACCGACTGGGGCGGCGGGCTGTTCCTGACCGCATACGGCCTCGACGAACGCGTCTCCCGGCTCATCGTCATGCCCTGTGAGGCATTCGACAATTTCCCGCCCGGACTGCCGGGAAAGATGACCGTGATCGCGGTCTACGCGCCCGGCGGGCTGGCACTGGCGCTGCGTCAGCTGCGTATCGCCCCGCTGCGGCGGCTGCCGATGATGCTCGGCTGGATGGCGCGCCGCCCGCTGCCCGACGATCTGGTGCATGGCTGGACCGAGCCGGGTCTGCGCGATCCGAAAATCCGCCGTGATCTGCGCAAATACGGAAAATCCCTGCCGCCGCGCGCCGAGCTGATCGCCGCCACCGAGGCGTTGCGCGATTTCGCGGGCCAAGCGCTGGTGCTGTGGTCCTCGGCGGGTAAGGTCATGCCGCGCGAGCACGGTTCCCGCCTGGCGGGCCTGCTTCCCGAAGGGCGGTTGCGCGAAATCGACGACGCCTACGTGCTGTCCATGATCGACCAGCCCGTCGCCGTCGCGGGGGCGATGAGCGAATTCCTCACGGGCACATGACGGTAGGCACGCTCGCGGCGGAATAAGCGGGGCAGTCGGCCCGTTACACTCGGCGACATCGCCACGAGTTTACGGAGGGATACGGTGAATCGCGTGCTGAGGAACCCGCTACCCGCGGTAGGCCGTACGCTCGGGCGTCGTCGGGCGGTAATGCGAATCGCCCCATTCATCATCGTGCTGGAGCGCCTCGTGCGCCGGATCACCGGGGGCCGGCACGGCGTCCTGGACGTGGCGGGTCTGCCCTCCATGGAACTGACCGTCCTTGGCCGCAAATCCGGTCTCCCGCGCACGGTCTCGCTGTTGTACGTGCCCGACGGGCCGGATGACTTCCTGCTGGTCGGCTCCAATTGGGGCCGGCCGCAACATCCTTCGTGGTCGGCCAATCTGTGCGCCGCCGATCACGCCGAGATCCACAGTCGCGGAGAGCGTTTCAAGGTGCGTGTCCGGCGGCTGCGCGGCGCGGAGCGAGACCGGGCCTGGGAGCGTGCGATCGAGCGTTGGCCGGGCTACACGATGGAGCAGGGTATGGTCCCCGAACGCCCTTTCCGGCTGTTCGAACTGACCCGCATCTGAGCCGGATCACGGAACGACGGTCACCGGCCATCGCCCGGCCTTGACCAGCCGGACCGCCACCGAGCCGATGAACCGGTGCCCGGCCTTCTCCGACGCCCCGACGATCACCGCGTCGGCCTTGAGTTCGTCGGCGGCCTGGGCGAGCCCGGTGTACGGGTCGCCGCGCCGGGTGAAGAACTTCCAGCGGGTGTTGTAGACGTTCTTGACCCGTTCGGCGTGTGCGGAGATCTCGCGGGCGAGATCGTCGGCGACCTCCGCGGTCGCGCCCTGCACATCCGCGCCGTACACCCCGGACATCGCCATGTACGGCTGCACGTAGACCAGCGCCAGCAGCGCGTTCTGCCGTCTGGCCAGGCCCCCGGCATAGGCGGCGGCGCGCCAGGACGCCTCGGTGCCGTCCACGCCGGTCATGATCACGCGCGGCCCGTCGGTGCCCAATTCGAAGCCGGAACCCTTGTCGGCCGCCCACTCCGGAGTCTTCTCCTGCGCCACGAACCGAGCCTAATCGAGATGTCCGATTCCGTCCGAACCCCGGGGTGCCGCATCGGATGGACGGCTTCGAGACGCCCGCGTGTCCTGCGTATCGTCACACCCATGACCACAGCGCAGCCCCGTATCGCCGTGATGGGCGTGTCCGGATCCGGGAAGACGACGGTGGGCCGGCGGCTGGCGACCGCGCTCGGTGTGGCCTATGCGGACGGCGACGATCTGCATCCGCCGGCCAATATCGCGAAGATGACGGCCGGCATCCCGCTGGACGACGCGGATCGCCTGCCGTGGCTCGACGCGATGGGGGACTGGCTGTCCGCTCGCGGGGAACACGGCGCGGTGGTGAGCTGCTCGGCCCTCAAACACGAGTACCGCGACCGTCTCCGGGCCGCCGTCCCCGGACTGTACTTCGTCGCCCTGGACGTGCCGCGCGCGGAGCTGGTCCGCCGGATGACCACGCGCACCGGGCATTTCATGCACGTGCAGTTGCTCGATTCGCAACTGGCCATCCTGCAGCCGCTGACCGCGCGGGAGTACGGTCGCACCGTCGACGGCACCCGCGATGTGGACAGCCTGGTCCGCGACGTGCTGTCGGGCCTGGACCCGGACAGCGCCGGAACTCAGCCCAGATAGTGCCCGTACCAGTCGGTGACGCGCCGCCACGCCTCCGCGGCCCCGGCTGCGTTGTAGCGCGGGCCGGTGTCGTTGAAGAAGGCGTGGTCCGCGCCCTGCGCGATGAAGGTCTCGTGCGGCAGGCCGGCTTTCCGCAGCGCGGCCTCGGCGGCGGGGCGGGTGGCCCCGACCCGGGCGTCGAGGGATCCGTAGATCGCCAGCACCGCGGCCTTGGACCGGGACAGATCTCCGTCGGCGGGGAAGGGGCCGTAGAACGGTGTGGCCGCGGCGATGTTCGGCGTGCCCGCGGTGAGCAGCATCCAGGTCAGCCCGCCGCCGAAGCAGAAGCCGGTCACGCCCAGCTTCTTGTCCGGCACCCGGCGTGCGAGCTCCTGGACACCGGCCTGTAGATCCGCGACGAACCGGTCCTGCGGGATCTTGCTCAGCGCCGCGGTAGCCGCCGCGGGCTCGGAAAACGTTGCGGTGCCGCCCTCTTCGGACAGCAGGTCGACCGCCAGCGCGCTGTAGCCGATACCTGCGAAACGTCCGGTGACCGAGCGGATGAAATCGGTGAGCCCGGTGTTCTCGTGGATCACCAGCACGCCGCCACGCGGTTGTTTCGCCTGCGCCCAGGCCGCGTGCAGGGTGCGGCCCTGCGGGCCCGCGAAGGTGACGGCGCTGGATTCGAGCGCGCCCGCCGCGCCGGGCGGGCCCGAGGTGGCAGTGACCGGCGAGGCAGCGGCCGAATGTGCTTGACTGTCACTCTGATTCGACGAGCACGCGGCCAGTAGCGCCGAGGCCGCGGCGGCCCCGAGCCCCATCATGCCCAGGCGGCGCAACGCCTCGCGACGATCGAGAATGCCGTCCGCGTGGTCGGTCGCGATCTCCTCGGCCATGTACTGCTGCAAGGGGGTCATGGGGCACACCCTATTCCGCCGCTGCGGCGGTGTGCGAGCGCTCGAGCTCGAGGTTTGCTGTGGACCCGGCGCGCGGATTCAGCGGTCGAGTTTGCGCAACAGGTCGCGCAGGGTGCGCAGATCCGATTCCGACAGTGCGGCAATCGTTTCCGGTGCGGGATCGTGCGTGGCGAGGGCGTCGGCAACCACCGCGCTGCCGAGTTCGGTGATGGAGACGACCTTCGTGCGCCGGTTGGCCGGATCCACCGAGCGCAGCACGAGGCCGCGGTCCTCGAGATCGTTGACGGTGACCGTGGCCGCGGGCGCGTCCATCGCGGCCGCGGCGGCGAGTTCCTTGACCGTCATCGGTCCGCAGCGCAGCTGGCGCAGGATCTTGATCCGGCTGAACGGCAGTCCCGTGCGCTCGGTGATGGCCCGCTTCCATTTGTCGCGGGTCCCGACCACGTGCAGCAGCATCCGCCACACCTCGTCGGGCGTCGGGACGTCATCCGGCATGGCTGGGAACCTTCTGTTCGAGCAGGTAGGCGACCCCCTGCTGGGAGCGCCGGGCCCAGCCGGTGCTGGCCGAAACGCCCAGCACGATGACACCGACCGCCAGAACGGCCAGGACCCACCACAGGCTCGCACCGGCCAACAGGCCGCACAAGGCCACGCCCAGACTCACCCCGATCTGGCGGCTGGTCGAGGCCACCGCCGAGGCCGCGCCGGCTTGGTCCAGCGGCATACCGCTGACCGCGGCGGTGGTGATCGGGGCGTTGACGGTGCCGAAGCCCATGCCGAACAGGGCGAACATCGGGATCAGTGCCCACACCGGCGTATCGCCGCGCAGCGTGGTCAGCGCGATCGTGGAGATCGCCAGCAGCGTCCCCGCGATCACCAGCGACGGCCGCGTGCCGTAGCGCCCGACCAACCGCCCCGACAGCGGTGAGCACACCAGCATGCCCAGCGCCATCGGCAGATACAGCAGACCCGTGTGCACGGCCGAATAATGCCGTGTGCCTTGCAGATACAGCGATGCGCTGAACAGGAACGCGCCCAGGCAGGCGAAGGCGCACACCGCGATCATCGTCGCCGAGGCGAAGGGGAAGCTGCGGAAGAAACGCAGATCGATGAACGGTGTGTGATGCCGCCATTCCGCGTAGCAGAACGCGGCCAGGGCGATCGCGGTGCTGACGAGCATGATCGGCTTGTGCTCGATGAGCCCGAAGACCAGCGTGAACATGACCACGATGGCCAGCAGCTGCCCGAGCGGGTCGATGCCGCGCGCCTTGGACGCCTTGGATTCCGGCACGAACAGCGTGGTGAGCACCAGCGCGACCGCGCAGATCGGCAGGTTGATCCAGAACACCGACTGCCAGCCCAGCGCGTCGATGAGCACCCCGCCCACCATCGGCCCCAGCGCCGTGGACACCCCGACCACCGCACCCCAGACGCCGACGGCGCGGGCTCGCTCGACCCGGTCGGTGAAGACCGTGGTGATGATGGACATCGCCACCGGATTCAGCATCGATCCGCCGATGGCCTGCACGAAACGCGCGCCGATCAGCACATTGATGGTGGGTGCGAGGCTGCACAGCAGCGAGCCGGCCGCGAAGATGCTCAGGCCGATGCGGAACATTCGCCGCCGGCCCCACCGGTCGGCGGTCGCGCCCGAGAGCATCAGCAGGCTGGCCAGGGTCAGGGTGTAGATGTCCACGATCCACTGCAACCGCGACAGCGGCGCGTGCATCTGGCCGCGGATGGACGGGATCGCGACGTTGACGATGGTCGAGTCCATCGAGGAGATCAGCAGGCTCAGGCAGCACGTCACCAGCACGATGGTCTTTCCGCGCGCGCTCAACCCCGCAACAGTTGTAGGCACACAAGCATTGTGAAACTACAACTGTTCCGGATGCAATCGACGGTCGTGTGGAGTGGATCACCGTGTGGTGTCATGGAGTGAACCAACGGATTGCTGCCTCGTCACGAGGTGCAACATTCGATATGGCGTACTGCGAGTTGAACGCTCGCCCGGTACGTTCGTCGCATGACGATGGACCGGAGTGCGGCGCCGGGCACGGTGACCGCAGAACCCGTGGATGAGGAAGAAGGCTACAAGCGGGGCCTGAACCCGCGCACCGTCCAGATGATCGCGATCGGCGGCGCGATCGGCACCGGCTTGTTCTGGGGCGCCGGTGGCGCCATCCAGCAGGCCGGGCCGGCGCTGATCCTGTGCTACCTCGTGGCGGGTATCGCGATCTTCGTGATCATGCGGGCGCTGGGGGAGCTGCTGACCTACCGACCCGTATCGGGCAGTTTCGCCGAGTACGCGCACGAGTTCCTCGGGCGCTTCGCGGGATTCGTGACCGGCTGGACATACTGGGCGGTGTGGGTGAGCACCTGCATGGCCGAGATCACCGTCGCAGGGAACTACGTCCAGCGCTGGTTCGCGGTGCCGCAGTGGGCGACCGCGCTGGTGGTTCTGGCCGTGCTCTTCGGCGCGAATCTGATCTCGGTCAAGGTGTTCGGCGAGGGTGAGTTCTGGTTCTCGGCGATCAAGATCTTCGCGATCTTGGCGATGATCGTGATTGGCATCGGCGTACTGGTCATCGGATTCGGTCATGCGCCGAACCCGTCAGTGACGAATCTGTGGTCCCAGGGCGGTGTCTTCCCGAACGGCCCCTGGCAGGCCCTGCTGGCGCTGCAGATCGTGGTGTTCGCCTACGTCGGCGTGGAACTGGTGGGTGTGACCGCGGGAGAGGCGCGCGAACCCCGCAAGACGCTGCGCAAGGCGATCAACACCCTGCCGCTGCGGATCGGATTGTTCTACGTCGGCGCGCTGGTGATCATCATGTCGGTGCTGAGCTGGACCAACTTCCATTCCGGCGCAAGCCCGTTCGTGGCGGTCTTCGAGAAGGTCGGCATCCCGGGCGCGGCCGACCTGATCAATTTCGTGCTGCTGACCGCGGCGCTGTCCTCGTGCAATTCGGGCATCTACTCCACCGGCCGTATGCTGCGCAGCCTCGCGCAACACGGTGAGGCGCCGCGCGGGCTGGGCGCGCTGAGCAGTCGGCAGGTGCCATACACGGGCATCATCGTCTCCGCGGCGGCGATGGTGATCGGCGTGATCGTCAACGTGATCTCCCCGAAACAGGCGTTCGCCTACATCACCTCGGTCAGCACCATCGGCATCATCGTGGTGTGGGGCGTTATCCTGGTGTGCCACATGGCTTATCGCGCGCGCGTCCGGCGCGGGGAACTTCCGGCCTCGGACTACCGCCTGCCCGGTGCGCCGGTGAGCACCGTGCTGGCCCTGGCCTTCCTCGGACTGGTCGTGGTGCTGCTGTTCTTCACCGACAGCGGTCGCACGGCGATCATCGTCGGCGTGGTGTGGACCGTGCTGGTCTGCGCCGGATATCCGGTGGTGAACAGCCTGGTGCGGCGCCGGGAGCCGTCGGGCGCCTGAGTATTCCGGAACAGGGCCGCCGATTCACGATATGCGCCGGCGGCCCTGTTCTGCTGTCCGCCCGCGTGCGGTGATGGGCATCCCCGCGTAGCCGCGTCGCCCGAAAGCGTTCAGGCAGCGGCGAATTCGTCCCGGTGTGCCCGCGCCCAGTCCCGGAAGGTGCGCGGCGCGCGGCCGGTGATCTCCTCGACGCCGGGATGCACAACCGAGGTGAAGGCCTCGAGCGCGGTGGCGCGCAACGCCATCACCGCATCGGCCATCGCGTCGTCCAGGCCCGCGCCGAGCAGCCCGGCCCGCGCCTGGGACGGCGTGGTCTCCTCGAAGCGCAGCGGCCGGTCCAGCACCTCGGCCAGGATCGAGGTCTGTTCGGCGGGGGAGAGCGGTTCCGGGCCGCTGAGGGTGTGCACGCGCCCGTCGTGGCCGGATCCGGTGAGCACCACGGTCGCCACCGCCGCGATGTCCTCGGGATCGATGACGGCGATCCGCCCCTG
>CBJNFW010000280.1:0-11443 GCA_966435935.1 uncultured Nocardia sp.
CCCGGTACCGCCCCCGCACAGCACGGTCGCCCCCGCCTCTGCCAGTAACCCGCCGACGACCAGGGCATTCTCCGCCTCGGCAGCGGTGCACTGCCGAGGACCGCAGACGGCGACCTGGATCGCGGGCACGGCCTACTCCTGCGCGAGGTAGCGCTCGACGCTGGCCACCTTGGCGGTCATCGCATCGCTCACCCCGGGACGCACGTCCGCTTTGATCACCAGGCTGCACCGGGAGGAGACGGCCATGACGGCGTCGGTGGCCCGCTTGATCACGGCCATGACCTCGTCCCACTCGCCTTCGACGGTGGTGTACATGGCGGTGGTCTCATTGGGCAGGCCGCTGGCGCGCACGACGCGCACCGCCTCGGCGACCGCGCGTCCGACTTCCTCGCCGGACCCGATGGGCGTGATGGAGAAGGCGGCGATCACTGCCGGGCCTCGGCCATCGTGCGTAATGTCGCCACCCGGGATTCGAGATAGTGCAGTTCGGAATCGTCCAGCACCTGGCGCTGAATACCCGTGGTGATGGCGAACGCGGACTGGTGGTGATCGTCGATCACGTCGACGTCGATGTCCACGGCGGTGTAATCCTCGGCGCCCGGCATCGGATCGGCGAGCACATGCGCCCGGCCCCGTGCGCACAACGCGACATTGCCGCCGCCCAGAATCAGCAGCGCCACCTCGGGACGCGCCCGCAACCGAGCCAGGGAACCACGATCGGACTTGAGGCTCAACAGGATTCGGCGATCTCCGGCGCGCACCGGCCAGGAGACGGGGATGGCGTGCGGAGCCGGGTCGGTCGTCACGAGAACCGCGATCGTGTCCAGCGGCCACTCCGGCAGGACGTCGAGTTCGGGATGTTCGGTCGAGGACTCGTGACGTTCTCGGGCTCCGGTTACCATCTCTGCTCACCTCACGGTCGGCTATGCGGCGGGCTGTGCCACAGTTAGCAGTGTAAGCCGTTGCGCCGCATGACCGCTGGCCGCGCACACCGGCTGCGGTCCGGTGGTATGCCTATCCTCAATTCATGACCGAGCGGTATGTGCGCCTGAGCGGGCCGCCGAACTTTCGCGGCGTTTTCGTTACCGCTGTGAAAAATGCGTTCGGACCTGCGCGGGTATGGATTGACTAATCGGTCTCGTTCGTTGCATCATTCGTAACAGTTCCTCGTCGAGTCGAGGTCTGGAGAGTTACCGGCCGATGGCCGCCCGGTGAAGTTCGCCGATGCCGCCACGCGTGGTGCATGCACGCGATGTCGGCGGTCGGCACAGCAATCAGCGACGCTCGAATGCGTCCGTCCGTGAGTGAGGTGAGAACGAATGGAATTGCGATCCTCTCGCCATCGGTTATGGGCAGCCTTTCCGAACAGTCTCACCGCGCCGGGACGAATTCGGTTTCTTCCCTAGCGCACAACGGTTCCGCTAGCCCTCCGCCGTCCAGGTGGAGGGCGCTGTGTGTTTGTAGTTCAGGGGTGTGAATGCCCGTATTCCGCCGGTTCGCCCGGCACGGGCCGATGTGGAAAACAGGAGATCGACGATGACGGAATTCGATGCAGTGGACGTGACCGGGTGGACCGACGGCCCCAGCGCGGTGCGCAATCTGTCGGTATCGGCCGCGGTGATCGACGATTTGCGTTATCTGCGTGGTGAATTCGCCGCGGCGGAAGTGCCGTACCTGTTGGTGCGCGATGCGGCAAGTAGGCCGGTGCTGGCCGTGGACTCGACGTATCGCACGGCGTTGCGGCGAGTGCTCGGAGCCTCGATGATCGCCGGATTCTCCTGTAACGAGTTGCGGCACAACGTGGTCAGGCTCGGCAGAGACGCCGATCCGGCGCATCACGTCGATATCGAGCTGTGGGATCACCACGGCGATACCGTCGAGTGCCCGCGTCCGAACGCGTTGACCCGCACCGTTTTCGACCTCGCCGATGTCACCCGCAGCACGGTCCTGCTGTTCGATACCAGCTGGCCGACCCTCGACGGCATGTTCGCGCCGCATCCTACCGACGTCGGCTTCGACATCGATATCGTCTACTCCTGGGTGGACGGCGCCGATCCCGAATTCCGTGCTCGCCGTGCGGGAATGATGGCCCAGGTCGTCGTGGGTGAGGGCGATGCCGCCGATGCTCGCATCCGTCAGATCGACGAGCTGCGGTACGCGCTGCGCTCGGTGCACAAGAACGCGCCCTGGATCCGGCGTATCTTCATCGCCACCGATTCGGCCGTGCCCGCCTGGCTGGCCCAGGATCCGAAGGTGACGATCGTGCGCGCGGTGGACCACTTCTCGGATACCGCCGGGCTGCCGGTGTTCAACTCGCACGCCGTCGAATGCCAGCTGCACCACATCGAGGGCCTGTCCGAACACTTCCTGTACTCCAACGACGATATGTTCTTCGCCCGCCCGATCCGGCCTTCGATGTTCTTCACCCCGGCCGGGATCAGCCGCTTCATCGAGGCGGGTACGCGGATCGGTCCCGGCGCCAACAACGAGCGGCGCAGCGGATTCGAGAACGCGGCCCGGGTGAACCGGCAGCTGCTGGCCCGCCGCTTCGGGCCGCTGATCACCCGGCATCTGGAACATACACCGGTTCCGTTGCGCCGCAGCGTGTTGCACGAGATGGAACACGAGTTCGGCGCGGATTTCGCGCGTACCCGGGCCAGCCGGTTCCGTGCGGCCACCGATATCTCGGTGACCAATTCGCTGTATCACTACTACGCCCTGTTCACCGGCCGGGCGGTACCGCAGGAGGCGGCGAAGATGCGCTACGTCGACACCACCAGCCACAGCGGCCTGAGCCTGCTGCCGACCCTGGCCCGACGCCGCAACGTGGACTTCTTCTGTCTCAACGACGGTAGTTTCCCGGAGGTCGCCGAAGCCGAACGGGTCCGGGCGGTCTCGGAATTCCTTCAGGGCTATTTCCCGGACCCGGCCCCGTGGGAACTGATCACCGACGACGATCCGCTCGCCGCCCTCGAACCCGGTGCGGCATAACCGGATTCGATTACTCATCGAACTCGGCGGCGGGCACGGGCATCGGCTCGCCGAAGCCGGGACGCACCCTGGGTGTCACCCGTGCGTGGGCCGGTCGCTGCCCGGCCGGCTCAGCGATTGCACGCCATCGTGTCGGGCAGCCGCGGGCCGTGGCTCAGGGCACCGCTTCGCCGTCGACCTCCGGCGTCGCGGTGCGGCCGGGCAGGACGTGCGGGATGCGCCCGGCCTCCGGGATGACGATCCCGGCCTCGCGTAATCGCTGCGCCGCTTGCTCGGGAGTGACCGGGCGCCCGACGGTCGGGCCGTGGTCGAGCGGGACCACCGAATGTACGACCGTATCCGGGTAGACGTGCACGTAGTTGAAACTCTGCGCGCCGTCGCGGCCGCGCTGACCGCCGTCGGTGACGGCCAGGTCCTGGCTGTAGCAGGCCGATGACGCCACCGAAACCGGAATTCCGGCGAAGGTCGCGGTGGTCGAGAAGTGCAAGTGACCGGCGAGGATGGCGCGCACATCGGTGCCGCGCAGGACCTCGGCGAGGCGGCGCTGGTCACGCAGTTCCACCGTGACGGCCAGATCCTGAATGCACGGCACCGGCGGGTGATGCATGGCCACGATACTGCCGAACGGTGCGGGCTCGGCCAGAACCGAACGCAGCCAAGACAATTGCGCGTCGGTGAGCTCACCGTAGTGCTCACCCGGCACCGTCGAGTCCAGCACCACTATGCGAAGTCCGTCCACGAGGTGCACTCGATCGAGGGGTTCGGCCGAAGCGGACTCGTCGAGCAGGTGCTCGCGCAGTGCGGCCCGGTCGTCGTGATTTCCCGGCACCCAGACCACCGGTGCGCCGAGCTGTTCGGCGAGCGGTTCGACCAGTGCGCGCAGCCGGTCGTAGGCGTCCGGCTCACCCTGATCGGTCAGATCTCCGGTGAAGACGATCGCCGCGGGGGTGATCCGGCTGGCCTCGGCCTGGGCGAGCAGCCCGCGCAGCCGCTCGACCGCGTCGACGGCGCCGTAGAGCGCACCGTCGCCGACCAGATGGGTATCGCTGAAATGGAACAGAATGTGGTCCGGTCGCGGATACTCCGCGACTCTGTTGCTGGGCACCGGACTCCTCCCCGCGCTCGCTCGTCGTCGTGACGGGCACTGTGGCTTCGTCCTCGTTGCCGAGAATAGCGAAACCCGTCCACTCCACAGTGCCCGTGGCCGGTGACGACATGCTTACGCGCAGATGAGAACTTCGACTCAGCCGTGCCCCGGAAGGCTATCGGCCAGCAGCCGGGGCTCGGCCTGCTCACGCGTGTCCAGATGCGCGAAATACCGGCGCAGCATCAGTCCGGCGGTCGTCGCGAGACCCGTGGCCAGGCCCCACCAGACCCCCGCTGGGCCCAGTCGCAGCGGGAAGGCGAGCAGCAGTGCTGTGGGCAATCCCACAATCCAGTAACCGATCAGCGACAGCCGGAATCCTGCCTTGGTGTCGGTCATCCCGCGCAGCAGTCCGTTGCCGATGTTCTGCGCCGCGTCGAAGAACTGCAGCACGATCGCGATCAGCAGCAGGGTGTGCGCGAGATGGATGGTGGCGTGATCACGGCTGGTCAGGAACGGGCACAGCACGATGTCCGGCATGACGACGTACAGCACTCCCACCAGCCCCGCGACTACCGCCGCATGCCGCAGCGCCAGCCAGGCCAGGGTGCGAGCGCGCCGGTACTCCTCGCGCGCCGCAGTCCGGCTGACCAGTATCGACGCGCCGTGTGAGAGCCCCACCGCCACCTGGAACACGATGTACACCAGTTGATAGACCACGTTGTGGGCGGCCAGCGCGGCCGGGCCGAGGGTGCCCATCACCAGCGCCAGCACCGAGAACAGGCCGGCCTCCGAGCCGTAGGTCAGCGCGATCGGCGTGCCGAGACGCAATTCCGCCATCACGGTCGCCCGGCGCACCGGCCACGGCCGCAGCGGCAGGGTCGCGCCGAGTTCGTCGTCGTGGTGCACCATCAGCCAGAACGCCACGAACATCAGCAGGAACACCAGTGCGGTGGCCACCCCGACACCGGTGAGGCCCATCGCCGGAATGCCCGCCCAGCCGTGCATGAAGGCAAGGGCCGCAACGAGATTCAGCGCGACCGAGCCGAGGGTGACCAGCAGCAGCGCCTGCGGCCGGCGCATGCCGACGGTGTACTGCCGGATCACCTGGAACCACAGGCACGGCAGCAGGCCGGGCGCGAGCGCCACCATCATCGGCCGGGCCTGGGCGAGTACCGCCTCGTCCTGGCCGAGCCAGCGCAGCGCCCAGCCCAGACCGATCAGCACCAGCCCGCCCAGAATGCCCGCGACGGTGGAGATCAGCAGGCTCGCCCGGACCACCTCGCGAATCTCGGTGTCCGCCGTTGTATTTCGCTTCTCCGCCCGGCTGACCACGGTCGCGACCCGATTACCGGTCGCGGTGATCAGCCCGACGCACATGGTTCGGATCTGGTTGAACAACACCAGTGCCAGCCCGCCGGCGGCGACCTGGTTCACGCCGAGTGAGCCCATCAGGGCGATATTGGTGGTCGACACCGCGACCTGGGCCAGCTGTGTCATGGCGATCGGCGTGGCGAGCGCGGTCAGTTGCCGCCCGTCCGATCGCACCGTCGTGTTGCTCATCGTGCCGCCCCATCGGTGAGAATTGCATTCTCACTTAGGTATACCTTACTTTGGCGGTAACTTGGAAACCGTGTTCTCGTCGCGGCGCTCGGGTGACTCGGCCGGGGCGGCGGGAGCGGTGGTGAGATCATCGCGCGCCCACCAGATTCTCCGTGGCCGCGGGGGCGTAGCGGTTCAGGAGAGTTGTCACCTCGGCCTCGGCCGATTCGTCGAGCAGGTCGCGCTCGCTCATCCAGGCATCGTCGAAGACCGTGTCCAGGTACTTCTCGCCGCCGTCGCACACGATGGTCACCACCGTGGAGCCCGGCGGGAACTCCTCGAGCCGGGTCAGCGCGGCGTGCACCGAACCGCCCGCCGAACCGCCGATCATGAGCCCGAGCTTGCGCGCGACGGCGCGGGCGGTGGCGAAGGCGGCCACATCGGAGACCTTCAGACCCTCGTCCAGCAGTGAATAATCCACCGCGGTGCCGATCGTCGCGCCCGGCGGGGTGCCGGTACCGGACTGCCAGTACGGACCGCCCTGACCGCCGAAGGCGATCGATCCCTCCGGCTCCACGCCGATCACCCGCGCCGGGCGGCCCAGCTCGCGCAGCCGCCGCGCGGTGCCGAACAGCGACCCGCCGGTGCCGACTGCCGACAGCAGGATGTCGACCCGTTCCAGATCTTCCAGCAACTCATCAGCGACCGCGTAGTAGCCCAGGGCGTTGGCGTCGTTGTTGTGCTGTTCGGTGAAGTACGCGTCGGGCCGGGCAGCGGCCATCTCCTCGGCGAGATCCTCCCGCGCCGAGGTAGCGAGGCCGGGTTCTATGCCGTCTGCGCGGGGGCCCTGCGTGGTTACGCAAGCTGCCTCCTCCGGGCCCTGACCGCCCAGACGGGCGTCGCCGGGGTCGGCGACATACACGAGTTCGGTTCCCATGGCTCGCATCGCGCGCAACTTGTCCTTGCAGGCGTGGTGGTCGACGACCGCGGTGAAGCGATACCCACGTTCGGCGGCCACCACGGCCAGTCCGAGTCCGGTATTTCCCGATGTGGACTCGATAATATGCCCGCCATCTCGCAGCAAACCCCGGCGCTCGGCATCGAGCACCATTTCGCGGGCCATCCGGATCTTGGCCGCGCCGGTGGGGTTGAACTGCTCGAGCTTGAGTAACAGCCGGGTACCGGCCGTGGTCGCCGCCAGTTCGAACAGCGGTGTGTTGCCGATCAGGTCCGTCACACGCGTGACGAGCGGCATTCGGGTCTCCTCGGTCCAGAGTGCGGTGAAATGTTGCGAAGGAATCTGCCGGGCGCTCATCGAGCGTCGAGCGTCCAGCGGAACCGCCCGCCGGACGTGCTGTACAGCACCACTTTCGGCGGTATCGGTAGCTGGTGGAACGCCGACTCGTTCGAATCCATCTGGTAGCCGGCGGTATTGGGGTAGACGAGCAGATCGTCGATCTCGGCAGCTCGGGGCAGCGGGATGCGCCGCCAGCTGAGCATGTCGGATTCCAGGCAGGTGGCCGCGCCGACGCTCGCCGGTGTGGGGGCGCCCGGCCGGGTGGGCCACAGCGCCGGATCGGGTAGGTATTCGCTGTCGAACCATTGCTCGGACAGGCTCAGGCTGGTCCCGTCGACGGTGAGCAACTGGTACGAGTCCCCCTGCGCGGTACGGGTTTTCACGCCCTGCACTTGAAAGACGCTGCTGCCGGCTCGATCGAGCAGGGCGCGTCCGGGTTCGATCGCGAGCCGAATCTCGTTCTCGCGCAGGCGTTGTGCCAAGTTCCGGTGCCGCAGAATCGCGCGCAGCATGTCGGGGCCGGGACAGTCGGTGTGATATGGGTAATAGGAGCCGAACCGCTTGTCCGCGTGGAAGTGTCGTGCGTCCGAGTCGGCCAGGAAATCCCGCCAGGCTGGTTCGCTCAGATAGTCCACCGCGAATCCGCCGCCGATGGAGATGGTGCTCGTGCGATGGCCCTGTTCGCGGGCGGCCAGGCACCGGTCGACCAGTGCGGCGGCCAGCTCCGCTCGGGCGATCGGATCGTAACCGGGCAGGTGAAAACTGAAGCCCGACAGGGCGACCGGGCCGAGGTCGGCGCGACCCAACGCCTCGTCGAGTTCGGTGTCGGTCATGCCGAAGCGGCTGTTCGATCCCGGCGGCAGCATGCGCAGCAGCACCCGGGCGGGCAGGCCCGCGCGCACCAGCTCATCCAATTCGCCCGGCGCGTCGACGGCGATCAGCGCGCCGTGCCGCGCGGCCAGCCACAGCAGCTCCGCGGACTTGGCCGGGCCGGTCACCATCAGGTCCTCGCCCCGGATGCCCTGTGCCAGCGCGGAACTCAGCTCGCCGGCGCTCGCGACATCCACTCCGGCACCGTGTTCGGCGCAGGCGCGAACCGCGCATGCCGCCTTGTTCGCCTTCTTGCCGTAGTAGATCGCGCCGTCCACACCGGCCTGCGCGAAGGCCGCGTGAAAGCCGTCTATATTGTCGCCGACCCGTTCGGGATACATCACGTGGAACGGCCCACCGACGGCGAATGCGATGTCCCGCAGCAGATCCGGGTCGGCCAGCAGTCGCAGTTCCCATTCGTCGCGATGGGCGGGCATCGCCGGAGCGGCGATCGGGCTCGTGCGCACCGATCCGGCCGCCGTGCCGATGCTCAATCCCACAGAGCCACCTCCGTACCGCGTCCGTCGGCGATCGCCCGTTCGGCGAGGGCGTGCGCGACGGCGATATCGGTGAGTACCAGACCGCTGTTGTAGACGAAGATGTGCTCGTCGTCGCGGGTGCGGCCCTCGACGCGACGGCTCAGGATCTGCGGCAGCTCGGCGTCGACGCCGCGCAGCCGCCCGTCCGGGCCCGCCATATCGGTTCCGGTGAGCGCCATCTGCTGGGCGCTGGTCGCGATCACCCGATCGGCGTCCACGAGCGTGGAGGGGGCCAGGCCGTAGCCGACCAGCATCACCGTGGAACCCGGTGCCAGATCGCTGGATTCGAGTGCGACCGAGGTGCCCGGACCGGCCGTGGCCAGCACGACGTCGGCGCTGCGGGCGGCCTCGCGCGGATCGGCCACATCCTTCAGCTCCAGCCGCGGATCGTGGGCGGCGAGGTACTCGTGCACCGCCTTCAACCCTTCCGGGTGAGTGCCGTAGAGCATCAGCTTGTCCAGCTGCGGATTGGCGGCGAGCAAGTGCGGCAACGCATTCCGGCCCTGGGTGCCGGTGCCGATGAGCAGTACGCTGCGCGCGCCCGGACGGAGCGTCTCGCGGACCAGCAGCGAGGAGACCGCCGGCGTGCGCAACGCGCCGACCCGGGCGCAGTCCATCATCGCGATAGGCATACCGGTCGCATCGTCGTACAGGGTGATGGTGGTGTAGTAGCGCTTGGTGCTGCGGTCGTGGCTGGGATCGAATTTGTACGAGGTCTTCATCGCGACCACGCGGCGCCGGCCGTCCCGGCCCAGCATGGCGTACGCCACCGACCAGCCGTCCGGATGGGCCACGCTGAGTTTGCGCGGGTTGTCCGACTCCTGTGCTGCCAGAGCCAGATACGCCTCCTCGACCGCGCGCACCACCGCGACGGGCGTGATCGGAACGTCTGCCAGGTCGCTGCGGCTGAGCACACGCAGCGGTGTGGTTCGGGTACTCACGACAATCCTCGGTTCACTGGTCGTCTGCGGCCTCTGTCTGCCCGTGGGCTCGTGTCCCGCGGGTACCGGCCCTCCCGGCGAACGGGGTGACCGTACGTTGTCCATAGCCATTTTCCGCCGACTCGGCGGCCGGGCGATCGCGCGCCAGGCGCACGTTCACCCGTTTGAGCCAGCGATCGGTGCCGTCGTAGCGCGGCGTGAACGGCACCCGGCCGTGCACCACGACGTCGTTGTCGACCAGCAGCAGCTCGCCTGGATCCAGAACCGCTGTGTGGCAAACCCTTTCGAGTTCCGCCCCGAGATGGTCGTAGGCGCTGCGGAATTCGTCGTCGGCGTCGTCGAGCGGGGTATAGGCCGGGTCGTAGCGCAGTGTGGGACGCGACTGGTCACCACCGACGGTGGCGACCGGTGCGGCGGGATAGCGGTGAAAGTCGGTGCCGTAGGACACATCCGGCAGGATCGGCAGGCGCGGATCGGCGAGCCGGTGATGCTGTTCGCGGCTCAGGCGCACCTGGCGGAGCGAGGACACCGTCGTGCCGACCCGGTCCGGATTGCGCAGGCATCCCAGCATGAGCAGATGCGCCCGCTGCGGGTGGAACGCGTCCTCGGTGTGCGGGCACAGCAGAGTGGTGCTGCTCGCGCCGGACTGCTCGTGCTCGTGTCCGGGGGACGGGAGGATGTTGTTGACCAGCCGGCCGCCCTGCTGCCCGTGCCAGCCGAACGGCTCGCCCGCGCTGCGGGCCAGCAGCAACATGGTGATGTCCAGCCGGAACGACGCCTGGCTGCCGGCAGGGTCGCTGCTCCAGGCCGCGGCCTCGCGCCAGTCGCGCGGAGTCGGCCCGAGATCGTCCTCGAGCAGCGGTAATCCAGTGAGTACGGCGGCTCCGGCGCGGGTCGCGGGCGGGCGCACGGCACCGCGCACGGACTCGGGCAACGCGGCGGCGTGCGCGTCGACGAGATCGATCAGTCGCGGATCGGTGAGGGTGCGACAGGCCTCTGCGGACACGTTCGGCAGCGACCGGAATGTGATGACGATCTCGGTCGCGGCGGTGCGCACGGCGTGCGCCGCGGGCGCGGTGAGCGCGCGATGCTCGATCCGGTCGTCGGAGCGATGAGGTAACGCGGTGTCGACGGGGTGGCGCGGGTTACGTTCGCAAAGAACGTGATTCACCAGGGATTCCCTTCTGCGAGGCATGGTGAAGCATCAGGAGGACCACTCGTCTGGGAAGGTAGTCGCTTCAACCTTATTAAGCAAGCCTTACCTAATTTGTGTCGGCAAAGATAGCTATCGGGCATTGCGACAAAGCAGAGAACACCGTAGCTGATCGGTGTCCGATTCCACGCATCTGGATGATGGAGGGGTGCGTAGTGCGGGGACCGGTGGTCGCGTCGTTCCAGCTGGCGCCGTCGGCGGGTTCGCCCTCGTCGCGGTGCTGCTCGTGCTGTGCGGATGTGGTCTGGGAGAACGTCTTCCGCCGATTCCGGACGGGATTCCGCCCGGTCCGGGTGCGGCGGTTCCGGCGATCGATCTCGACGCGCCCGGACGCAGCGCCGCGCAGTTGCACGGCTGGGCCGCCGACCGGTCCGACGCGCTGAAAGTCCCCGTGATCGCTTTGGAGGCCTACGGTTACGCCGCGGCCGTGCTGGCGCGTTCGCGGCCGGACTGCGGAATCGGCTGGACCACCGTGGCCGCGATCGCGTACGTGGAAAGCCGGCACGGCAGTCACGGCGGCGCGCACATCGCGTCCGACGGCCGGGTCACCCCGCCGATCCGCGGTATCCCGTTGGACGGATCACCCGGTGTGGCAAGGATTCTCGACGAGGCGGCCACCGCGCGCACGGGCAGTCCGGTGTACGTACGCGCGATGGGCCCGTTCCAATTCCTGCCCGAGACCTGGCAGCGCTGGGGCGTCGACGCCAACGGCGACGGCGTCGCCGATCCGGACAGCATCGACGACGCATCCCTGACCGCCGCGCGCTACCTGTGCGCCAGCGGCGGCAACCTCACCACCGCCGCGGGCTGGCAGCAGGCCCTGCTGACCTACAACCAGTCCACCGCCTACATGGCCGAGGTCCGCCGCGACGCTGCGGCTTACGGTGTGGGTAGACAGCCGTAATCTTGGTCTCCGCTTCGCTCCGGCGGGTTTTCGGCGCTGTAAGGCTCGTCGTTCAGCCCTCG
>CBJNFW010000281.1:0-11406 GCA_966435935.1 uncultured Nocardia sp.
TGGCCGCAACGGCCATACCCGCACCACCGACGGCAAAATCGATGTGTCGCTGTCGATTCCGAAGGAGATGGGCGGCTCGGGCGAGGGCACCAACCCCGAGCAGCTCTTCGCCGCGGGCTATGCGGCGTGCTTCCATTCGGCCCTGCGCCTGGTCGGCGGCAAGGCCAAGGCGAACATCGATGACTCGGCCGTCGGCGCCCGGGTCGGCATCGGCTCCAACGACGCCGGCGGATTCGGCTTGGAGGTGACCCTCGAGGTCTCGCTCCCGCACCTGTCCCGCGAGCAGGCCCAGGAACTGGCCGACGCCGCCCACCAGGTGTGCCCCTACTCCAACGCCACCCGCGGCAACATCGACGTCCGCGTGGTCGTCGCGGAGGACTGATCCGCCGGACCTACGGGCCGCATCGTTGTCGACGATGCGGCCCGTTTCGTCTTCTCTGAAAGGGCATTTCGAGATCATGTTCCACTGAGGCCTGCTCGACACCGAGAACGAACAGCTGGTCGCCGGCCCGAAGCCGCTCCGCTGGATATCTACGTGAGGGGCTCATCGGAACCGCCGTGCCTACCGTGTACGGCCGGCGATGTCGACCATGCATGGGTTCATCGGGCAAGTTGCGCCGTGCTGTGAAGTAGAAGGCGCACTACGGAATTCGTGGCCCGGCTCGAGGGGGCGGGGACGGAGCCCTCGCCTGTCCGCCGGCCGTCGAGGTTGGCTGTCTCGCTCGTTCGACTGCCACGGCGCTCCCATCTGCATCAGAACCTGACCGGCGAACGAAAATGCCCATCCGGCCGACGATCTCGCGCGAAATCTGCCGGGCAAGCAAGCGGTGCACGAGACACCATGTCGGACAACAACTTTCGAGCGCTGTCGCCGACCCGCACCGCCCCCCGCCGACCTACGACCATCGTGTCGCGATACTCGTACTCCGGCGCGACAGCATCCTGGTCCGGTCAAGGACTCAGGCGTTCGCGATCACGCGATGCCAGATCTCGGTGCAGGTCCGGGCGGTGGCGGGCAGTTGGCCGGGGGATTCGACGACGGTGCGGTAGAAGGTTCGTTCGCTCATCCAGCACAGGGTTTCGGCGAGGGCGGGGGCGTCGGTGGGGCCGGGGCCGTCGGGCAGGCCGGCGCGCACGAGGATCAGGGTCAGCGCGTCGCGGCCGGCGGCGATGGCCGAGGCCCACAGTTCGCCGATTTCCGGGACGATCGCGGAGTATTCGACGGCGGTGCGCATCACCGATCCGTGCTCGCGCCACATACTTTCGGTGCCGGTCACCGCCATGGCGATGGCCTCGCGCGGCGGCAGTTCGGTATCGGCGGTCGGCACCAGAGCGGTGGACCGGAGTTGTTCGAGGGTGCGGGCCACGAGTGCGGTGAGGACCTCGTTCTTGGAGCCGAAGTAGAAGTACAGCGAGCCGCGCGAGATGCCCGCGCCGCGGGCGATGTCCTCGACGGTCATCGCGTCGGGGCCCGGGTCGCTCAGCAGGGACTCCGCCGTATCGAGGATCGCCTTCTCTCGCAGTTCGCCTTTGCGCAGGGTGTCGCGGTGTCGCCGACGGGACGTACTGGTGGCCATGTTCAGGAGGATACCGCCTCCAGCAGCGTAATCTACGTCACGTGCAAAAAAATCAACGTTATGTAGACTTTGTGACATGGCGAAATTCTTTCTCATCACCGGTGTCAGTAGCGGGCTGGGCCGTGCCTTCGCTGTCGGTGCGCTCGAGGCCGGTCACGCCGTATGCGGCACCGTCCGCAAGCCGGATGACGCGGCCGCGTTCGAGGCGCTCGCGCCGGGGCGAGCGCATGCGCGTCTGCTGGATGTCACCGACGAGAAACGGGTGTTCGAAGTTGTTTCCGAGGTCGAGAACACCCTGGGCGGCATCGATGTGCTGATTGCCAACGCCGGATACGGAGTCGAGGGCGTCTTCGAGGAGACTCCGCTGTCGGTGCTGCGAAATCAGTTCGAGGTCAATGTTTTCGGTGCGGCGGCCACCATCCGGGCAGTGCTGCCGGGCATGCGTCGGCGGCGTCGCGGGCACATCATGGCGGTCACGTCGATGGGCGGGCTGATGACCGTGCCGGGTCTGTCCGCGTACTGCGGCAGCAAATACGCACTGGAAGGCATTCTCGAAACCGTCGGCAAGGAGGTGGCCGGATTCGGAATCCACGTGACCGCGATCGAACCCGGCTCGTTCCGGACCGAGTGGGCGGGGCGCTCGATGATCCGGGCCGAACGCGCGATCGCCGATTACGACGATCTTTTCGATCCGATCCGCACCGCGCGCCAGGCAGCCAGCGGAAATCAACTCGGCGACCCGGCCAAGGCCGCGGCGGCGGTGCTGGCCGTCCTCGAAAGTCCCACTCCGCCAGCGCATCTGCTGCTCGGGTCCGATGCGCTGCGGCTGGTTGCCGCGGGCCGCGCAGCCGTCGAAAACGACATCGAGACATGGGAAACGCTGACCCGTTCCACCGACTTCCCCGACGGAGCCCAGATTCGCTGATGCTGCCGCGGCGGATCGGTACGGCGCATTCGTGCCGCGGTGACGGGGAATCTCTCGTATCTTCTCACTAGGCGTACGAAAGGCGGCCAGGGTGACCGAAGATGTCGGTGCGGATTATGTGATCGTGGGCTCCGGATCGGCGGGTGCGGTGCTCGCCGCGCGGCTGAGTGAGGATTCGGCGCGGTCGGTGGTGGTGCTGGAGGCCGGTAAGCCGGACAAGGACAAGTTCATCCGTATACCGGCCGGTTTCGCGAAGCTGTTCCAGGGCGATTACGACTGGAATTACGTCACCGAACCGCAGCCGGGTCTGGACGGGCGGTCGGTGTACTGGCCGCGTGGGAAGACCTTCGGCGGCTCCTCCTCGCTGAACGCCATGATGTGGGTGCGCGGCTTCGAGGCCGACTACGACGACTGGGCGCAAGCCGCGGGAGCCGAGTGGGGATTCGCCTCGGCCGTAAGGCATTTCCGCGCCATCGAGAACGTCGAGGGTTGCGCTCGCGACGATCACGGCAGCGCGGGTCCGCTGCACGTCTCCCACCAGCGCAGTCCGCGTTCGTCCACGTCGGTGTTCCTGCGGGCGGTCGCCGAGCACGGCTACATCGTGGAGGGGGCGAACCTTCCGGAGCCGCGCGGATTCACCCAGACCATGGTCACTCAGCGCGGTGGCCGCCGCTGGAGCACCGTCGACGGATATCTGCGTCCGGCCATGAAGCGCGGCAACCTCACCGTGCTCGCCGAGTCGACCGCGACCCGGGTGCTGTTCGACGGGGATCGCGCTGTGGGCGTGGAGTATTCGCGCGGCGGAACACTGCACACGATCACCGCGCGCAAGGAGGTCATCCTGTGCGGCGGTGCGATCAACAGTCCGCAATTGCTGATGCTCTCCGGCATCGGCGACCGCGCCGAACTCGACAAGCACGGGATCGAGGTGCGTCATCACGCCCCCGAGGTCGGCGCCAATCTGCAGGACCATCTCGTCGCGGCCCTGGGTTACCGGGTGGATTCCGACTCCCTGTTCGATGCCGAGAAGCCGGTCCAACTGCTGAACTATCTGCTGCGGCATCGCGGCATGCTCACCTCCAATGTCGGTGAGGCGTACGGATTCGTCCGCAGCACACCCGAACTCCGATACCCCGACCTGGAGTTGGTCTTCGCCCCGGCGCCGTTCTTCCACGAAGGTCTCGTCGACCCCACCGAGCACGCCGTGGTCCTGGCCGCGGTACTGCTGCGCCCGTACAGCCGCGGCACCATCACCCTCGCCTCGAAGGATCCGCTGGCCAAACCGATCATCGACCCGAGGTATCTGAGCGATGAGCGGGACCGCGCCGCGCTCATGGCCGGTCTCTCGGCCTGCTGCGAACTGGCCGAGACCGCGGCACTGAAGGAGGTACTGCGCGGCCTGTGTTATCCGCCCGACGCACCCGGCGCGCCGGAATCGGAAGAGACGCGGGCGAAGGCTCTCAACGGCTACTCGCACACCCTCTACCATCCCGCCGGAACCTGCCGGATGGGTTCGGACGAGGCCAGTGTGGTCGATCCGCAGCTGCGGGTCCGGGGTGTCCGGGGCCTGCGAGTCGCCGATGCGTCTGTCATGCCCGTGCTGGTGCGTGGCCACACACACGCGCCGGCCATGTTCATCGGGGCGCAAGCAGCCGAATTCCTCACGGCTGGATAAGTTTTCGCACATCGGGGGTGATCGGCGGCTGCTGTTCGAAGCTCGCCGATCGCCCCGAGGCCGGATTCCTACTCGGTGAACGGAATTCAGAACGCGGCCAGGACGCAGGCGGCGATGAACAACACCTGTAATGCCGTACGTGCCGGGAGCGGAACGGTTTTCAGGCCGACGCCGGCGCGGGCCGCGCGGATATTGGCGGGGAACATCGCGATCAGCATCACGGCCAGGCAGATCGCGGCGACCGGTGCCACCGGGGGGATGAGAAGACCTGCGGCGCCGGCCGATTCGAGGATTCCGGTGGCGGTGACCAGGCCCGCCCGGTTGGGCAGGCGGGGCGGCACCATTTCGATCAGGGCATCGCGCCGGGGCTGCAGGAAATGAGCGCTGGCCGTCAGCGCGAACATCGCCGCGAGGCCGATGCGGACAGCGTGCGGCCAGGAATCGAGCCAGCCGGGGAGCAGAAGCCAACCGGCGAGGCGGACGACGCCGCTGACGACGACGAGAACGACAACTGGTGCCATCAGGGACTCCTGAGCTAGCGGCTAAATCTTGACGGTGTCTAGATTATGGCGGCGAGCGAAACTTGTCAATGTCTAGATTATGGACGATGATCATCGTGTGACCAGGAACCGCTATCACCACGGAGACCTGCGGGCGGTGCTGCTGGCCGAGGCAGCCGAACAGATCGCGGCCGAGGGCATCGACGCGGTCTCGCTGCGCGCCCTCGCGCAGCGCGCCGGAGTCTCGCACGCGGCCCCTGCCCACCACTTCGGCAATCGCCAAGGCATGCTGACCGAACTCGCGATCGAGGGATTCGGCCTGCTCGCCGACGAATTGCGCAGTGCTGGAGCAGATTTCCGCGAGGTCGCGGTCGCGTACATCAGGTTCGCGCGGCTGCACCCCGGGCACTTCGAGGTCATGTTCCGCCACGATCTGCTCGATACCGGCAATGAGCAATTGGTCAGTGCCCGAGACCGTTCCGGAGAGTTCCTGCGTGCGGGCGTCGCTGGAACCGGCGTACCCCCGGACCGGCGCCGAGATGTCGAGCTGGCCGCCTGGTCGCTCGTGCACGGTTACGCGTCGTTGTGCCGGGAGGGCGCACTGCGGGATTCGCGACTGGGCGAAGGGGATCCAGAAGAACTCGCCCGCCGCATGCTCGCCACTGTCGAGTTCGGCTGAGTCGTCCCGCCGGGGGCTCGGCCTTGCGGGATCGGTAGCCCGCCGTCCACCGGGTCGGCCGTCTCGTGCCGCCCGCACGGCGCGGCAGGCCGGAACGGTCCTGGCCTGCTGTCCGTGGTCCGAGCCGCATGTGTTCTGCGACAAGGACATCGGAGAACTCAGGTGGAGGATATCGACCCGCCCGCGCCGCGGGCGTCGGCGAGCAGGCTGCGGTCGAGGCCTTGTTCCAGGCTGCTCGCAGGCCGTTGCGGCTCGCCCTCGACGAAGTTCCCCGAGTCGGTGACAACCGAATTGACAGTTGCGGACGGGTGTTTCAGGATCAATCGGTTCAATCGGAAATTCTGGGGCGGGCGCGAGGGCTGTTGCCTTCCCTGGCAGCATCTTTCGAACGTGGGTTCTGACGAATGATCGAGGTAGTGGCAGCCCGGCCGCAAGCTTCCGCCGGGGTGTCGGAGGGTGTGCGGCAAGGGCGTGGCCGGTCGGGTTGGGCAGCGTTCGCCGCGGTGGCGAGCGGTGTGCTGTTGCTGGCGTGGCGGGCGGCGCAATACGGCCAATGGGTGGTGGACGATGCCGGAATCACGTTCGCCTACGCACGCAGCGTCGCCGCCGGCTTGGGGCCGGTGTTGCAGCCCGGTGCGGAACCGGTCGAGGGATTCTCCGATCCCACTTGGCTTCTCGTGCTCGTGGTGGGCAAATGGTGCCGTCTGTTCGACTCCGGCTCCCTTTTCGGCATCCCGGACTTCGCCCTCTATCCGAAGGCGATCGCGCTGCTGTGCTGTGCCGGAATCCTCGTCGCCTGCCATGTCGCCGCGCGGCGGGTGACGCGGTGGCCCGCGCTGGTCACGCTCGCCACCGGCATTGTGCTGGCGTTGATTCCGTCGTTCGTGATCTGGTGTTTCTCCGGGCTGGAGAACTCGCTGTTCGCGCTGGCCGTATGTGTTCTCGCCGTCCGCATGTTCCTGGCGGTGGCGGACCAGCGACTGTGGACACCGGCCGTCGCGGTGACAGTCGGGGCGACCGCGGCTTTCGCGGCGCTGACTCGGCCCGACGGCCTGATCTACTTGGCCGCATACCCTTTGGTCTCGGTATTTCTGGCGCGGCGTGCTACGTGGCTCACCGCGCTTCGGCATTCGCTGTATTCCGTTGCGGCATTCGCGCTTCCGTTCGGAGCGTACCTGCTGTGGCGGATCAGCGAGTTCGGCCGCCTCGTCCCGAACACGGCGGTCGCCAAGCATCAGGCGTCACCGACCCTGCACCAGCTGACCAGGGTTCTCGATCTGGTGCACTATGCGGGCGCACCCGCGGTTGTCGCCGGCCTAGCGGTCGTGGGGCTCGCCCTTGCCGGACCGCGTGCGCGCCGTGAAAGCCTTGTCGCCCTGCTCGTTCCGCTGGCGCTGGCGATCCTGGCCTACTGTGTGCTGCGGCCGGACTGGATGGCGCAGTTCCGGTTCGCCACTCCGGTGTGGGCTCTGGGCGCATTCGTCGTCGTGGTCTCGGCGGCTCAGGTGCTGACCGACTTGCGTACCCGCGGGCGGGTGCTGGTCGCGCTGATCCTGGTCGTCGCGCTGATCCCGTCCGGCGTCGCATGGGCGGGCGATGCCAAGGCCTACCGCGCCGATTCGGATGTGCCGCTGTGCTGGATCGCCCTTCGATTCGGGCGCTACTTCAACGGCTACGCGGACATCCTGGGCCTGGACAAGGGCACACTGCTGGCCCCCGACATGGGCGGAAGTTCGCTCACATCCCGTCTGCGCCTGGTCGATATGGCCGGACTCACCGACGCGCGGATCGCGGACATCGACGCCGGCAAGGCCGATATCGGTTTCGCCGATTACGTATTCGAGGACCTCCGCCCCACTTTCGTTCACAGCCACGGGATTTGGATGGGCAACGGCCTTACCCTCGATCCGCGTATGGCACGCGACTATTACCGCATCCAGCAGTCCCAGAACACCTCGAGCCCGGACGAGGACTGGGTCCGCAAAGACGTCGTTCGCGGCGACGGGCAACTCCGGCAACTGCGCGAGTACTCGGGCAGTGTCCTGCCACACCTGCTGCCCGACTATCAGAAGGCGGGTGAATGCGGAACGGTCCTTCGGCCGGGCCAGACGGTGACCTTCCACTGACTCGTGGTCGAGGTTCGGCCGCGGCGAGGTGCGTGGTCGACCGCTGACGGTTCGCCGCAGTGCGGAGCCGGCTGCGGTGGATACCCGCACGCGGTATTGCCTTGACGCCGGTGACAAGGTTTACCGTTGCCGCAGCGGTCTCGAGAGGAGTTCACATGCTGATCGGAGAGCTGGCCGAGCGTGCCGGTACCAGTGCGCGCACCGTGCGTTACTACGAGCAGCACGGACTCGTGCAACCCGAGCGGTCGGCCAACGGTTACCGCGTGTACGACGAGCACGAACTCGAAATCGTGCGGAAGATAAGGGCGTTGCTGGAGCTGGGTTTCGACCTGGCCGATGCCCGGCCGTTCGTGACCTGTCTGCGCACCGGCCACCGGTCCGGCGACGAATGCCCGGAATCGGTGGATTCCTTGCGCCGCAAGCTCGCCGAGATCGATGACGCGATCGACAAGCTCTCCGCGGTGCGGCGACAGGTGAGCGCGCGGATCAGCGCCGTGGGCGAGCCGGCCCCGAAATGTGAGTTCTCCCTCTAGCACCGCCGTCCCACGGTCGAGTCCGCAGGGCGACGGCCGGCTCACTGTAAGTACCCGGAAGGAATCCTCGCAATGCGGTTCGCGACCAGCTACAACACGGCGTTCAACGGCACCGACCCCGATCGCCTCGTAGCGTTCGCCCGGCACGCGGAAAACCTGGGTTTCGAGGCACTGTATGTCCAGGACCATATCGCGCTGTATCCCGGCGCCGACTACGGCGCGGGCGAGCTGCCGCCGACGTTGCCGTACTTCGATCCGCTGGATTGCCTGAGTTTCGTTGCCGCGGTAACGGATCGGATTCTGCTCGGCACCGGCGTGCTGTTGCTGCCGTACCGGCATCCGGTGGTCCTGGCCAAGCGTCTGGCCACCATCGACGTGCTGTCCCGAGGCAGGATGCGGCTGCTCACCGTAGGTCTCGGTGCCTTGCCCGGCGAGGCCCGCGCGCTGGGTGTCGAATTCCGGAGCCGGGGCCGCCGCGCGGACGAGGCCATCGACGTGCTGCGGCTGCTCTGGGCGGGCGGTCCGGACGGGGTCTGCCACCGCGGCGAATTCTTCGCCTTCGACAACCTGTGCAGCTACCCCAAACCACACGAGACGACGGCGCTACCCATCCACATCGGCGGCTCCAGCGCGGCAGCGGCGCAGCGCGCCGGGCGACGCGGCAGCGGGTATTTCGCCGGCGGCATGCTGACCGAACACGAACGTGACCGCCAAATCGAGCTGGCTCGCAAGACCGCCATCGACGCGGGCCGTGATCCAGCCGAAATCGAGTACACCCGTTGGGGATCGGCCGACATGTCCGTCGAACGCGGCGAGGAATTCGCCGAGCACGGCGTGGACCGGATCGTCGTCGGCTTCGCCGGCGCCGATCCCGCGCGGCAACACGACGAAATGTCGGAATTCGCCGAACGTTTCGGTCTTTCGCCGCAGCGGTGAGGTCTGTTTCAGTCCGCAGTGCTCGAGGGCCAGGCCTCGTCGTCCACCGCGAGCCACGGTTCGCCTGCCGCTGAGGTGAGCGGATTACCGGTGAATCGCTGCACGTCGCGGTGGAGATGGGGTTGGTCGGCGTAACCGGTGTCGGCCGCCACTTGCGCGGGGGACAGGCCCCGGACCAGTTGATGCATGGCGTTGTCGAATCGGACCAACATGGCGGCGCGTTTCGGGCTGAGGCCGATCTGGTTGCTGAAGCGTGACCACAGCCGTTGCCGGCTCCAGCCGACCTCTGCGGCCAGGTGTTCGACGCGGAATCGGCCTCTGCCGGAGACGATTCGGTGCCAGGCCCAGGCAACCTCCGGCGCGGCGCGGCGGCGGTCGTCGCACCGCCGTGCCGCTAACGCCGCCCTGATCAGCGCGAATCGTCCGGGCCAGCTACATGTTTCGTTCAGGCGCTCGCTGAGGCGTGTCGCGTCACGGCCCCACAGATCATCGAGACGGACTGCGCCCGAGGCCAATTCGGCGAGCGGGAGCCTGAGAACGGCCGATGCGGCGAGCGGTGAGAGGCGGACCTGCACACACTCGATGTCGTCGAAGCGCACCGCGCAGGGGGCGTCGGTCAGGCCGAGGGCCAGATCGCCGCTGTGGGTTCGCCCCCACGGGTCCCGGATCTCGAAGCGGTCCCCACCGATGGTGACCGCCACCGTGACAGCCGGATGCGGTATGACACGCAGCAGAGTTGGGCCGTCGTCGTGAACGCGGAATCCGGCCATGTCGACGCCGCGCAGCGCGGGTGTCCGCAGTGGTCGCGCGATCTCCCAAACCACACCGCGATCATACGAGGCGTCCAGGACGGGCAGCCATTGGGCGGCGCCCAGGTGGGAAGTGCTCCCTGGCTTTCTCCGTTTCCGGCTTGACCTTGCCCCAGGGGCAAGGTTCGAGGATGGTTCGCATGAACAACAACGCACTGCAGACCGTCGGCGTTCAGATCCGCGAGCAGGTCGCCGGCTACTGCGAGTCCAACAACGTTCCCGGGTTCGTCGCCGGCGTCTACCACGTCGGCGAACAGATCGTCATCGCCCACGGCACCGCCAACGTCGCTACCGGCGCACCGATGCTCGAGGACACCGGATTCCTCTTCGGTTCCGTCACCAAGGTCATGACCACCACGCTGGTACTCCAACAGGTCGAGCGCGGAGTGCTGGACCTCGACACACCGGTCGTGAAGTACCTCCCCGAATTCGCCCTGACCGTACCCGGTGCCGCGGACAAAGTCCTTGTCCGGCATCTGATTTCGCACACGAACGGCATCGACGCGGACCTGTTCTTCCCCGATGCCGAGGGCCGCGACGCCCTGACGATCTACGTCGAGGGCCTCGCGGGCAGCTGCGGCACCCTGTTCGAACCGGGTGAGCAGGTCAGCTACTCCAACGGCGGCATGATCGTGGCGGGACGCCTGCTGGAAGCGGTGACCGGCCTGCCGTTCGCCGAACTGCTCGAGCGCGATATCTACGCTCCGGTCGGCATGCGCGACTCCAGCACCTCGGCCGAGCAGGCCATCCTGCGCAGCACCGCCGTCGGCCACTTCAATGACCCCGAGACCATGGCGGCCAAGCCGACAGCCATGTTCACGCTGCCCGACACTTGGGGGCCGGCGGGCGGCACGCCGATCGGCACGATCGCAGACCTGCTCGCCTTCGGGCGCACACATCTCGCGGGCGGTGTGTCGCCCACCGGGGAACGGGTTCTCACGACCGCGTCGACCGCGCTGATGCGGCAGGTCTGCTTCGATATGGGCAGCCCGAACGTCCCCCCGATGGGCCTGGGCTGGGTGCTGTATCCATTCGGCGATACAACCGTCCTGGCCATGTCGGGAGCGTCGCCCGGCGGCGTGTCCATCCTGTGCGTCGTGCCCGAACACGATCTGGTCTTCACCGCCTTCGGCAATACCTCCGGGGCGATGATGCTGCACGACCAGATCCTGCAGTGGCTTCTGAGCGAGCATCTCGGCATCGAGATCCCCACTCTGATAACCGAATTGGAATCCGGCGTCGACCTCACCCCGTATGTTGGCACCTATCGATCCGATCAGCTCCGTGTCGACGTCGGCATCGTCGATGGTGAACTCGAGGAACGGATGACCTACGAACCGGCCGACGAATCTCAGGAGCGGATCTTCACCGCGTTCGCCGGCGGCGCGACCTCCGGCCCGCCCCGGCGCTATGTGCCGATCCGGCCGGGTCTCTTCGCGCCCGCAGGATTCCCGCTCGAGGGGTTCGATGGATACCTGCGCCTGCTGCTCGTGTCCTACCACGACATCCGAGATGGTCAGGCGCGATTCCGCAACGGCGGCGGTCGTCTGACCAGGCGGGCCTGACCATCCGGTGCGGCCCGCCGCCGAGTGGAAGGACTCTCAATGACCGTGTCAAGCCGCAGCGGTGACGGGAGTCGGTGCGTC
>CBJNFW010000282.1:0-11223 GCA_966435935.1 uncultured Nocardia sp.
TCGGCAAGGCCCCGGTTCCCGGCGACGGACGGTTACGGAGGGTGATGTGAGCCGGACAGCAGCGCGCGACCGCACATCCGCGGGACACGCCGAGATCACCGAATTGCCGAGAGCTGTCGGGAGTCCCGCGCGCCCGATAGCCTGGAGTGCAGGCATGGTCGGCCGCCGCCCGCCGGGCGGGAGGGCCTCGGTGACCCGTCGAAACGCGATAGTGGTGGTGATGCTGGTGGTGGGCGTCGCAGTCTCGGCCGCCGCATGCGCCGGCGGCACCGTAACCGATTCCGCCCAGCCGCCCACGACCACGGTCCGGCAGTTGGAGGCGGTGCCGCCGCCGGATCCGAGCACTCCCGACGGGGTCGCGGTGGCGGCACTGAAGGAGATCTACACCTGGTATCCCGCCACCGAGTCCGAGGGCGCGTCGCTGGCCCGGGCTCGCCGGTACCTCGGTCCGGCCCTGTTGCGCACGCTGGACTCCCCGCCGAGCGTCGCCGAGACGCCGAAACCCTCACTGCAGTGGGCGGATTGGGCTGCGGCCGGGGCGAAGATCGAGGCGTTCGCGTTCGCGTCGGGTGAGAAGGCGCCGTCCACCGGCGACCAGGATCATCAGCAGTACAAGATCGGAATCGAGCAGACCGTCCGCTATCCGGACGGGCGGCGCGAAGCGCTGCCGCCGACGACGGTCATCGCCACCGTCGGGTATACCGGCGGAGTCTGGCGACTCGACGGATTCCGTTGAGCGGCAACAACATATACGGTCACCCCAGGAGGCGCAGATGGCGAAGAAGGTGAAGGACCCGGCCGATCCGGGTCCCGATCTCACCCTGTATCTGATCTACTTCGGCTTCGCGGTCGTCGGAACCCTGTGGGTGGCAGTGCAACTGGGCAACGCGCTGTCCTCGACCAAGCAGGACGTTCCGATCAATCCGATCGCGATCGTGGCAGGGCTGGCGCGCGGCAAGCTGAGCTGGCCGTTCCCCGCGACGGTGATCGTGATCCTGGTCCTCGTGCTGGTGATCGCATACGTCTTGGTGCGCAAGGAGTTGCGCAAGCGGGCCGGTAAGGGCAAGCTCCCGGTCGACGACAAGGCGCAGTACATGGGCATGGGCGGCGCCATCGCCGCCCTGACCGAACAGGGTGCGCGGGAGAAGGCCGAGCAGCTCGGCGTGGGCTCGGGACGCGGGTCGGGCGGGCTCAATTCGGATCTGTCGCGCAATCAGGGCCTGGGCTACAACGATTCGCCGGGAGTTCCGATCGGGATCTCGGTCGCCGAGGGGGTGCCGCTGTACGGCTCGTACGAGGATCTGCATCTGGACATCTGGGGCCCGCGGCAGGGCAAGTCGACCTCCCGGGTGATTCCGGCGATCCTGTCCGCCATCGGCCCGGTGCTGGTCACCTCGAACAAACGTGACGTGGTCGACGCCACCCGCGGTGTGCGCGAGCGGCAGGGCGATCCGCGCCACGTGTACGTCTTCGACCCGCAGGGCGTCGCCCTGGACGTGGATCTGCCGATCAACTGGTACTGGGACCCGCTGCGGTGGGTCGATGCGCGCCGGCGCGGTTGTGAGATGCGTGCGGCGCAATTGGCGGGGCATTTCGCCGACGCCGACTCCGGTCAGGATGCCAAGGGGGACAAGTACTTCGACGCCGAGGCGGAGGATCTGCTGGCGAACCTGTTCCTGGCTGCCGCGGTGGCGCAGCGCCCGATCGTGCAGGTGTGGGAGTGGGTGACCAACCCGAACAACCCCGAGCCCATCGAGATGTTGCGTCAGGCCACGCCGTACTGGGCGAACGTGGCGGATCTGAACCTGTCCGCCTCGAGCCTTTCCGCGCAGTACAACACCGATCCGCGCACCAAGAGCGGCATTTTCGGCACCGCGAAGAAGATGATCGGCTGTCTGAAGATGTCCAATGTGCACCAGTGGATCACCCCGGGCGGCGATCGCCGGGAGTTCGACGAGCTGGAATTCCTGGAGCGCAACGGCACCCTGTACTGCCTCTCGCTGGAGGGCCGCGGTTCGGCCGCTCCGCTGGTCAGCGCCCTGACCGCGGCGGTGGTCGATGTGGCGATGCGCGAGGCGGCGCGTTCACCGCACGGGCGGCTGCGGGTGCCGCTGCTGGCGGTGCTGGACGAGGCGGCCAACGTGGTGCGCTGGAAGGATCTGCCCAAGCAGTACAGCCATTTCGGCTCGCGCGGCATCGTGGTGATGACGGTGCTGCAGTCGTGGGCGCAGGGTGCGCGGTGCTGGGGTGAGGACGGTATGGAGGCGCTGTGGTCCGCGGCCAACATCAAGGTCCTCGGCAGCGGTATCGACGATACGAAGTTCCTGGCCGAACGCTCGGAGGCGATCGGCGATTACGACTCGATCTCCCAGTCGATGTCAGAATCCAAGGGCGGCAAGAGTTATTCGCGTTCGCTGAGTTCCTCGCGCACCTTGAATGTGAACGCCCTGGTGACTCTGCCGCGCGGTCGCGCGGTCGTGTTCACCTCCGGCGCACCGGCGATTCTGGTGCGCACCGTTCCGTGGTGGGAGGGCGAGTACGCCGACGCGGTGCGCGATTCCATCGCCCGGTACGAGCCCGGCGCTCGCACGACACAGATCAGCGATCTGATCGAGGAGCGCGGCCTGGTCCGGGAAGCGCCGTCGGAGCAGTACGGTCAGCCCGAGGAGGTGCAGCCGCTGTGAGTTCGTGCGGTGAGCGATCCTTCGACGTAATAGTTCCCGCCACAACGGAACCGACCGCCGAGGTGAGGAAATGACGGAACCGGCGGAGCAGTCCCCGACCCACTACGCGGATGTCGTCGACTTCGTGGACCAGTATCTGCGCTACGTGTACCGGCGGCAGGTCACCGATACCACCGACGCGGTGTGGTGCCCGGAGTGGTGGCGGCATCCCGAGGCCGTGATCCGGCTGGAGGCGATGTGGCGGGCATGGGAGCACTATCGGCTCGAGCCCGGTAAGGGGTTGAGCGTGTGGTTCGTCGACCACGCGGATCGGCATATGGCCAAGCTGCTGGATCCGGTGGGAACGTTCAAATACTGCAGTTCCAGGCACGGGCATCGCGAGCTGCTGAGCCCGCTGCCCTTGCGCACCCCGCAGGCGGAGATGTTCACCGAGGCGTCCGGCACCGTGTACAAGTCGGTGGTCCAGTTCGTCGAGAGCTACCTGAGCCATACCTTTCAGCGGCAGGTCACCGACACCACCGATACGGTCTGGTGCCCGGAGTGGTGGCGGCATCCCGAGGCGGTGGCGCGGCTGGATTCGCTGTGGCGCTCATGGGAGACGATGCGGATCGAGGGTGCGACCGGTCTGAGTGAGTGGTTTTTGGAGCACGCCGATCCGCAGATGAAGCAGTTGTTCGATCCGCGCGGCTCATTCCGCTACTGCAGCGCCCGGCACGGCCACAAGGATCTGCTCGGTCCGCTGCCGACCTCGGAGCCGGGCGCGGGGATGTTCAGCAAGCTGGAGGACGCCCAGGAGGAATACCGAGTCTGATCCGTAACCGGCTGTGCGACAGCCGGTTACGGTGAGCTGCCGGGCCCTCGGGTTCGGGCGGTCGGCGAACCGGGAGGATCAACCGCGAGTGCGCTCGAGCCCGCGGCCTTCCAGTTCCCGGGCCTGCCCGAGCCGCCTGCTGGTATCGGGCTTGATCCGTACCGCCTCGGATGCGGGTTGCGCCTGGCCGACTTCCATCAGCATGCGCACCTGGGCGAGTTCGGGTGCGACCCCGATCCGGTTGAGATGCTGCGCCAGCGCGGTGCGGCGCTCGGCCGAGTCGTACCGGACCGAGGGGCGCGCGGGCGTGGACGTCTGGCCACCGCTGGGCGCGGTGCTGGAACGGTCGGAAGTGCGGTCCCGATCCAGGGATACGCCCCGCTCGAGCGGGGCCTTCTCGAACATCCGGGCGAGTTCGACGTTACGCGGATCCTTGGCCTTCGCCTCGCGCGCTTCCCGGAGCTGGAGTTCGCGGGCCTCTTTGATGCGCGACTCGGTGACCTTGACGCGGGCTTCGGCTTCCTTCTGCCCGCGCTCGCGGGTGCGCAGCGCGACCAGCGTCGCGAGCTGCAACATTTGCTTCATGATCGCCGATGTCTCGGCGCCGATCTCGTCCATTTCCGGCATGGCCTGCTCCCCGATGCTGCAGTGGGAATCACTGTGGATGATGTGTGGTGCATCGTCATGGACGCGTCACTGGAACGGTGGTTCGAGCGATACGTCCCGCCTGCATTGCGGACACCGGGAGCACTGGGTGAGCGGTACTGCCCGGTGGGGCGCTGACAACACTACGTCGTACTCCGTTATACGAGATTACCAATAAATATGCAGGGTCGCCTTACCAGGAATGCCCTGTCACAGCATATAACGCACATTTCCGGCCCGCCCGGGGAACCTTCGTATGTCTTCCGGTCGGAGCGTCCTTCGTGCCGTAGCTTGTCCAGGTGCACCCGCGCGACGTGGTGGCCGCCGGATTCGGTTCGGCGGCCACCGATCTCAGCTCACGGTGACCGATTCGAAGGTGATCGGCAGATTCGGTTTGCCCCCGCCGGCGGAGGAGTCCATCGAGTGGTCGTCGCCGGCCTTGGCGACCTTGTCCAGCGTCGCCAGACCGGCCTGGTCGACCGTGCCGAAGATGGTGTACTGCGGCGGCAGCGGCGAATCGCCGAAGATCAGGAAGAACTGGCTGCCGTTGGTGCCCTCGCCGGTCGCCGGGTCCGCGCCCGCGTTCGCCATCGCGACCACCCCGCGCTTGTACAGCACCGCGTCCTGGGCGGCCGGATCGTTCTTGGCGTACTGATCGGTCGGGTACTCGTTGTTGTACTCGTAACCCGGCCCGCCCTGGCCGGTGCCGGTCGGATCGCCGCACTGCAGCATCTGCAGCCCCTCGGTGCTGAGCCGGTGGCAGGGTGTGTTGTCGTAGAAGTGCTGACCGGCCAGGCTCACGAAACTGTTGACCGTGCACGGAGATTCGGCCGAGTTCAGGGTGATCCCGATCGGGCCCTGCGTGGAGTTGATGCTGACCTTCGGGCTGCCGGAGGTGGACACCTGGGTCTTGTCCGGCTTGTGCACCGACTTGGACGCCTGGCCGCCGTCCCGGTACGCGCAGCTCACGGTCGCGGCCTTCGCCTTGGCCGCCGGGGGTGGTGCGGCCTTGGGCGTATTGGACAGTGAGGCGTCGGCGCTGGTGGTGGACGCGGCGGCCGAATTCGCGCTGTGGTCGCCATCGCGGGTGAGGTAGTAGATACCGACACCGGCCGCCACCACGACAACCACGCCGAGCACGGATCCGGCGATGGTGAGCTGCTTGCGCCGCCGCGCTCGCTCGGCCCGCCGGGCGAGTTGTCGCTCCAACTTCCGCTTCGCCGCGGCTCGTCGCTGTTCGTTGCTCGGCACTCCCAGTTCCTCCCGTGTAGGTCTGCGTTTCTCCGGCCAAGAGTCTGCCATCAGTTCCTGAGGGTGGTATCAGGACCGGACGAACCCTGGCCGCCGGTGCGCCCGGGAACCGGTTGGACTCGAGGATGTGCGGTAGGGGAGACTGGGGGATCGTGACCAAGACCAGCAGCTTCAACGCCCCGAAGGGTATCCCGGATTACGTCCCGCCCGGCTCGGCCGAGTTCGTCGCGGTGCGCGACACTCTGGTGCGCGCCGCGCGATCGGCCGGGTACGGGCATGTGGAGCTGCCGATCTTCGAGGACACCGGGCTGTTCGCCCGCGGCGTCGGTGAGTCGACCGATGTGGTCAGCAAGGAGATGTACACCTTCGCCGACCGCGGCGACCGGAGCGTCACGCTGCGTCCGGAGGGCACCGCCGGGGTGATGCGCGCGGTGATCGAACACGGTCTGGACCGCGGGCAGCTGCCGGTCAAACTGTGTTACGCGGGCCCGTTCTTCCGCTACGAACGCCCGCAGGCCGGGCGGTACCGGCAGTTGCAGCAGGTCGGCGTCGAGGCGATCGGGGTGGACGATCCGGCGCTGGACGCCGAGGTGATCGCGATCGCCGACGCCGGATTCCGCGCGCTGGGTCTGGACGGCTACCGGCTCGAGATCACCTCGCTGGGCGATGACTCGTGCCGTCCGCAGTATCGGGAACTGTTGCAGGACTTCCTGTTCCGTCTCCCGCTGGACGAGGAGACCCGGCGGCGCGCGGAGCTGAACCCGTTGCGCGTGCTGGACGACAAGCGTCCGGAGATGCGCGAGCTGACCGCCGCGGCGCCGCTGATGCTCGATCACCTGTCCGAGTCGGCGAAGGTCCACTTCGACCAGGTCCTGGGATATCTGGACGCGATCGGGGTGGCGTACACCATCAATCCGCGCATGGTGCGGGGGCTGGACTACTACACCAAGACCACCTTCGAATTCGTGCACGACGGACTCGGCGCCCAGTCGGGCATCGGCGGTGGCGGCCGGTACGACGGACTGATGGCGCAGTTGGGCGGGCAGCCGCTCTCGGGCATCGGTTTCGGGCTCGGTGTGGACCGGACCATGCTGGCCCTGCAGGCCGAGGGTAAATCCGCGGCGGATCCGGCCCGGGTGGACGTGTTCGGCGTGCCGCTCGGCGAGGCGGCCACCCAGCGGCTGGTGGTGCTGGCGGCGCGGCTTCGGGCCGCGGGCGTGCGGGTCGATCTGGCCTACGGCGGCCGCGGGGTCAAGGGCGCGATGAAGGCCGCCGATCGCTCCGGCGCGAAATACGCTCTGGTACTGGGCGATCGGGACATCGCCGAGAACGAGATCGGGTTGAAGGATCTGGCCACCGGCGATCAGCGGCAGATCGCGCTCGACGACGCGGTCGGCGTGGTGTCGGAGGCTCTCGCGCACGATCGGTAGTACGGTCACGGGGCCGGGATCACCCGGGCCCTGGCCCGAACCCGCCGGAGTGCAGCGGAGGCCATGGAAACAGATGCAGCAGCAACCGAATTCGCCAGAGCCGCAACGGGTCGGCCTGGATCTGATCGCACCCGAGGTGTACGCGCCGATGCTGCGCCGATTCACTCTGCTCGCGCTCGGCGCGGCCGTGCTGGTCGCCCTGCTGTTGGCGCTGTTGGTGAACTGGCAGCTCGCCGTGCTGGCGGGGGTGCTGTTGGTCGCGCCCGCCGCGGTGTACGCGGTATCGGTGCGCCGGCGGCGCATCTGGCTGGCCGGTACGGTCGTCGAGGCCCGTACCCTCACCGGGCTGCGCCGGGTGGATATCGCGCAGGCCACCGGCGTGGAAATCCTGGTGTATCCCGGGCGGCTGAGCCGGATAGTCCTGCGGATCACCGCCGGTCGTGGCCGGCAGGTGATTCCGCTGGCCATGTACACCGACGGCGGCGCGGGCCGGGAACTGCACATCCTGGGGTTGCGCAAGCTCGCCGACGCGCTGGCCTCGAGTCCTCTCGCGGCCGCGTTGGCGGTGTCCGGCATGTTCATCGCGCAGCTGCGCGCGGAGGCTCGTGACGCTGGCCTCGAGGAACGGCCGCTGTACCGGGCCGTACATCTGGTCCGGGTCAAGGATGTGGTCCAGCCCGTCGCGCTGAGTGACGCGGATATCGCCGCCCTGGGTTGAGCGCTTCGGCGGCAGTGTGAAAAACGTTGTGGCGCAGCGTATCGAGCCTGCGCTGTGGCATTCGCGGCGGGGTCTCCGGCGAATGTCTGATTGCTCACGGTGAGCCGTCCGGCGATGTGCGGCTCGTTAGGCTCGGCACATACAGTCGATCATCGAGGAGTTGATGTGACCAGCACCGCTCGCACGCCCGTGACCGTCAGCGTCACCGGCGCGGCCGGACAGATCGCCTATGGATTGCTGTTCCGGATCGCCGCGGGCGCGATGCTCGGGCCGCGGACGCCGGTTCGATTGCGACTACTGGAAACTCCGGCCGCGGTCGGCGCCCTCGAGGGGGTGGCGATGGAACTCGAGGACGGTGCGTTCGGACTGCTCGACTCGGTCGATATCGCGGACGACCCGTGGATCGGATTCGAGGGAGCGAATATCGCGGTGCTGGTGGGCGCGCGGCCGCGGACCGCCGGGATGGAGCGTTCGGATCTGCTCGCCGCCAACGGCGCCATCTTCGCCGATCAGGGCGCGGCCATCAATGCCAGTGCCGCACCGGATGTGAAGGTTCTGGTGGTCGGCAATCCGGCGAATACCAACGCGCTCATCGCCATGAGCAACGCCCCCGATGTGCCCGCTTCGCGCTTCACCGCGCTGACCCGGCTCGATCACAATCGCGCCATCGCCCAGCTCGCGCGCCGGGCGGGGGCGCCGGCCGCGTCGATCGCGAGGGTGACCATCTGGGGCAATCATTCGGCCACCCAGTACCCGGATCTGAACCACGCCACCGTCGGCGGTCGGCCGGCGCTGCGGGCGATCGGTGAAACCGCTTGGGTCACCGAGGATTTCATTCCGACGGTGCAGCAGCGCGGCACCGCGATCATCAAGGCTCGCGGGGCGTCCTCGGCGGCGAGTGCGGCGGGTGCGGCCCTGGACCACATCCGGGACTGGGTGCGGGGCACCCCGGACGGCGACTGGGTGTCGATGGCCGTTCCGTCCGACGGTTCGTACGGTGTGCCCGAGGGGCTGATCAGCTCGTTCCCGGTCACCTGCGCCGAGGGGGAGTACCGGATCGTGCCCGGACTCGAGATCGACGAATTCTCCCGGGCCCGAATCGATGCCAGTGTCGCGGAACTGGAGTCCGAGCGTGATGCCGTGATCGAGTTGGGTTACGCGAAGCGGGTTTGACCGACGTGCCGAACGGTCCGATCGCGCGCCCGCGCGATCGGACCGCGTGCGGTTCAGCACTTGGCGATGACGGATTCGGCGTAGCGCTCGATCGCCGCGATCTTGCGCTCCAGCGGTTCGGTGTCCGGTCCGGTCGTGTAGTGGTAGCGGAAGCCCACGATGACGTCGGTGATGCCGCGGTCCTCGAGCCGTTTGATGCCATCGGGCGTATAGGCGTCCAGGGACGCGACGTGAATCTCGAACGGGATGGAGCTGTCGCGTTCGGGGAGCAGTTCGTTCAGGCGGGCCAGCATGCGGTCCAGTTCCTCGGGCCGGCCGCCGGCGTGCATCCAGCCGTCGCACAGGCGCACCGCGCGGCGCAGCGCCGGATCGCTGTGCCCGCCGACGAGAATCGGCAGCGGCGCGGTCGGCGCGGGGGTCAGCTTGATCCGCGGAATGTCGTAGAACTCGCCGTGGTATTCGAAGTACTCGCCGGTGCACAGGCCGCGCACGATCTCGATGCATTCGTCCATGCGCCGCCCGCGCCGTTCGAACGGCACGCCCATGATCTCGAAATCCTCCGGCCACGGGCTGATGCCGACGCCCAGCGCGAACCGGTTGCCGCTCAGCGCGGCCAGTGAACTCGCCTGCTTGGCGACCAGGACCGGCGGCCGGATCGGGAGTTTGATCACGAACGGGGTGAAACGCAGGGTGGTGGTCGCGGCGGCGAGTGCCGCGGACAGCACGAACGTCTCGATGAACGGCTTGCCGTCCAGAAACTCTCGCGAGCCGTCGGGCGTGTACGGATACGTCGAGTCCGATTCCTCCGGATAGGCGATGCTGTCGGCGATCGACATGCTGTGGAATCCGGCGGCCTCCGCGGCTTGGGCGAGCGGGACATAGTAGGCCGGATCGGTCATCGCCTCCGCGTAGGTGAAACGCATCCAAGCATCCTCTCGGTCGGCGGGTCCGTGCGCCCGCCCCGGTCCGGGCGGGCAGGGATCCTGCGTCTCCGGACGGCTGAATTAGAACAGATTCTAGTTTGTCCGCGATGTTAATCGCAGCGATCATGAACTGTCAGCCGTTCGGCCGATCCAGCGCGCGGGCCCGCACCCGGTTCGCATTGTTCGATCCGCGGGTTGCGAACCGGGAGAACGCTTCTGGCTCCGAACGTCGAGGGCCCGGACCGACCTGCCCGGGGCCTAGAAAGAATCTGTCGAGGGTCGATCAGAGGCTGGTGTCGGAGGAGTATCAGTTGATCTCCTCGTCGGAATGGATCTGGCCGATCACCTCCGGTGCAATCTCACCGAGCACACCGGCCAGCTCGGTATCGCCGGTGATGCTCTGATACGGCTGGACCGTGCTCTGGTGCTCGTCGTCCTCGGTGTTGCGCGCGTTGGCCGCGCCGCCGCCCATGAATCCGGGGCTGCTGGTCAGACCGGCCGCCCTGGTCGCCGCGTTGACCTCGGCGGCCAGCGTGTTGCTCGCATTGGCGATCGCGCCCGGGATCGAAGTGCCCGCGCCCCCACCGGAATTGGTGCCGGAATTGGTCCCGATACCGTCGGTGCTCAGGCCACCGCCGCCGCTGTAGGAACCGCCTCCGCCGCCGCTGAAGGCGCCGTTGTACCCGGCCGTCGAGGTATTGCCCAGCTTGGAGGTCAGGTCGTCGGTGCTGGTACCGCTGTCGGTGCTGTTGGACAGCAGCGATTGGGCCTGTTCCATCACCGGCTGGGCGATATTCTGCGCGACGGACTCCGCCGCTTGGACTGCCTGCTGTCCGGCGCCGCTCTGGCCGAGCAACTGGTTGACCACGCCGCTGAGCTGACCGGTGTAACCCGCGAGTTCGCCGCGGGTGGCGTTGACGATTCCGACCGCGGTACCGAGATGTTCTGTGGCCGTGGCGATCAGGGTGGCCTGCGCGGGCGGGGTGACGATCACCGGAGCGAGTGCGGTGGCCTCGGCGGCGAAGGACTGGGCCACCGCGGTGAGCTGCACATTGCCCTTCTGCACCACGGCCGCGGCCTCGTCGGTGAGTTTGGAGATGTCGAAACCGCGCTGGCTGGTGTCCTTGCCCTGGGACTGGGTCTGCTGGCCGGCGGACTGCGCGCTGTCGGCGGATTTGCCCTGCCAGACCTGGTCGACCGATTTGAGCGCGCTCTCACCGACCGACATGGCCGCCTGGATGATCTGCGAGGACTGGCTGAGCAGGGTGCTGGGGTTGAGTGCGCCCATCACGCCCGTGCCGAAGCTCTGCAACAGGCTCGCGAAGGGCTGGAAGAGCTGTTCGATCCCCGGGATCGCGGGCAGCGTGATGCCCTCGGCGCGCAAGCGTCGGAAGAAATCCAGCCCCGTTTCGGCACTGTCGAGCTGATAGTCGAGGACGAGCAAATCGGGCGCGTCGGCAGCGAGCTGCGCGTGCGCCGCTTTAGCGCTCGGATAGGCAAAGACGCGGCAGCCTGCTCGTTCGAGCGACTTTCGCGCAAGCCGCAAAATGCCCTCGTCGTCGTCGACGACGAGCACGCGGGAACTCTG
>CBJNFW010000283.1:0-11165 GCA_966435935.1 uncultured Nocardia sp.
TTCGACGTTTTCATCCGTGCTGCCGCTGCGGCGAGTCAGCGTTGTCAGGACATGTGCGTAGCCTCGGAGTCGCCCGGGGTCGGGGTAGCATGGATCTGGCTGCGGCCACGGGCGACGACCGCCGCTCTCCGGGCGGCGATATCGGTCGTGCCCGGCCGCCAGGTCTCGGCGAGGATGCCCTCGAGTAGATGTGCCTCGGTGAGGGTGCCGGTGTCGGCGACCCGGTGGTAGTGGGCCAGCAGCTGCCGGACCGCGCGGGAGTCGTTGCCCGCGATGTCGGCGGCCAGGCGCCGCGCGAAGGGGAGCAGTTCCCGATGTGGCACAACGTGGTTCACCAGTCCCAGGCGCAGGGCGTCCGCGGCGGTGAGGAAGTTCCCGGTGAGGGACAGTTCGATGGCCTTGCGCGTGCCGACCGTCGCGGCGAGCAGGACCGTGGCACCGCCGCCGGGCATGACGCCCAGGCGGGCGTGGGTGTCGGCGAAACGGGCGCGTTCGGAGGCGACCAGGAAGGTGCACTGCAGGGCCACCTCGAGGCCGCCGGTGACGGCCGCGCCGTTGATCGCGCCGATGACGGGTTTGGCGATCGGCGGCAGGAACCGGAACAGGCCGTTGGCATCTCGTCCGGGCCCCTCGCCGGACGGGCGCAGCGGCGGCGCGCTCGCGCTCGCGGCCTCGGTGAGATCCACCCCGGCGCAGAAGACGGGATCCGCGCCGGTCAGCACGACGACGTCGATGCCGGGATCGGCCCCGGCCGCCGCGACCGCGTCCCACAGCGCGTCCATCAGCGCACGGCTCAGGGCGTTGCGGGCGGCGGGGCGGTTCAGCGTGAGCGTCGCGACACGGTCTTCGGTCTCGACGCGGACCAGGGGCTCGGCGTCGGTCATGGGCATCTCCGAATCGTGTGGGCTGCCGCACCTGCTCAGTCGTTCGCGGTGCCATAGCGAATATGACATTCTTATAATAGGAGAATAAAGTTTGCAAAGGTGGTGGCACGGCCATCGGGCCCGCTGTGCTCGCGGCCTTCGGAGGTGAGACTGTGATCGGTAGCCCATCGCGAGCCGGGTGCGCCCCACTCGCGCGAATGATCCCGCAGGATGGGCTCGGGACCGCCGGGGCCTCTGGGCGACAAGGTGTTTCGCGATGAAGGTCGACGCCACCATCGCGGGCCTTGGCACCGCATTCGCCCGTGCGCGCGAACTCGAGGCCGACGAGTTCGACGGCCTCTGGGCCGGGGAGATGAACCAGGATCCCTTCCTGGCGCTCGCCGTAGCCGCCGAGGCCACCGAACGGATCGGCCTGGGTACCTCGATCGCGGTGGCCTTCGCCCGCTCGCCCATGACGCTGGCCTACACGGCCGACGATCTGCAGCGGCATTCGCGCGGCCGGCTGGTCCTCGGACTCGGTTCGCAGGTGCGGGCGCATGTCGTGCGCCGGTTCGCGATGCCGTGGGGACGGCCCGCCGCGCAGTTGCGCGAATACGTGCTGGCGCTGCGCGCGATCTGGTCCTGCTGGCACGAGGGCACGCCGCTGGCCTTCGACGGCGAGTTCTACCGCCACACCCTCATGCCGCCGGATTTCGTTCCGCCGCAGCATGATTTCGGGCCGCCGCGGGTCCTGCTGGCCGGGGTGGGCGAGGCGATGACCCGGGTCGCCGGTGAGGTCGCCGACGGCTTCCTGTGCCACGGTTTCACCACCGCACGCTGGCTGCGCGAACGCACCGTCCCCGCGCTGCGCGATGGCCGGGCGCGCGCCGGGGCGACCATGGACGGATTCGACATGGTCGCAACGCCTTTCGTCATCACCGGCACCGCGGCGCAGATCGCCGCCGCGATACCCACGGTCCGCCAACGCATCGCGTTCTACGCCTCGACGCCCGCCTACCGCGGCATCTTCGAACTGCACGACTGGGCGCAAACGCGCGAGCGCCTGACCGCACTGTCCAAGGCGGGCCGCTGGGCTGAGATGTCTCCCTTGATCACCGACGAGATGCTCGACGCCTTCGCGATCATCGCCCCACCGGACGAGCTGCCGTCCCGCATCGCCGACCGCTTCGCGGGCCTGCTCACCCGCCTGTCGCTCACCCTCCCGCCGACCCTGGACCGAACCGAGGCCGCCGACCTGGCTCGCCGCATCCGCGAGGAATGCACGTCGCGGGAGCGGAGTCACAGGGGTTCGCTTCGGCCGTGATCCGTTGTCGGACAGGTGGTTCTGTGCTCGCCTCGAACCCTCTGGACAGCAACGAAACCCGAGTCCTTCGGTGGTGGTTCCTACGGCACTGGCCGCTTGGCCGGCGTCCGCCCGCATCGCCGCGCGCGGGCATCCGATGCCCGGATCCCGCCCAGGCGAGCAGTCTCGGCGTGGTTCGCCGTCAACTCGGCAGCGGGGCGGCACCGCCCGCGGGTACGCCGCGACACCGGCCGTTCGGCAGGGCTGTCCGATATCGGCGTACCCTCGGCGGCGGTGCTCGCGCGCCCGGACTCGGTGAACCGTGCCTACGGGGTGAGCCCGCCCAGGACGTTCGCCCGGACGCGGCGCAGCCTTGCGCGAGCGGCGCGGCTAATCGCCGGGATTCCGGTAGTCGGCGGCGTCGATGGCCGTTGCCAGCGGTCCGAGGTCCGCGTTCAGCTCGGCGGCCAGGTCGCGGGCCACCGACACGTCCTTGCGCAGGAATTCGCCGACCGATTCGGCGAACGCCGCCACCGATCCCTTGCCCGCGACGCTGTTCAACGCGCGCCCGGCGCTGCTGGCGTGCGGCAACGCCGACAGCAGCGCGGATTCCTCGACGCCGAGTTGCGTTGCCAGCCGGACCGATTCGGCCACCAGGCCGATCTGCGCGGCGAACAGCACATTGTTGATCAGCTTGACCCGCTGGCCCGAACCCAGCGGGCCCAGGTGCAGGATCGGATCCCCGTAGGCCGCCAGCGCGGGCCGGACCCGCTCCAGCGCCGCGGCGTCCCCGCCGCCGAACAGTGTGAGCTGCCCGGCGGCGATATCGTGCGGGCCGCCGCTGACCGGCACGTCGAGCACCTCGATATCGTGCGAACGCGCCACCGCGGCGATGTCTTCCACGGTGCGCGGGCTGCCCGTGGTGTGCACGACCAGGACCGAACCGGGCGGCATGATCTCGAGCAGCGGCGTGTCCAGGCAGACCGCCCGCACCTGCTCATCGGTGAACACGCAGACGATCACCGCGTCCGCGCGGGTCCCGGTGGCCGCGGCGAAGGGCGCCGGGTGCGCGCCCAGTTCGGCCAGGGCCCGGCGGATTTCGGCGCTGCGGCCCAGTGCGTGCACCTCGTGCCCGGCCGCAACCAGCCGCCGGACCATCGGCTGTCCCATCCGGCCCGCCCCGACGAATCCGATCCGCATCACGTATATCCTTGTCCGGCAGTCGAATCAGCGCGGGTTCTGCATCATCGCGAGGGTCGCGTCGGCCGCGGTGAGGACGATCCCGGGCTCGGTGCGCGCATCCGAGGCCAGATCCGCGATGAGTCCCACATCCTTGCGCAACAGACCCGCCGCGTGCGCGGCCAATCGCTCGAGCGTCCCGCCGCCGGTGATCCGGCCCAGCGCGAAGCTGTTCGCGGTGCCGTGCGTGATCACCTCGCCCAGGCGTTCCGGGTCGACCCCGAGCGCGTGACCGAGGTCCAGGGTGCTCTTGGCGGTGGCCAGATTCGCGGTGAACAGCAGGTTGTTCAGCAGTTTGGTGGTCTGTCCCGACCCGACGCCGCCCAGGTGCACGATCGGATCGGCGTAGGTCGCGAAAACCGGGCGGGCCCGCTCGACCGCAGCCTCGTCGCCGCCGACCATCACCAGCAGCCGTCGCGCCTCCGCGGCCATACCGCCGCCGCTGACGGGTGCGTCGATCAGTGAGATACCCTGGGCGGCGGCTTTTTCGGCGAGTTCGCGGCAGGTGTCGGGATGGACGGTGCTGTGGATGGCGACGACGCCGCCGGACCGCATTCCGGCCAGCACGCCCTGCTCACCCTCGAGCACCTGGCGCACGTCGTCGTCGCCGACCACGCACAGGCACACCAGATCGCTGGCCGCACCCAGCTCCGCCGGGGTGGCAGCGGATTTCGCTGCGGTGTCGGCGTACGGTTCCAGCGATGTGGGCCGGCGCGCCCAGAGCGTCGTCTCGTACCCCTCCTCGACGATCCGGCGGGCCATCGGGCCGCCCTGACTGCCCAATCCTATGAATCCGACCCGCATCCGCTGTCCTCCATGTCGAAAAGTGTTGCCGAAAACTAGTTTTGCGCCGCGGCCTCGGCCGCGGGCTGAGGCCGGTAGAACGTGGCCAGCAGCCCGCCCGTCGCGACCACCCCGAGAATCAGGGCGATACCACCGCCGGCCCAGCCGGTGATCTCGATTCCGGCCGCGTGATCGACCGACAGCCAACCGGGTCCGAGGATGCCCAGTGCGAGCGCGACCACGCCCAGCACCAGTACGTACTCGTAACCCTCCTTGAAGACGAAGAATCCGTTGGTGCGGTGCGCGAGCAGTCCGGCGACCAGCATCACCGAGATCACCGCCGCGGCCGCGAACGAGGTGAGCAGACCGAACACCAGCAGCACCCCGGCCGCGGTCTCGGTGAGCACGCTCAGCCAGGCCTGCAACACCGGCTGCCGCAGCCCGAGGCCGCCGAACCATCCGGCGGTCCCGGCGATCTTGCCGCCGCCGATCCAGTGATTGACCCCGTGCGCGATCATGGTGCCGCCCAACACGACTCGCACCAGCAATAACGCGACATCGGTCACGTGCATGAGAACTCCTCAGTCTGCTTCCGGTCGTTCAGGTGTCGCTGCGCAGCAGCAGCGCCCCGCCCGGGGTCAGGCCGCCGCTGGAGACGACCGCGACGTGGGCGTCGGTGACCTGCCGGGCACCGCCCTCGTCGCGCAACTGCACGATAGCCTCGTGCAACAGGCCCATACCGTGCGTTCGGCCGTGCGAGAGCTGGCCGCCGTGCGTATTCAGCGGCAGCAGCCCGTCGCGTGCGATGTTCTTGCCGCCGTCCAGGAAATCCTTGGCCTCGCCGATACCGCAGAAGCCGAGCGCCTCGATCCAGGACAGGCAGTTGAAGCTGAACCCGTCGTACAGTTCGGCCACGTCGACGTCGCTGGGACGCAACGAGGTTCGGCTCCACAGATGTGCCGCGGGACCGAGCGACTGCGGTTCGTGCGTGAGCGTGCTCTGATCCCAGTCGATGCGCTCGATGATCTGGGTGCCGACGGCCTCGACGAATACCGGTGCGACGGCCAGATCGCGCGCGGCGTCGACCGCGGAGACGATGACCGCGACCGCGCCGTCGCACGGCACATCGCAGTCGTACAGGCCGAACGGGGTGGTGATGGTCCGCGCGCCGAGATAATCCTGCATCGTCAACGGATCCCGGTACACCGCACTGGGATTCAGCTCCGCGTTGGCCCGCTGATTCAGCGCGATCCAGCCGAGCGTCTCCCGCGTGGTCCCGTAGCGGTGGAAGTGCCGCTGCGCGTTCTGCGCGAGGGTGTGCGCCGCCGAGGACGCGCCGAAGGGCATCAGCCAGCTCGTCGTGCGCCCGCCGCCGGACGCGGGCACCTTGCCCGCGCGCATACGTTCGTTGAACGTCGCCTCCCACACTGTGCGGAAGCACAGCACGTGCCGGGCCAGGCCACCGGCGACCGCGAGCATCGCCGCGATCACCGAACCGCCGGGCCCGAACGTCTCGATTCCGCCGTTGTGCCAGGTGGGCCGCAGGCCCAGGGCCGCTTCGAGCGCGGTGACCCCGCCCTCGGCGAAACCGCCCAGATTGCCGCCGCCGGGGTAGGTCGACAGGCCGTCGATATCGGCCATGGTCAGTCCCGCGTCGGCGACCGCCTGCTCACAGGCGTCGATGGTCAGCTCCAGCGGCGGGCGCATCAGCCGCCGCCCGATCCGCGACATCCCGATTCCGGTGAGCGCGACGCGATCCTCGAACTTCTCGGTGCGGATCATCGGCCGCACGTATTCGCCGAATCGCGCCGGATCGATCTCGTCCGGCGGCAGCGGCGCGGGCGCGGGCTGGTCCGCCACCGGCCGGAACACCGGCAGCCACACATCACCGTCGGCGCGGAAGGTGACCCGCACCCGCATGCCGAGCACCAGCGACTCCGGATCGGCGTCGATGATGTTGGTGGTCAAGCGAACTCGCGGATCATCCTCGAGCGCGACCTGCGCGATGACGTACGGCGCCGGCATCCCCGGCAGGCTGAACCGCTCGTTGACGGTGAAGCTCGCGAGCGTGCCGAATCCCGATACCACGCGCACGCCGAGTTCGCGGCCGCGGCAGTACCGGCAGACCGGCTGCGGCGGATGAATCAGTGCCGCACAGGATTCGCACTCCTGTATCCGCAGATTGCCGTCTTCCCCGGAGGTCCAGAAGAACTCGTTCTCCAGGGTGAGCAACGGTAGCGGTCGTCCCGATTCCTCGGCCATGTCCTCTCCTGTCTTCGCCGTGCCGCGCCGGATCAGCTGTCCTTGTGCGCGGTGACCGGTTCGGCCAGGCGCTGCTCGTCACAGATGCGCTGCAGCGCGACCAAGGTCTCGTCGAGTCCTGCGCCCAGGCGCTGTCCCGGGGTGAACGTTGCAGGCAGATGCCGCATGCCCTGGATGACGCCGATGGTGTCGTAGTGCACCGTGCCCTCGGGATCGCACCGGAAGTCCGGCATCCGGTCCAGGACGGCCAGCAGCATCCGCTTGAACACCATGCGCGCCATATTCGATCCGATGCAGCGGTGCACGCCGAGGCCGAAGCTGTAGTGCCGGTTGCCCCGGCGCTCGAGATCGATCTCGTTCGGGTTGTCGAACACCCGCGGATCGCGGTTGGCCATCGCCCAGGACAGCCACAGTCGCTCGCCCTCGGCGAAGCGCTTACCGGCGACCTCGCAGTCCTGCGCGATGGTGCGGCCGTCGCCGGGTGCCGGGGTGAAGTAGCGAAGGAATTCCTCGGTCGCCGAGTCGAGCATGAGATCGCGTTCGCGGCTGAGTAATTCGCGTTGCTCGGGATGTTCGGACAGCCATTCCAGCGCGTGCGCGGTGAGCGCGGTGGTGGTGTCGAAACCGCCGCCGATGATCAGCGCGAGCATGCCGATGGCGTCCATATCGGAGATCGGCTCGCCGGACAGCGTGGACCGGGCCACCGCGTCGATCAGGCCGGGGCGCGGATTGCGTTTGATCTCCAGGTAATTGGTGAGCAGATCCATGCCCATGGCCTGGTTCATCTCGCCGACCCGCGCGTTGTCCGGGGAATCGGGCGGGGTGTAGACCGAGGCGTGCGCCGGTTCGTTGTAGATGGTCCAGTTGTCCAGCGGGATGCCCATCATCGCCAGGGTGAGCACCGCGGGAACGATATTGGCCAGCTCGTCGACGAAGTCGATCCGCCCCGATTCGATCCTCTCGTCGATGCTGGCGCGAATCACCTCGTCCGCCAACGGAATCCAGCGTTGCACCGCCGCGGGAGACAGGTAGGGGTTGAGCGCGGCGCGCAGTTCCTTCTGCTCGGGCGGATCCATCTCCAGGATTCCGGACCGCCGCGCCGCCCCGCGATCGGGCGTGGGGATGGTGATTCCCTTGTAGCCCCGGCGTTTTCCCTCCGGGTCGTGATCGTTGGAGGTGTACGGGCAGCGGGCCAGTTCGAAGACCTCCCGGTTACCCGCGGCGACCCAGTGCCCGCCGTAGGTCTCGGTCCAGGCGATCGGGCAGCTGTCCTGCATCTGCTCGGTGATCGCGGTGAACTGCTCGCGGTACCGCGGGGTGTGCCGGTCGAAATGGAAGACCGGCCGTCTGCGCTCGGCGTCGGTGATGTTCTCCACGCTCATGACGCGGTTCCCTACTCGGTGATCGCGATCGCGCGTTCGGGGCACGAGCGCACTGCCTCGCGCACGTTCTCCTCCTGATCGGTGGGCACGTCCTCGCTGACGGGCGAGGAGTGACCGTCGATCTCACTGAGTTCGAACATCTTCGGGGCGATCATCGAGCAGAGGGTGTGGCCCTGGCAGCGATCGGCGTCGACATGAACCTTCACGATATTTCTTCCCTTCGAACGTGGTAGTCGTACCACTCGAGACGGCCACCGGCGGCGCGCGCGGTCAGGTGTTGCGGCCGCCGTTGACACCGAGGATCTGGCCGGTGATGTACCCGGCGTCCTCGGAGATCAGGAACGAACAGGCCGCGGCGATGTCGGCGGGTCTGCCGACGCGGCGTACGGGGGTGCGCCCGATGTGCTCGTCGATGGTGCCGCCCAGCAGCCCCTTCTCCTCCGAGCGGCGCAGCATGGGGGTGTCGATGAAGCCCGGCGGGACGGCGTTGACCGTGATCCCGTACGGACCCAGTTCCAGCGCAAGGGATTTGGTCAGGCCGTTGAGGCCCGATTTGGCGGCGACGTAGGCCGACATGAACGGCTGTCCGGAGTGGGTGCTCGAGGAGGAGATGTTCACCACCCGGCCCCAGTTCGCGGACATCATGTCCGGCAGCACGGCCTGCACGGTGTGGAAGACCCCGTGCAGGTTGACGTCGATGATCTTCTTCCATTCCTCGAAGTCGAGGTTCTGGAACCGCCGGTACTTCTCCACGCCTGCCGCGTTCACCAGCACGGTCACCGGGCCCAGTTTCTCCCGGACGTCGGTCAGGGCGGCGCCGATCTGTTCCGGATCGGTGACGTCGGCCTGGTAGGCGAAATCGTCGTCGGCGGCGGGGTTCAGGTCGAGGGTGGCGACGTGCAGGCCGTCGGCGCGCAGGCGCTCGGCGATACCGAGACCGATACCGGACGCGCCGCCGGTGACTACGGCGGTTTTCACGAAAGAATCTCCCTTCCGAATGCTGAGAACGGTACTCTCGCGTTGAACGGGTGCGCAAGGTTTCCGCGGGGACGGAACCGAGTGCCGGCAAGGAGTTCCGGGCTGATGTGTTTGCCGAGTCACCGATTGCTGCTACGGTCCGCTGGAGAAGAATGTATCATTCTCCGTTAAAGAGAATGCAATTTTCATGCGCAGCTAGGAGACGCGATGTCAGGGCAACAGCAGGAGGCGGGTGTCACACGACGTCTGCTCATCGACGGGCGTCTGGTCGAGACCGAGCGCACGCTCGCCTCGCTCAACCCCGCGACCGGGCAGGTGTACGGGTACGCACCCGAGGCCGGTGTCGCCGAAACCGATGCGGCCGTGGCCGCGGCGCGTCGCGCGTTCGACACCACGACCTGGGCCACCGACGCCGCGTTCCGGGCGCGGTGCCTCGATCAGCTGTACAAGGCGTTGCGGGACAACGTGGAGGAACTGCGTGAGCTGACGATCGCCGAGGTCGGCGCGACCCGGCAGCTCACCCAGGGCAATCAGCTGGAGATTCCGTTCGAGATCGTCCGGTACTACGCGGATCTGCTGCCGAAGTACTCCTTCAGCGAGGATCTCGGCCCCATCGAGTTCCGCGGCCGCCCGCATCGGCGCTGGGTGGAGAAGGAGGCCGCGGGCGTCGTCTCGGCCATCGCGGCCTACAACTATCCGCATCAGCTCGCGCTGGCCAAACTCTCGCCCGCGCTCGCGGCCGGATGCACCGTCGTGCTCAAGGGCGGGCCGGACACTCCGCTGGCCACCCTCGCCCTGGGCGAGATCATCGCGCAGCACACCGACATTCCCGCCGGCGTGGTGAATGTGCTTGCCTCCTCGGATGTTTCGGTGGGCGAGCGGATGACCACCCACCCCGACGTGGATGTGGTCACCTTCACCGGGTCGACGCCCGTCGGGCGCAAGATCATGGCCGCCGCCGCGGGCTCGCTCAAGCGGGTGTTCCTCGAACTCGGCGGCAAATCGGCGATGGTCCTGCTGGACGACGCCGACTACAACACCAGCGCGATGTTCGCGGCGTTCAGCATCGTCAGTCACGCGGGCCAGGGTTGTGCGCTCACCTCGCGGCTGCTGGTGCCGCGCAAGGATCACGACGCGGTCGTGGAGCAGGTGGCCAACTTCCTGGGCATGGTGAAGTACGGCGACCCGTCCGATCCGCAGACCTATATGGGACCGCTGATCAGCGAGCGTCAGCGGGAGAAGGTCGACGGCCTGGTACAGCGCGCGGTGGCGGCCGGGGCCAAGCTGGTCACCGGCGGGGAGAAGGTCGATCCGGGCGACTTCTACAAGCCCACCCTGCTGGCCGGGGTCGATCCGGACAGCGAGATCGCCCAGGAGGAGGTCTTCGGGCCGGTCCTGGCGGTGATCCCGTACGAGGACGACGACGATGCGGTGCGCATCGCCAACAACTCGATCTACGGCCTGTCCGGCGGCGTGTTCAGCGCCGACGAGGACCGGGCGATCGCGGTGGCGCGCCGCATCCGCACCGGAACCATGAGTATCAACGGTGGCAACTACTTCGCCGCCGACGCGCCCTTCGGCGGGTACAAGCAGTCCGGCATCGGCCGTGAGATGGGAGTCGCGGGTATGGAGGAGTTCCTGGAGATCAAGACCTTCGCGGCGGCGTCATGAGCGAGCGAACGATGAACACAGCCGGGCTCCCGCTCGTGACGGCGCCGAGCGTCAGCGAGGTGGCGGCATGAGCGGGCCGCTCGAAGGCATCCGGGTGCTCGAGGTCGCGATGTACGGCTTCGTGCCCTCGGCGGGTGCGGTGCTGTCCGACTGGGGCGCGGACGTGATCAAGGTGGAGCACGCGGTCACCGGCGATCCGCAGCGCGGACTGCGGCAGATCGGGACGTTCAAGGTCGAGGGCGATCCGAATCCCAATGTGGAGCATGCCAATCGGGGCAAGCGCAGCATAGGGGTGGACATGTCGGTGCCGGAGGGGCGGGAGCTGATCCACGAACTGGCCAAGACCGCCGATGTGTTCCTGACCAGTTTCCTGCCGCAGCACCGGCGCAAGTTCGGCATCGACGTGGACGATATCCGCGCGGTGAATCCGGATATCGTCTACGCCCGCGGCAGCGGCCTCGGCCCGCGCGGTGCGGAGGCGGACAAGGGCGGCTACGACATGACCGCCTACTGGTGCCGCGGCAGTGTCGCCGCGACCATCACCCCGCCCGATGTGGACGGGCTGATCGGCCCGCCCGGACCGGCGTTCGGGGACACCATCTCCGGCACCAATCTGGCCGGCGGCATCGCCGCGGCGCTGTTCGAGCGCGAGCGCACGGGGGAGACCTCGGTGGTGGACGTCTC
>CBJNFW010000284.1:0-11122 GCA_966435935.1 uncultured Nocardia sp.
GCGAGGAATGACATCGGTCAGGGGAAATTCCTCCCAGCCGGCGGTTGCCGTCCGCGACCTGCTGCACCCCGTTCCGCAACCGCTCGGCGTTGGTCAGGGCCTGTCCCGCCGGGGTCGAATCCATGAATGCCAGTAGCGATTTCGACGCCGCGCACATCGGCTGCGCATCGCAGTTCGGCGTCGCGGCCGTTTGCTGGCGGAGCGCCGCGAGATTGCTCTGCGGGGTGTTCAGGAAGGACAGCGCCTGCCCCACACCGTCCGCGAGCTGACGTGAGCCGTTCGTCAGCTGATCCGCGCCGTCGCGCAGTTGCTTCGTGCCCGAACGCGCTGCGTGCAGCCCGTTGTCGAGCTGAACGTCCCCGTTCACCAGCTGTCCCGACCCGGCGACGGCCTGTTTCAACCCCGCGCTGAGCTGCTGTGAGCCCTCGTGCAGGGTCTGCGCGCCGTCGGCCAGGCGGCCGGTGCCGTCGGTCAGCTGATGGATCTGCGGCTGTGCGGCGGCGAGTTGGACCACGCCGCCGGACAGCCCGTCCGCCACCACCCCGGCCTGATAGCCCAGCGAGCTCTCGGCGATCGTCGTGCCCAGCGGTCGGCTGATCGACTGCACCGAAATCACTCCGGGCACCTTCGCGACGGCGGCCGACACCGATTCCAGCGCCGCGAAGTCCTTGGTGTTGCGCAGGTCGTGATCGGCTGTGACAGTGACGTATTCGGGCAGCAGGATATTGCCGTGGTAGTGCTGGGCGACGATATCGTAGCCCCGGTTGCTGTCGGTGGTGGCGCGCTGGGCCTGCCGTTCGTCGTAGCTCAGATGGATGGTCGGGATGACCGCGGCGAACAGGATGAGACCGCCGAGCGAGAACGCCAGCGCGCGACCGGGCCGCCGCACCGTGTGCACCGCGATCCAGCGCCAATAGCGTGCTCTGCCGGACTGTTTGCGCGGTTCGAGCATGCCCATCCGGATCGCCAGAGCGATCATCGCGGGGGTCAGCGTGAGTGCGGCCAGCAGGGTCACGAAGACGCCGATCGCGCACGGCAGCCCCACGGTGCGGAACAGGCCGATCCGGGTCACCGACATGCCCGCGCAGGTGAGCGTCACGACCAGGCCCGATGCCATGATCACCGAGGCGATCCGCGGATAACTGGACGTCATCGCCTCGGTCGGGGACACACCGGACCGACGGGACTCGTGGTAGCGGCTGATCAGGAAGATCGCGTAATCGGTCCCCGCCCCCAGCACGATCGCCGACAGCAGCGACACCGAGAAGATCGACAGCGGCATCCCGTGCATGCCGAGAAAGGCCGCCGCTCCGTTCGAAACCCCGAGGGCCAGGCCGATCGTGGCCAGCGGTATCGCGACCGCCGCCACCGAGCGGTAGACGGCGAACAGCACCAGCATGATGCACAGGACGGTCAACGCGGTGACGTACGGGAGCGAGGACTCGATACCCGAGAACTCGTCGGAGATCGTCGCGGCGGGGCCGGTGGTCAGGACCGTGAGACCCGGCGGGCGCGCGAGGTCGTGGATGGTCGTACGGATGGAGTTCACCGACGCGATGGACGCGGAAGTGCCCGAGTCGCCGACCAATCGAACGAGTGCGTAGGTCGTGGTCTTGTCGGCGCTCAGCGCCGCGGGCGCGGTCGTCGGATCGCCCCACAGATCCTGGAGGGACTGGACGTGGGCGGTGTCGTGCCGCAGGGCGGCGACGAGTTTGCGGTAATAAGCGCGGTCGGTATCGTTCAGGCCCCCTGCGTGATTCAATACGATGTACGCGGAGCCGGACGAAGTGGACTCGTGGAACGTGATTCCCATGTTCTGCAGCGCGCGTACCGCCGGTGCATCCCTGGGGATGAAATCCGCCGAATGATTCGAGGCAACCGAGCTGATTTGCGGGACAGCGATATTCAGTATGCCCGCGACGGCGATCCAGGCGCATATCACGAACAGCGGTCGTTTGCGAGCTAACCGACCGAAACTCTCGATCAGGTCGAATGAGACTTTCATGATATTCCCACCATTGGGGTTATCGATAGCCCCGAAGCGTCGATGACCGGGCTATGATCGCTTGTTGCGGATGCTGTCAGCAGCACGTATGCCCAAGTGCGACAGCGATCTTGGCACAGCATGGTCATCACCATACGTGAGAACGTTTGCGTTTGTCGCCTGCTGAGCGAATTCCGTGGAACGCCTGGACAACACAGGGCTACCCGCCCCATAATTCTGCCGTCATCAGTTTCCAGACACTCTCTAAGTGGGGGCCATGGTTGCCATCGCCATAATCGGAATCGGGTGCAGGTATCCCGGGGGTATCGTCGACTCGTCGAGTTTCTGGGATTTCCTGGTGCGCAAGGGAGATGCGGTCACCGAGATCCCGGACTCGCGATGGGATGTCGACCGTTACTACGACCCTGATCCGGAAGCTCCGGGCCGGATGTACACCCGGCACGCATCATTCGTCGACGAACATTTCGCGCGTTTCGACTCGGACTTCTTCGGAATCTCCCGGCGCGAGGCCGCGACCCTCGATCCGCAGCAGCGGCGCTTGCTGCAGGTGTCCTGGGAGGCGCTCGACGACGCGGGCGTCGCCGGACATGTCACCGGTTCCACGGTGGGCACGTTCATCGGCGGCTTCACCAACGACAACGCGGTGGGCAAGGCCGGCTCGCACGCGCTGGACCGGATCGACAACTTCGCCGCCACCAGCTCGTCACAGACGTTGCTGTCCAACCGGATCGCGTACACCTTCGACCTGCACGGGCCCAGCCTGACCGTGGACACCGCGTGCTCCTCCTCGCTCGTGGCCACCCATCTCGGCGTGCGCGCGATCGTCGACGGGGAGTGCGATATCGCGCTCGTCGGCGGCTCCAACGTGATCTTCCAGCCCGAGACGTTCATCACGATGTGCAAGGGCCGGTTCCTGTCCGTGGACGGCCGCTGCAAGTCGTTCGACGCCTCCGCCGACGGCTACGGCCGCGGTGAGGGTGTCGGTGTCGTCGTGCTCAAGAACCTGGAACATGCTGTGCGCGACCGGGATCGGATCTACGCGGTGATCCGCGGCAGCGGCGTGAACCAGGACGGTCGCACGCTGGCGCTGCCGGTCCCCAATCCGGATTCGCAGTTCGCGCTGGCCCGCAGGGTCGTCGAACAAGCCGGAATCGACCCCGCCCGAGTCGGTTACGTCGAGGCGCACGGCACCGGCACCGGCGTGGGCGATCCGCTCGAGGCCTCCGCGCTCGGCCGCGCCTACGGGATGGCCGAGGGCCGCACCCGTCCGCTGCGGATGGGCTCGGTGAAGAACAACTTCGGCCACACCGAGGCGGCGGCCGGGGTGGCCGGCCTGATCAAGTCGGCGCTCACCGTGCGAGAGGGACGCGTCGCGCCGCAGGCGTATCTGGAGAATCCGAACCCCGAGATCGCCTTCGACGATCTGGGCCTGACCGTGCCGCTCGAGGTCGAGGATCTCGACGGAATCCACGCCGGTGTCAACAGTTTCGGGTACGGCGGCACCAACGCGCACGTCCTGGTCGAGCGTGCTCCCGAACCGGTGCACGGCGACGAGGGCCGCGATACGGTCCGGGTGTTCCCGGTCTCGGCCCGCAGCGAGGAGTCGCTGCGACGGCTCGCGCGCGGGTACGGCGATCTGCTCAGGTCGCCGTCCGGTGCCGCCGAGCCGGTGTCCCCGACCGTCGATGCGGCCAGTGGCGGTGGCGCGATTGATGTTTCGCGGGTCAAGGCCGCGGTGGTGCAGCGTCGCGCCCATCACCACCTGCGCCGGGGCTTCGTCTTCTCCGATACCGAAGACCTTGTGGCGCAGCTGGATTCGTTCGCCGCCGGGGAGGGCAAGATCGGCGACCGGGTCCTGGTGGAAGGCCTGCGCACCCCGGTGTTCGTATTCAGCGGCATGGGGCCGCAGTGGTGGGCGATGGGCCGGGCCCTGCTGATTCGGCCGGGCCGGTTCCGCGATACCGCCCAGCAGATCGATACCGAGTTCCGCAAGATCGCGGGCTGGTCGATCCTGGACGAGGTGCTCGCCGGCGAGGACGACTCCCGCATCGCGCGCACCGATATCGCGCAGCCCGGTAATTTCCTGATTCAGGTCGCGCTCGTGGAACACCTGGCGCAGTGGGGAATTCACCCCGCCGCGATCGTCGGACACAGCGTCGGCGAAGTATCCGCGGCGTACGTCAGCGGGGCGCTGTCGCTGACCGACGCGCTCACCGTCGCCTATCACCGCTCCCGGCTGCAGGCGCGGACCGCGGGCAGCGGCGGCATGCTCGCGGTGGGACTTGGCCCGGACGAGGCGCGTGCGCGCTTCGAGCGATTCGGTGACGCGGTGTCCATCGCCGCGGTCAACGGCGCCACCGCGGTGACGCTCGCGGGCCTCGAGGGTCCGCTCGAGGAGTTGCGCGAGGAACTGACCGGCGAAGGCATGTTCGCGCGGCGGCTGCGGGTGGAGGTGCCGTATCACAGCCATCTGATGGATCCGATCCTCGACGAACTGCGGCAGTCGCTGGCGGGGCTGTCGCCGCGCGAGCCCTCCGTACCGGTCTACTCGACGGTGACCGGAAGCCTGTTCGACGCAAAGGAATTCGCCGATCCGGACTACTGGTGCCGCAACGTTCGCGAGACCGTCCGATTCGCCGATGCGATCGACGCGCTGATCGAGGAGCGGTTCCGGGTCTTCCTCGAGGTCGGACCGCATCCGGCGCTGGTCGGCAACATCCGTGAGGCGTTCGTGCGGCACAGTGTGAGCGGGGCCGGCATCGGCACCCTGCACCGCGACGAGGACGCCGAGTCCGCGGCGCTGACCGCGCTCGCGGAGCTGTACCGGGTCGGCGCCGTCGACGTCCCGGGCGATGCCGAGATCTACCGGAACACGAAGATCGCGCACCTGGACCTGCCGCCGTATCCGTGGCTGGATCTCGAGGTGTGGGAGGAGAACATCCGCACCCTCCGGGCCCGGCACGGCGACCCGAACCGGTACGCGCTGCTCGGCGACCGCACCGATTCGCTCGAATCGGAGTGGGAACTCACCCTGGCCCCGGCCAACCTGCCGTGGCTGCGCGACCACAACGTGGGCGGTGCGGTGGTGCTGCCGGGTGCGGGATATATCGACGCGGCCCTGGCCGCGGCGCGGCAGCGCAGCAGCCGCGACCAGTGCGGTGTGGACGCCCTCGCGTTCATCGCGCCGCTGATCGTCTCCGAGCACGACGTGCCGGTGATGCGCGTCGCCGTCGAGAACGCCGCCAAACGCCTGTCGATCAAGTCGCGCTCGGGCCACGGGGACCTGTGGACCCAGCACGCCTGGGGCCGGCTCGTCGAGATGGAGTCCGGCGCGCACCGGCTCGACGTACCGGCCGAGGAATCCGGCGACATCGCCTTCGACCACGACGAGATCTACGCGGCGATGGACGCGCTCGGCCTCGCCTACGGGCCCGCGTTCCGGCGCATCCGGCGGGCCCGGGTGCAGGGCACGACCTGCGTCGCCGAGCTGGACACCAGGGGGCTCGTGGAAGGCGGCCTCGTGCCGGACGCGCCGCATGTGGTGCATCCGGCGCTGACCGACGCGGCGTTCCAGTGCGCCGCGGTACTGCTCGCCGCGAGCAGCACCGCGCAGAGCACCCGGGCCGTCGCGCACGTTCCCGCCGCCGTGGACCGGGTGCGGCTGTTCGGGCCGATACCGGACGAGCTGCTCGCGGTCGTGTCCGTGGTGTCGACCGAGCCGTTGCGGGTGGACGCGTTCCTGACCGATCGCGACGGCGAAGTGGCCCTGGCGCTCTACGGCGCGGAATTCGCGCCGATCGGTGTGGCGCCCGATCCGCTGGATGATCTCGAGCGCCTGTTCTACGAACGGCGCTGGGAGGACCTCGATCCGCTCGCCCCGAACGATCAGGGCCGGGCGATCAACGTCGCGGTCACGATCGGCTCGCCCGACGACACCGTTCTCTCGGGCGTGACGCGGGGACCGATCGAACCGCTCCGGCTGGCCTGGGACGCGGATCCCGACGACGCGGAAGCGGTGGGCGCGGCCACCGAACGGCTCACCGAGACCTTGGCCCGCGACGGCTATCTGCGGATCGGCCTGGCCGCCGGGCCCGGCTACGACGCCGCCGAACTCGCCTACCGTGTCGTGGCGTTCGCGCGGGTGGTCTCCGCCGCCTCCGCCGGCCGGCTCGACAGCGACCCGGGCGACTTCGACGTGCGCGTGGTCATCGTGACCAGGAACGGCATGGTCGGGCCGGGCGATACCGAACTCGATCCGGCGCACGCCGCCCTGGTCGGATTGCGCCGCACCCTCGCCAACGAGCAGAACCCGATCGGCTGGGCGTCGATCGATACCGGCGGCTCGGTGAATGTGGATTCCCTTGTCGCGGAACTGGTTCGGGGGACGACCGCCGAATCGGACGAGATCCGGCTGCGCGGGGAGAACCGATCGGCCGAACGGATGCAGCGTTCGGCCGCGGAATTCGTCGAGAAGTGGGACGTGCCGGCCGCGTTGGCGAGCACCGAGGAGCCCTATGAGGTGGTGCTGCCGCGCACGCGGCTGCTGAAGGACCTCGCCCTGCGCGCCTGCGACCGGGTGCCGCCCGGCCCGCGCGAGGTCGAGATCCGGGTCGAGACGATCGGCCTGAACTACAAGGACCCGCTCAAGGTGCTCGGCATCCTCACCGAAAGGCAGTTGTCCGGAACCTATTTCGGCACCGTCCCGGGGATGGAGGGCTACGGGGTCGTCACCCGGGTCGGGTCCGAGGTCACCGATATCGAGCCCGGCGACGCGATGGCGGTGGCGACCCGCGGCCTGCTGCGCCGGTACACCCTCGTCGACGTCGATGGCGGCGGCGCGTGGGTGCGGGCTCCGCGGGCGATCGTCGGCGAACATCAGGAACTGGATCCGCTGGCCATCGGCTCGGGACTGCCGTACATCACCGCGTACTACTCACTGCGCACGCTCGCGGATCTCGGACCCGGCGACAGCGTGTTGATCCACGGTGCGGCCGGCGGTATGGGCATGGCGGCCGTGCAGGTCGCGGCGAGCCTCGGGGCCACGGTGTTCGCGACGGCCGGTTCCCCGGAACGTCGTGCGGCGGTGCGGGATATCGGCGCGACGCATGTATTGGATTCGCGCTCATCGAGTTTCGTCGACGAGGTGCTGCGCCTCACCGACGGCCGCGGCGTGGACGTCGTCTACAACTCGATGCCCGGCGAGGTGATCAGTCAGGACTTCGCGGTCGCCGCGGAATTCGGGCGGATCATCGAAATCGGCAAGGCGGACGTATATTTCGGCGGCACCGTCGACCTGCGGCCGTTCAACCGGAATCTGAGCTTCTACTCCATCGACATGGACCGGCTGCTCGCGCAGCGGCCCGAGCGTTTCCGGCAGCTCATGCAGGAGTGCGTCGTCGCGCTGGCCAAGGGCGAGGTCAAACCGCTTCCCTACGTGCGGTTTCCGATCACCGAGCTGTCCACCGCCTTCGAGACGGTGCTGCGCGCGTCGCAGGTGGGACGTGTCGTGGTCGACCTGCGTACCGACGTCCCCGAAGTGCTGCCGCAGCGTCCCCCGGCAATGCCGGTCCGGCCGGACGCGACCTACCTGATCACCGGTGGTTTCGGCGCGTTCGGTCTGGCGACCGCGCGGGCGCTGGTGCAGCGGGGTGCGACCCGGCTCGTGCTCGTCGGCCGGCGCGGGGTGACCTCCGATGACATCCGCCGACAGCTGGACGTGCTGGCCGCGCGGGGTGTCGATGTGGTGTGCGAATCCGCCGACGTCAGCGATCCGGCCTCGGTGGGGCGTGTCCTGGACGCGATCGCCGATCCCGAACGGCCGCTGCGGGGCGTATTCCACACCGCCGGGGTGGTCGCCGACGAACCGGTGGCCGACATCAGCGCCGCAACCCTCGGCTCGGTGTTCGCACCCAAACTCGGCGGGGCGCTGGCGCTCGATGCCGCGACCCGCGAGCGGGGGCTCGACCTGGACGCGTTCGTGCTCTACTCCTCGATCAGCGCGATCACCGGGACCATTCCGCAGTCGTCCTACGTGGCGGCCAACGCCACGCTCGACGCGTTCGCCGCGGCTCGGCGCGCCGAGGGCCTGGCCGCCGTGTCGGTGAACTGGGGCGCGATGGCCGGTGGCGGCATGGCGGAGTCATCGCTCGCGGTCACCAAATATCTCGAGATGCTCGGCTTCAATCCCCTCGATCTGGATCGCGGTGCGGGTCTGCTGTTCGATGCCGCCAGGTTCGGGCAGTCGAATTTCATGCTCGCCGACGTGGATTGGGCGACGTGGCGCAGCGGGCACCGGGTGGCCGCCGCCAGCGGCCGGTTCGAGGAGGTCGTCGATGAGGTACCGGAGTCGCAGCAAGCCGCCGCGGCCCGTCAGATGCTGCTCAATCTGCCGCCGGAGGAGCGGGCGCCCGCGGTCATCAAGGTGATCGTCGAACAGCTGTCCGAGGTGCTCGGCGTCGAGCCGGAGAGCATCGACACCCGCGGGCCGATCGCGGATCTGGGCATCGATTCGGTGATGGGCGTCGAATTCGGCGCCCGGGTGCAGAAGCAGCTCGACGTACAGATGAGCGTCTTCCAGTTCACCGGGGACCTGACCATCGAATCGATCGCCGCTCGCGTGGTCAAACTTCTCGAGCAGGAACAGGAGAAATCGTGAGTACGAGCGCGAAGCGTTCGGGCCCGACGGCGCTGGAGAAGTGGTGGTTCCCGACAGCGGATTATCGCGGGCGACGGCCGTCGGTGTGGCTGTTCGGCGGTGCGGGCGTCGAACAGGCGTGGACGGCGAATCCGCTCATACCGCTCATCGGGGACTACGACTTCGCGGTGTGGCGGATGCCGGGCCGCAGCGTGCGCAAGGACGAGCCGGATCCGACCAGCCTGCGCGCGGTCGGCCGGGAGGTCGCCGAATCGATCGCCGAGATCGGGGCGGTCCGGCCGGTGTTGTCCGGGTTGAGTTTCGGCGGCCTGCTCGCCTTCGTCGCCACCCAGGAGTTGGAGAAGCTCGGCGTGCAGGTCGGCCGGTTCATCCCGATCGTCAGCGCGTGTCCCAACGAATGGCGGATGGGAGCGGTCTACGCGTGGCTGAACGGCGGTCCGGTGCGGTACACCAAACGCCGGCTCGCCGCGGCGGACGCGGCCGGAAAGCTGCCGCCCGAACTCAGCGGCGCCAACCGAGAGGTGATGCAGCGGCCCTACGTCGCGGACCTCACCGCGGGTTTCCGGGAATGGTCGCATTCGGTGATCCAGACCTCGATCACCGATATCTCGGCGTCGGACGAACAGCGTCTGCACATTTCCAGCCTCACCCGGTGGCGGCCGTACACCCGCGGCGAATTCGATTCGATCACCTCCACGGGCGGTCATTTCTTCTACCGCGAGCACCCGGAGGTGGTGTCGCGCGTCTTCGATCGGGAGTCGGAGATCGCCTACAGCGGCGGTTTCTGAGAGTCGAGTGATCGGGGTGTGGTCTGGTCGTGGCAGATGTAGCGATCGTGGGAGCCGCGTGCCGGTTCCCCGGTGCCGAAACTCTGGATGAGTACTGGAATCTGCTGAACAACGCGGTCGAGGTCGCTACGACGACGGATCAGCTCCGGCCGTCGGGCGATTCTCGATCGTCGGCGCGCGGGTTATCGGGGCGATTTCTCCGGAATGTCGAGGAATTCGACGCCGATTTCTTCGGTATTCCGCCGCGGGAAGCCGCGGCCATGGATCCACGGCAGCGAGTGGCTCTGGAACTTTCCTGGAACCTCGTCGAAAGTTCCGGTGTCGATCCGGAAACTCTCGCCGGTGAGCGGGTCGGCGTATTCATCGGTGCGATGGGTGACGACTATGCCGATGTGACGCGGCACCGCGGGTCCGCGGTATTCGACCGTTACTCGCATACCGGTACCAGTCGCGGGATGCTCGCCAATCGCATTTCGTATTTCCTGCGGCTGCGCGGGCCCAGCCTGACGGTGGATTGTGGTCAGTCCTCGTCACTGACGGCCGTGCACCTGGCGTGCCGGAGTCTCGCGTCGGGGGAATCCGCACTGGCCGTCGCCGGTGGTGTGCAGCTCAATCTCGATGCCGCGGCCGAGGAGATCGAGGCGCGATTCGGCGGTCTTTCCGAACAGGGGAGATGCTTCACGTTCGATTCCCGGGCGGATGGGTACGTCCGGGGCGAAGGCGCCGGGCTGGTATTGCTGAAACGCCTGCCGGACGCCGTCGCGGACGGCGATGAGATCCTGGCCGTCATTCGCGGTAGCGCCGCCGGACACGGTGGACAGGGCCGCGGCGGCATCGCGGTCCCGAGTGTCGACGGACAGGTCGATGTCCTGCGGCGAGCGTACGAGGACGCGCGGATCGATCCGCGTTCGGTGCATTACGTCGAATTGCACGGGACCGGAACCAGAGTCGGCGATCCGGTGGAGGCGGCGGCGCTGGGTGCGGTATTCGGTCCACGATCAACGGATGACCCGTTGCTGGTCGGCTCGGTCAAAACCAATATCGGCCATCTGCTCGGCGCGGCCGGAATCGCCGGCCTCGTGAAAACCGTTCTGGCCGTGCGCAACCGGAAGATTCCGGCGAGTCTGAACTACCGTGAACCGCCGTCCGGGATGGACCTGGATTCGCACGGCATTCGCGTTTGCGATGTCTCGAGCGTCTGGGCCGAGGACGTTCCGCGGATCGCCGGTGTGAGTTCCTTCGGTATGGGCGGGGCGAACTGTCATGTGGTGGTCTCCTCCGTCGACGAATGCGGGATGGTGGATTCGGTTCCCGCGACGGCCGAAGGTGTTTCGGCAGATGTGAGGCCGATGGGGCCGTCGGTGCTGCCGTGGGTGTTGTCGGGCAAGTCCGCGGCGGCGTTGGCCGGGCAGGCGGCGCGGTTGTTGGAGTATGTGCGGGAGCGTCCGGGGCTGCGCGCTTCGGATGTGGGGTTCTCGCTGGCGGGGCGGTCGGTGTTCGAGCATCGGGCGGTCGTTGTCGGTGGTGGTCGTGACGAGTTGATCCGTGGGCTGGCCGGATTCGTCGACGGTGAGCCGGTGCGGAACGTGGTGTACGGGCGCGCCGGCGTCGGGGGCGGAACGGTGTTCGTTTTTCCTGGTCAGGGTTCGCAGTGGCTGGGTATGGGGGTGGAGT
>CBJNFW010000285.1:0-11038 GCA_966435935.1 uncultured Nocardia sp.
CCAGGGTGGCGTAAGGGGTGGCTGTGAGCTTGGCCTTCGATTTCGGCTCGGCTTTCGGTACCGGGCCGTACACAGCGCGGGATCTGCACAACGGTCCGGAGGAGGGGAAGGGCTTCGAGCTGTGGAACGGGTGGCTGGTCGAGAAGATGTCTCCGTCACTGCGTCATAACCGGATGGGGCGTGGGCTGCGCAGCTTGTTCATCGAAGCGGCCGGGCGAGTCGGGGCGGATGTGCTGATCGATGGTGGTGAGTACGAGTTCGCGTTTCCAGGTGGGGTTCGCAAGCCGGACGTGTTCATCATCGATGCCAAGGCCGAGGAGACCGGATTCGCGGAGGGAGAGCTTTACCTCGATCCGTCGGATCTGCTGCTGGTGGCCGAGGTTGTTTCGCCGCGCAGTGGCAGCGAGGCGCACGATCGGAAGATCAAGCGGGATGAGTATGCGCGGGCTGGGATCCCGCACTACTGGATCGTCGACTTCGCTCCGATCGCGCGGATCGAGGCGTTGGATCTGGAGCGTGGGCGGTACGTTCGCAAGGCTGTCGTGACCGGTGACGATGTACTGAGTGTCGAGCGGCCGTTCGAGATCAGCGTGTCGCCGAACGTTCTGTTCGAACTCGGCCGTCGCGACTTCGCCTGACCGGGGCGTCCAGGCGCGGGGTGCGGGGCAGGTCGCAGGGAAAGGCCGTGAGGGCCCGATTTTGTCCTGGTAGTGGGGTTGTCTACACTGGTCCAGTTGCCTGGGCAGGTCTGTGTGCATTCTCGTGTGCGCGGGGCCCGGATGACACGTAACTCATTCGGCCGGCAGAGAGTCGGCCGGACCAGCCGAATTGTCATAGGCCCACCATCGGCGTGCCGGTGCTGCATGGGAACCGTGGCGAGAAAGGTTAGCGGTCACTTATGACCATGACAGATCCGATCGCAGACTTCCTGACCCGTCTGCGCAACGCCAACTCGGCGTACCACGATCAGGTGAAGGCTCCGCACTCGAAGCTCAAGGCGAACATCGCCGAGATTCTCAAGCGCGAGGGTTACATCGCCGACTACCGGACCGAGGACGCGAACGTGGGCAAGACCCTCGTCGTGGACCTCAAGTACGGCCCCAGCCGTGAGCGCAGCCTGCAGGGCGTGCGCCGGGTGTCCAAGCCGGGTCTGCGTGTGTACGCGAAGTCCACCAATCTGCCCAAGGTCCTGGGCGGCCTCGGCGTGGCGATCATCTCCACGTCGACCGGCCTGCTGACCGACCGTCAGGCCAAGCAGCAGGGCGTGGGCGGCGAAGTCCTCGCCTACGTCTGGTAAGGGAGGCCAGGACAATGTCGCGTATTGGTAAGAAGCCCATTGCCGTTCCCTCCGGCGTCGAGGTGACCATCGACGGCCAGAACGTCGCGGTCAAGGGGCCCAAGGGCACCCTGTCGCACGTCGTCGCCGAGCCGATCGTCATCAGCAAGGCGGAGAACGGTGAAATCGAGGTCGCCCGTCCGGACGACGAACGCCGTAACCGCTCGCTGCACGGCCTGACCCGCACCCTGGTCGCGAACATGATCGAGGGCGTCACCAAGGGCTACGAGAAGAAGATGGAAATCTTCGGCGTCGGTTACCGCGTTCAGGCCAAGGGTTCGAACCTGGAGTTCGCCCTGGGCTACAGCCACCCGGTTCCGATCGAGGCGCCCGAGGGCATCACCTTCGCGGTGGAATCGCCCACCAAGTTCTCGGTGTCGGGTATCGACAAGCAGAAGGTCGGCCAGATCGCCGCGGTGATCCACGGCCTGCGCAAGCCCGACCCGTACAAGGGCAAGGGCATCCGCTACGCCGGTGAGGTCGTTCGCCGCAAGGTCGGAAAGACGGGTAAGTAAGCCATGGCCAACACACAAACCGAAGCTCAGAAGGCCGCACGCAAGCCGCTCGGCAAGGACGCGTCGACTCGTCGGCGGACCGCCAAGGCTCGTCGCCACTTCCGGTTGCGCAAGAAGGTCGCCGGCACCACCGAGCGCCCGCGTCTGGTCGTCAACCGCTCCTCGCGGCACCTGCACGCCCAGCTGGTCGACGACTCGGCGGGCAAGACCATCGCCGCCGCCTCGTCGGTCGAGGCCGATGTGCGTGCCGTCGAGGGCGACAAGACCGCCAAGGGCCGCAAGGTCGGCGAGCTGCTCGCCGCCCGCGCGAAGGCCGCCGGCGTGGAGGCCGCGGTGTTCGACCGCGGTGGCCACGACTACCACGGCCGCATCGCAGCCTTGGCCGATGCCGCTCGCGAAGGTGGGTTGAAGTTCTAATGCGTAGCTTGCGGAGCATTCGAAAGACACAGCGGATCAGTCCACTGCCTGTGACCATGAACGGAAGGAACGTCTGATGCCGGGACGTCAACGGCGTGACGGCGGCAACGGACCCGCCGGACAGAACAGCGGCCCCGAGGGCGGCCGCCAGGAGCGTGGTGGCGGTCGTGACCGTCGCGGTGACCGCGGTGGCCGCGACAACGCCGCCGAGAAGAACCAGCTCGAGCGCGTAGTCGCGATCAACCGCGTGTCCAAGGTCGTCAAGGGTGGCCGGCGCTTCAGCTTCACCGCCCTGGTGATCGTGGGTGACGGCAACGGCTTGGTCGGCGTCGGCTACGGCAAGGCCAAGGAAGTTCCCGCGGCCATCCAGAAGGGCGTCGAGGAGGCTCGCAAGGGCTTCTTCCGCGTCCCGATGATCGGCTCCACCATCACCCACCCGGTGCAGGGTGAAGCGGCCGCCGGCGTGGTCATGCTGCGCCCGGCCTCGCCCGGTACCGGTGTGATCGCCGGTGGCGCCGCGCGTGCGGTGCTGGAATGCGCCGGCATCCACGACATCCTGGCCAAGTCGCTCGGTAGCGACAACGCCATCAACGTCGTGCACGCCACCGTGGCGGCCCTCAAGCAGCTGCAGCGCCCCGAGGAGGTGGCCGCCCGCCGCGGTCTGCCGCTCGAGGACGTGGCTCCCGCGGGCATGCTGCGTGCACGTGCCGGACAGGGAGTCTGACATGGCACAGCTGAAGATCACCCAGATCAAGAGCACCATCGGCGCGAAGGCGAACCAGCGGGATTCGCTGCGGACCCTCGGCCTGCGCAAGATCCGGCAGAGCGTGGTCCGCGAGGACACCCCGCAGAACCGTGGTCTGGTCAACGTCGTGCGCCACCTCGTTACCGTTGAGGAGGTAAACGCATGACCCCGATCAAGCTCCACCACCTGCGTCCGGCGCCGGGCTCGAAGACCGAGAAGACCCGCGTGGGTCGCGGTGAGGGCTCCAAGGGCAAGACGGCGGGCCGCGGTACCAAGGGTACGAAGGCTCGCAAGAACGTCCCGGCCCGTTTCGAGGGTGGCCAGATGCCGCTGCACATGCGGCTGCCGAAGCTCAAGGGCTTCACCAACCCGTTCCGCGTCGAGTACCAGGTCGTGAACGTCGGCGATATCGCCCGGCTGTTCCCGCAGGGCGGCGAGATCGGCAAGGCCGAACTGGTCGCCGCCGGCGCCGTGCGCAAGAACGAATTGGTGAAGGTGCTCGGGCAGGGCGAGATCTCCGTGGCCGTGCAGGTCAGCGCCGACAAGTTCTCCGGCTCGGCCAAGGAGAAGATCACCGCGGCCGGTGGCACCGCCACCGAGCTGGGCTGACAGTTACCGGTGCGGCGGGACGGTAACGTGGCTCGTGACCACGTGAATGTCTCGCGTACGTCGCAGTACTACACAGGTCGCCGGACGGGTGAGAGCCCGTCCGGCGTCGCTGTTAGAGTTCAAGTGTTGTCTGCCAAGACTTGTCGAAACCCGGGCATGACCCACCATGTCGTTAGCCAGGAGGATCTGTGTTTTCCGCCTTCGTGTCGGCTTTCCGGACCCCGGACCTACGGCGGAAGATTCTCTTCACGCTGGGCCTGATCGCGCTGTACCGCGTCGGCGCGGCCCTGCCGTCGCCCGGTGTGGACTACAAGGCTGTCAAACACTGCGTCGACATCGTCAACGGCGGTGGTGACGCCGGTATCTACCAGCTCATCAACCTGTTTTCCGGTGGTGCGCTGCTGCAGCTCTCGGTGTTCGCGATCGGCATCATGCCGTACATCACGGCGAGCATCATCATCCAGTTGTTGCGGGTCGTCATTCCGCGCTTCGAGGAACTGCACAAAGAAGGCCAGTCCGGCCAGACCAAAATGACGCAGTACACCCGGTACCTCGCGGTGGCGCTGGCCATTCTGCAGGCCACCGGCCTGGTGGCGCTGGCCGCCCGCAAACAGTTGCTGCGCGGATGCGATCAGGACATTCTTTCCGACAAGAGCATTTTCGGCATGATCATCATCGTGCTGGTGATGACCGCCGGCGCGTCGATGGTGATGTGGTTCGGTGAGCAGATCACCGATCGCGGCATCGGAAACGGCATGTCGCTGTTGATCTTCGCCGGTATCGCCGCGCGGCTGCCGTCCCAGGGCAAGGGCATTCTGGACAGCCGCGGCGGCCTGATCTTCGGCGCGGTCATCGTTGCCGCGCTGGTGGTGGTCGTCGGCGTCATCTTCGTCGAACAGGGCCAACGCCGGATTCCGGTGCAATACGCCAAACGCGTCGTCGGGCGGAAGATGTACGGCGGCTCGTCGACCTACCTGCCGTTGAAGGTCAACCAGGCCGGCGTCATCCCGGTGATCTTCGCGTCCTCGCTGTTGTATCTGCCGAACCTGGTGGCGCAGCTGACCCAGGGCTCATCGGGCGGCCAGGGCAGCTGGTGGCAGAAGATCATTCAGCAATACCTGGTGAATCCGGGTAATCCGGTGTACGTCGCGATCTATTTCGTATTGATCGTGTTCTTCACCTACTTCTATGTCGCGATCACCTTCAGTCCGGAGGAGCGCGCGGATGAGATGAAGAAGTTCGGCGGCTTCATTCCGGGATATCGTCCGGGCAAGCCGACCGCTGACTATCTGACCCGGGTATTGAGCCGAATCACCCTGCCCGGTTCCATCTATCTGGGTGCGGTTGCCGTGTTGCCGAATCTGCTGCTGCATATCGGCGGAGGCGGCGGTGCGGCCAGCAACCTGCCGTTCGGTGGTACGTCGGTGCTGATCGTCGTGAGCGTGGGCCTCGACACGGTGAAACAGATCGAGAGCCAACTGATGAACAGAAATTACGAAGGGTTCCTCAAGTGAGACTCGTACTGCTCGGTCCGCCGGGTGCCGGTAAGGGCACGCAAGCCGAACTGCTGTCGGACAAGTTGGGTGTGCCGCACATCTCCACGGGGAACCTTTTCCGTGCGAATATCTCGCAGCAGACGCCGCTCGGCCGCGAGGCGCAGCGGTATATCGACGCGGGCAATCTGGTGCCGAGCGACGTCACCAACCGCATGGTGGAATCCCGCATCTCCGAGCCGGACGCGGTGAAGGGTTTCGTGCTCGACGGGTACCCGCGCACGGTCGATCAGGCCGAGGCGCTGGAGAAGATGCTCAAGGAGGCCGGACACGAGCTGAACGCCGTGGTCAGCCTCGAGGTCGCCGAGGACGTCGTGGTGAGCCGCATGCTCGGTCGCGGCCGCTCGGACGACACCGAAGAGGTCATCCGCAACCGGATGCACGTGTACCAGTCGGAGACCGCGCCGCTGCTCGAGCACTACGACGGCCTGGTCGTCATCGTGAACGGCGTCGGCGAGGTCGACGAGGTGAACGGGCGCGTGCTGCGGGCGCTGGGTCGCTGACGCGGATGGTCTTCGGCCGCAAGCACAAGAAGGTGGTGCCGTTCCGCACCTCCGGTGAACTCGACGCGATGGCGGCGGCGGGAGCGGTCGTCGGCCGGGCCCTGGTCGCGGTGCGCGCCGCCGCGAAGCCGGGCGTTTCCACGCTGGAGTTGGACGAGGTCGCCGAGCAGACCATTCGCGACGCGGGTGCGGTGCCGTCCTTCAAGGGCTACCACGGATTTCCGGGTTCCATCTGCTCTTCGGTGAACGACCGTGTGGTGCACGGGATTCCGGCCGCGGACGAGGTTCTCGCCGAGGGGGATCTGGTGTCGATCGACTGCGGCGCGATCCTGGACGGCTGGCACGGCGATTCGGCGTGGACGTTCGGCATCGGCGAGATCGTCGAGCCCGATCGGTTGCTCAGCGAGGCGACCCGGTTGTCGATGGAGGCCGGAATCGAGGCGATGCTGCCCGGTAACCGGCTCACGGACGTCTCGCACGCGATCGAGTTGGGCACCCGGGCGGCCGAACGCGAACACGGCCGGTCCTACGGCATCGTGGACGGATACGGCGGGCACGCCATCGGCCGGGAGATGCATATGGACCCGTTCCTGGCGAACGAGGGCGCACCGGGTCGAGGACCGAAGCTGGTCGTCGGGTCGGTACTGGCGATCGAGCCGATGCTGACACTGGGCACCACGCAGACCAAGGTGCTCGGCGACGATTGGACCGTCGTGACGACCGATGGGACCCGGGCGGCGCACTGGGAACACACCGTGGCCGTGACGCAGGACGGTCCGAGGATTCTGACGGTGCGCCCCGAGTAGCGGAATAGCGGTACATCGCATTCGCTCGGCAGGTCGGAGTGGGTGCGTTGGCGTTCGGATGTGAATTTTGTACGGAAAAGGTGTGGATCGGGCCCTCGGTGGGCACCCATCCGTGGTGACATCGCACGGTGACTCGGGGGTGACCGAAGCGGTCGGCGAGGCAGCCGAGCGCGCGGGGCTCGGGCTGTACCTGCGGACGTATCGGCCGGGGCCCGCGGACGTTCGGCGACCGCTGGCCGGACTGGTGACGATCGCCGCCGGAATCGTTCTGGCCGCGATCGGGTTCACCGTCGGGGTTCCGGGCATGGGAGCCCTGGGCATCGTGGTGCTGCTGGCGGGCGGGGCCTGGTTGCTGGTGGAGTCGGGGTGGCCGGCCGCGGTGCGCCGGCACGACAGCCGGCTCGATCTGTACCAGCACGGTGTGGTCGCCTCGGGCGAGGGGCAGGTCCGCGCGGTCCGGTACGACCGCACGACGGTCCGCCGCAAGATCGTGCATGCTGCCAAAGACGCTGCGGCACACGATGTTTCGTACCGCTACACGATCGTGGACACCGATGGCGCGCCCGTGGAGCTGCGGCACGGCATCGAATGTCCGCGGCAGTGGGGTGTGGAGATCGAGCAGGGCATCCTGCGGGCTCAGCTACCGCGGGCTCAGGCGGCGTTGGACGCCGGGGAGCGGCTGGATTTCGAGCCGATGTGGCTCACCGCCGCGGAACTGGGTACCGGTTCGGAGTCGGTGCCGTGGTCGCAGGTCGACGATCTGGCCGTGGTGGGCGGCTGGCTCAGCGTGCGCATCCGGGGGCGTGCGCAGCCGCTGGAATCGCTGCCGTTGTGCCTGGTGCCGAATTACATGGTGTTCCGGACGCTGGCCGAGCGGTTGCATGCCGCGTCGGTGGCCGGCGCGGCCGGGTGAGCCGCACCGGGATCACGCTTCCAGCAGCAGGGTCACCGGACCGTCGTTGACCAGTGCTACCCGCATGTGCGCGCCGAATCGGCCGGTGGCCACGGTGGCGCCGAACCCGCGGAGGGTTTCGGCGAACAGTTCGACGAGAGGTTCCGCGACCGGGCCGGGCGCGGCGGCGGACCAGGACGGGCGGCGGCCCTTGGCGGTGTCGGCGTAGAGCGTGAACTGACTGACCACCAGGATTGGGGCGTCCAGATCCGCGGCCGAGCGCTCACCGTCGAGGATGCGTAACCGGAACAGTTTGTCGGCCAGAGCTTTCGCGGTCGCCTCGGAATCGGTGTGGGTGACCCCGACCAGAGCCGCGAGACCGTGCGGGACGCCCGCCGCGGCCGGGTCGATGCGACCGACCACCTCGTCGTCCACGATCACCTGCGCGGAACTCACGCGCTGCACCAGGATTCGCACATCGCACATCATCGCAGGTGTGTCGTGTTCCCATGTTTGGGTGTGCCGATTTGCATTTCGGCTACTCCTCGTTCATGTCGGCGCAACGGCCGATTCGCCGACGACTGCCATCGTCGACAAGGCGTGGATATAAAGCGCGAGGAGAGGGGCTTGCGATGACGACCGTCAAGGTCGATCCGGAGCAGTTGCGCAAGGCGGCGGTCAAGACCGGCGAGGTGCGAGACCGGATCGGGAGTGTGCTCACCACCCTTCAGTCGGCGCTGGCCGCACGTGGCGAGCCGTGGGGTGACGATTCACTGGGGCACCAGTTCGCCGATGGCGACAAGGGCTATCTGACCGCGAAGAAGAACATGATCACCGGCGCGGGGCAGTTCGAGAAGACCTTCGACAGCTACTCGACGGGCCAGACGCAGAGCGCCGACAAGATCGAGACCACCGAGCACGGCACGGCCGCCGTATACGTCACCTTCGATTGATGCCGGTTCGGTGACCGATGGCATATGAGTTCGACCGAGCCGAGCTGGAATCGATCGTCGAGGACGCGCAGGAACAGCTGCGCACGGTCGCCCGAATTCAGCAGCAGCGCGTCCAATTGATCGGTACCGCAACGGTTTCCAACAAGCGCGTCACCGTCAGCGTCAATGCCGACGGGGTCGTGGTGGAGACCAAGTTCGGGCCGGGTATCGAGAATCTCGGCTTCTCGGCGATCGCCAAGGCGGTCACCGAGGCGGCGCAGCTGGCCGCGAAGGATCTGGCCGAGAAGAATCGGGAGCTGATGGCGCCGCTGCAGAGTCAGCGGGCCCGGCTGCCGAAACTCTCCGATCTGGTCGCGGGCATGCCCGACTTGCGCGGGACGTTGCCCACGCCGCCGAAACCCTCACTGAAACCGCCGAATTCGGCCGAGCGCAACCCGCTACCCGGCGCGGACGAGATGCAGTTCACCGACGTGGAATCATTCGACCACGATCACGAAGTGCAGCATCGGACCACGGAAGCCGGTTGGTGATCGCGGGGTAACCCGATGCCGATGGAATTTCCGTCCTGGCTGGAGTGGCTGGGCGTCGCCGTCGGGATGGAGTGGCCGCACGGCAACGAGGACGAGATGTGGGCCATGGCGGGCGATTGGCGCACCGCCGCAGCGGGTTTGCGCGATATCGTCCACGATGTCGAGGCGGCCAAGAGTGCGACCCTGGCCGCCTATCCGGAGGGCACCGGATCGGACTCGATGGCCAAGGCGTTCGACGCGATCCTGCGCGACTCCGGGGCGGAGAAGAATTCGCTGCCCGATCTGGCCGACTTCTTCGATCAGGTCGCCGAATCGGTCGACGGCGGCGGTACGCAGATCCAGTACACCAAGCTGATGTTCTACACCACGCTGGTGGTGACTGCCGCGGAGATAGCGTCGGTGTGGATTTTCCCGCCGACCGCACCGGCGGAGGAGGCCGGGATCATCGTCGCCACCCGGGTCGGGGTGCGGATGATGATGCGCGAGGCGCTGGCCGCGATGGAGGAGAAACTCGCCGGTCTGATCGGCGCGCGCATGGCCAAATTCCTGCTGCGGCACGTGATGATCGGCGGACTGCTCGGCGCGTTGCAGGACTACGCGATTCAGCAGTTCCAGGTGTTCGAGGGCCATCGCAACGGGATCAACTGGGGACAGACCATCGTCTCGGGGGTGGCCGGGGCTGCGGGCAGCGCGGTGGGCGGTCCCACGGCCGAGGCGCTGGACAAGGCGCTGGTGAATTCGCTGGGGACCAAGGGGGCGCGGATCGTCGCTGGAACCCTTTCCGGCGCAGTGAATTCCGTGGGCGCGTTCGCGGCGTCGGTGCCCACCCAGTTCGCGGTGGACGCCATGACCAAGGGCTGGGATACCGCGGTCGACGATCTGAAGAATACCCACGTGGACTGGCGGATGTTCACCGCGGGCGCGGCGGGCGGCATGCTGTCCGGCGCGAATCACGCTCTGGCGGACCGGTATTACACCAACAGCAGCTTCTGGAAGACGCCGACCGCTCCGGACATGTACATCGGCGCAGCACGGGATACGGACATCCTGCGGGACGGCAGTACCCCACTCGTGATGCACGATTCGGGGGCGTCCGGGGATCGTGCCGGCACTCCCGTCCAGAAGCACGATGGCGGGGGCGATCAGCACGCGGGTCAGCAACTGCCGAACAGCCGTGCCGGAGTGGCGGATTCGCCGGGCGATACTCCGACGCGCTCGGCCGGGAACTCGGAGCCGGCCGACCACCAGTCGGGTGGCGGCAGCGAGACCACGCATCCGGAGCGGGCGACCGCGCAGTCGCCGACGACTGCCGAAACACCCCGTGCCGGAGCGTCTTCCGATGCGAACGGGGTTCGTTCGACCGGATCCGGCGACGATGTCGCCGGGGTGAGCGGCCGATCCGATGCGGATGTGCTCTCGCACAGCGAGTCCGGCACGGCGTCGCCGTCAGAGCACACTTCGGACGAGGCCGCCACTGCGCGAACGGAATCCGAAGCGGGTAGCTTGCCCGGCGACGCGGGGACCGGCGCCACGACGACGCCGGCGCCGGTTGCGGCGGACACCTCGGGCGGGTCCACAGGCACTCCCGTGCGGGCGGATACCGCGGTCGGTGGGGAGAGTTCTCGTCCGGGCTCGTCCGCACCCGCGGACGTCAAGTCCGCTCCTGCGCAAGCCTCGCCGGTGGGCGATGGTCGCACCCCCGCGGCGGAGGCGTCGGCCACACGCTCCGGAGCAGTTGCGGGGACCGAGGGGGCGAGTCGGCCGGATGCCCGGAATGCCGGCCGGATCGGTGACTCGCCCGGATCGCGGCCCTCGTCGAGTGACGCTCCGCGTGCGCGGGCCGGTGCGGACAGTACGCGTCCGGCAGCGGAATCGGGAGTGCGGGCGTCCCGCGCTGCCGAGCCTGCGCCATCGGGGCGCTCGGCAGCAGCCAAGGCTGGTAAAGAGGCTGCCGCACAGCCTGTTTCGGAACGTTCGCGCACCGCGGATGGTGCCGGGCAGGAGGAGCGGCCGCGTGCGGGTTCGGAAGGTGCGCGCATTTCGGGTGCCGATGGGGCGGGGCGGCCCCGTGCGGGGTCCGAGCGTGCGCGCATTTCGGATGGTGTCGGGGAGGCGGGGCGGCCGCATGCGAGTTCGGAAGATGCACGCACTGAGGATGATGGCGGTGAGGCGGAGCGGC
>CBJNFW010000286.1:0-11037 GCA_966435935.1 uncultured Nocardia sp.
AAACCGCCATGACCCGCCACATCCAGGGCTACCGCGACGAATGGGCCGCCGTGCTCGCGGACGAGAAGATCCTTTCCCGCTTCGTCTCCTTCGTCAACGCGCCGCAGGAGACGGACACCACCATCTCGTTCGACGACACCGGGGAGCGCAAAGTACCGGTCCTGCTCGGCGTGCCCGGCGTACCGGCACACTGAAAAGTCTTCCGGTGCGGTGTATTTCGCCTGACATCAACGCCAGCTCGGCAGCATCAGGCGTGCGTGCCAGTCGTCCACGGTGATCGGCATCCCCGTCAGAATCGGCCACAGCCACGCGAAATTCGCCACCACCGCCGCGAGATACAGGCATACGACCATCAGGCTCAACGTTCGCCGCTCGCTGGGCACGAGGAACCTGTCTCCACCGGCGGTGCGCAGGACCGGCGCGGGACCGAGGATATGCCCCAGCGCCAACGCGACACCCATCGCGAGGAACGGCGCCATCGGTACCGCGTAGAAGAAGTACATCTCCCGATCCAGATCCAGGAACCAGGGCAGGAATCCGGCGCAGTAACCGACGAGTATTGCGGCACAACGCCAATCGCGGCGGGTCGCACTGCGCCAGAGCGCCCAGGCCAGCATCGGCAGCGACACCCACCACAGCACGGGAGTGCCGACCAGCATCACCGCGTCCACGCAGTAGGACTTGCCGCAGCCGGTGCCGCCGCCCTCCGAGTAGTGGTAGAGCATCGGCCGCAGGCCCATCGGCCACGACCAGGGCTTGGACTCCCAAGGATGATGGTATCCGGCCGAATTGGTCAGCGCCGTATGGAAATTCAGCGATTCGCCCTGGTTGTGCCACAGCGATCGCAGTGCGTCGGGAATCCAGGACCACGGACCGCCGGGGCCCACCGGATGTTTCCCGGCGTACGGGTTGCCGACCGAATACCGGTCGTAACCGTCCGCACTGGCGAACCAACCCGCGTAGCTGCCCAGGTACACCAGCAGCGGAATGAGCACCAACGCATACAGCGCCGGGACGACATCACGCAGCGCGGTACCCGACCACGGTCGCGGCACCCGGTACGCGCGTCGAGCGGCGAGACCGAAACAGGCCGAAAGGATCCCGAACGCCGCGACGAAGTAGATGCCGGACCACTTGGTCCCGCAGGCCATTCCGAGCAGAATCCCGCCCGCGAACCGCCACCACCGCACGCCCAGCCGAGGCCCGTAGCGGCTCAACGCGATCCGGCACTCGGCGTCCGCGCGGGCCAGCCGGGCACGCACCTGGTCGCGATCGACGATCAGACAGCCGAACGCGGCCACCACGAACAGCGCTTGGAAGATGTCCAGCATCCCGATGCGCGACTGCACAATACTCGTGCCGTCGCAGATCACCAGCAGCCCCGCGATACCGCCGATCATGGTCGAGCGGGTCATCCGGCGGGTGATGCGAACGACCAACAGCACCAACAACGTTCCGAAAACCGCCGCACTGAACCGCCACCCCAGCGGGGTGTACCCGAACAACGCCTCCCCCAGCGCGATCATCTGTTTGCCGACCGGCGGATGCACGATGTAGCCGTACGCCGGGTTGTCCTCTACCCCGCCGCCGGTGAGCATCTCCCAACCCTGATGGGCGTAGTACTTCTCGTCGAAAGTAGGTGTGCCGCCGTCGGTGGGATAGCCCAGATTCTGGAAGCGGGTGATCGCGGCGATCACGGTGAGGGCCAGCGTGACCACCCATCCGCGCAGCCGATCGGCCGGGCCCGGATCGGGCGAGGGACGCAGCGGAGCCGGGGTGGACAGGGCCGGGCGCGCGCCCCCCACCGGGCGCTCGGTCAACTGGGTCACCGCGCCGATCGTATGCGGTCGCGGCGGCGGTCCCTCGGTCGGCCGTGGGTAACGCCCGATTCCGCACTACGACAACGACTGTCGCGGGTCCTCGCTGCCCGGCAACCAGCTGCCGCCGGGTTCGGTCCAGCCTCGGCGTTTGATCATCTTGCGGGCCGCGCGCTGATTGCGCCCGATCAAGCGGGACAGATACAGCCGGCCGGCGAGATGGTCGGTCTCGTGCTGCAGACAGCGGGCGAGATATTCGGTGGTCGCCTCGACCTCGACGGGCGCGCCGGAGATGTCCACGCCGCTCACTTTCGCCCAGCTCGCCCGGCCGGTGGGATACCACTCGCCCGGTACCGACAGACAACCCTCCAGGTCGTCGTCGGGATCCGGCATGGTCTCGGGCACCTCCGAGGTCTCGAGCACCGGATTCACCACGTGCCCGCGATGGCGCACGCCGGATTCGACCATCGGAATCTCCATGTCCGCCAACAGGTCCTGCATCAACCCCGCGCGGTGGTGCAGCAGGATGCGCTCGTTGTCCGATTCCCGCAGATGCCGGACACTGGCCAACGCCGCCGCGGCGAGTGCGGGCGGCATGGCGAGGGTGAAGATGAAGGCCGGGGCGAAGCTGCGGATCGCGTCAAGGATCGGCGTCGGCCCGGTGACGTACCCGCCCGCGGTCCCGTACCCCTTGGCGAAAGTGCCCATCAGCAGGTCGACCGGTCGGCGCACCCCAGCTGCGCGGCCATGCCGGCGCCCTCGGGCCCGTACATGCCGACCGAATGCGCCTCGTCGACGTACACAAGTGCGCCATAGCTTTTCGCGACATCGCACAGCTCGTTCATCGGCGCGATATCGCCGTCCATGGAGTAGACCGATTCGAACGCGACCACCTTGGGCCGGTCCGGATCCACGCTCGCGAGCAGTTCGGCCAGGTGGCCGGGGTCGTTGTGGCGGAAGATGTGCCGCTCGGCCCGCGAAGCGCGCATGCCGAGGATCATCGAGGCGTGATTCTGCTCGTCGGAGAAGAACACCGCGTCGGGCAGCTGCTTGCCGAGCACGCCGAGAACGGCGTCGTTGACCGCGTACCCGGTGATGAACGTGAGTCCGGCTTCTTTCCGGTGCAGGTTGGCCATCTCCCGTTCGAGCAGGATGCGCGTGTGGTTGTTACCGGAGATGTTGCGTGAACCGCCGGCCGCGACGCCGGAACGATTGATGGATCTGTGCATGGCCTCGACCACCGACGGGAACTGTCCCATGCCGAGATGGTCGTTACTGCACCAGACGGCGATCTCCTGCTCGAAGAACGCTCTGTAATCGAAGGACATGGCAATCTCCTCATTCGATCTCATCGTGTTCAGTTGTGTCGCCGCACGTCAGCTGGGCGGCGAGTTCTCCCATCCGCTGATCGGCGGATAAGCATCGGGATCGGTGACGACGTCCACGACGGTCGCGGCCGCCTCGACCGAACTCTTCGCCAGCGCGTCACGCAGCTCGACGGCGGTGTGCACGCTGTGTCCCCGCGCGCCGCACGCGGTCGCGATCCGGGCATGGTCGACCGGCCCCAATTCGACCGCGGAGGTCGGCCTGCCGAATTGCACGATCTCCGCGTGCTTCTGATATCCGAGGACGGAGTTGTTCAGGACGATGACGATGACGTGCAATTGCTCGCGGACCGCGGTCTCGATCTCCGCCCAGGCGTGCGCGAACCCGCCGTCACCGACCACGCACACGACCGGGGTGTGCGGCCTCGCCGCCTTCGCGCCGAGCGCCAGCGGCAGACCCCAACCGAGTCCGGCCATTCCGCGCGGCAGTACGAAACGCCGGCCGCCCTCGGTGGCGCGAATGTAGTTGGCCACCCAGATCGAGGAGTAGCTCGCGTCCGCGACGACGATCGCGTCGTCGGGCAGGACGGTGTCGAGTTCGTTGGCGATCCACTCGGGCCGCAACGGAACCCGTTCCGCGGTCCTGACATCGGCGGTTGTGCGCGCGAATTCCGCTCGCGCGGAAGCGATCCGCGCGACGACCGCGTCGCGTTCGGCCGCGCGCCGGGACAGATCCAGGCCCGCGAGCGCGTCGTGCAGGTCCTCGAGGCCCGCGCGGACATCGCCGACCAGCCGCACCGCGGCGTAATTGCGGCCGATCTCCATCGGGTCGATGTCGAGGTGGATGAACTTCGCGTCGGGTGCGAACAATCGCCACCCGTCGGTGCCGTTCTCGTTGGTTCGGGTGCCGGCCAACAGCACCGTGTCCGCACCGGCGAGCCATTCGCGCATGCCGTGCGTCGCACCGTGCGGGCCCATGTAGTACCCGATCGCGCCCACGCTCAGCTCCGCCGCCTCGGATACGATGCCCTTGCCCATCGAGGTGGTCGCGATCGGAAGCGAGGCCTGTTCGGACAATCGGACCAGCGCCGCGCCCGCGTCGGAGGCGACCGCGCCGCCGCCGGCGACCACCACCGGGCGCCGCGCCTCGGCCAATTGCGCTGCGGCCCAACGGACTTGATCGGCGGGCGGACGGACGCGATCGAGCGGATACCCGATCGGACTTACCATGGTGGCCGACGGCGCGGCCGCCTCGAGGACATCCTTCGGCAGCATCAGTACCGCCGGGCCGGGCCGGCCACTGGTCGCGGCACGGAACGCCGCGTCGAGATAGTCGTGCGTGCGCTCGGGATCGTCGAGCCGATCGAACCACTTGCACCACCCGGCGAACAGGCTGCGGTGGTCGAACTCCTGAAAGGCGTTCTTGTTCCGGTGCGGCCGGGGCACATCCTGGACGAGCGCGACGACGGGCGTCGAGGCCTTGGCCGCCTCGGCGAGCGGGGGCACCAGCAGGGTGGCGGCGGGGCCGTTCTGCGCCATGACCACCGCGCAGCGACGCGAGACCCGGGCGAACCCGTCGGCCATGGCGCCGCCCGCGTTCTCGGTGCGATACACGATCTGACGAATTCCGCGGTCTTCGGCGGCCAGCACCAGACTCGACGGCAGACTTTGCGCAAAGAATTCCGAAATGCCCCGATTCTGCAAATTTTCGGCGATCGCTACGGCAACGGTGGCGGCCATCGGCATACTCCTTGCTGGTATCGAATGATCCTGTGGTCAATCCCCGTTCTTCGATCCTCTACCGGCATCTCCGGATCGGTCCAATACGTCTTTCTTCGTCGTTGATAACAAACCCTTATCCGGCTAGGCTGGCCACGTGGAGGACCTGCGACGTGTGCGCTACTTCATAGCCGTGGCCGAGCATCTGCACTTCGGGCGGGCCGCAGCCGCATTGCAAATCACCCAGCCCGCGCTCTCCCAGCAGATCAAGGCGCTCGAACGCGAACTGGGCGTCGAATTACTCATCCGAGACGGCCGGGGTGTGGAGTTGACACAGGCCGGTCACGCGCTCGCCAACGGCGCACCGGATCTGCTGGCCGACGCGGCAGCACTCGAGCGCGCGACCCGCGCCTACGCCGCGGGCAGGGCCGGCGAACTCAGGCTGGCCTTCACCCGTTCCGGTTCGGACAGCGATATCCTCAACCGCATTCGAACCTTCCGAAAAGAATTCCCCGATATCACTGTTTCGACGATCACCGGCTGGACCGCGTGGAATCTCGAGCTACTGGAATCGGGGGAGGTGGATATCGCATTCGTTCGCGGCGATATCACCGATCGGCGTATCCGGACCCGGCTGGTGTCCCATGAGGAAAGCGCGGTCGTGGTATGGCAGGACCACCCGCTCGCGAAGAAACATTCCGTTCATCTCCTCGACATACAGAATGAGCCGATCGTTCTCTGGCCGCGCGCCACCGGGCCGGAATTCTACGACGAATTGGTCGGTCATATCTGGGGCGAAAGGATTCCGCATCTGGTGGCCGAGGAATCCGATGCCGAACAGGTGCTGGATTCGGTGTCGAATCGCACCGGTATCAGCGTGCTGGATCGGCGCAGGGCGACCCGGATAGCCCACGACAACGTCGTGGTCGTGCCGTTCGAGACGAATCCGCCCCGGGTCGCGCTGCGCATCGCCTGGCTCCGCGGCCCGGCCTGGCCGACCGTCTCCGCCTTCCTGGACTGGTGGACCGCCGCTGATGAGGAGTCGCGCCGGCTCGACCTTTCGCAGGGGGCCACATAGTCTGCCCGGCGTGCGAGCGGTGATTGTCGGAGCGGGAGTGTCGGGCCTGTCCACGGCGGCGGAGTTGCTGCGGACCGGACACGAGGTCATCCTGGTCAGCGCCGACCCGATCGCCGCAACGACGTCGTATCTCGCTGCGGCGGTGTGGTTTCCGACCGCGGCGGGGCCGCGCGAGCGCGTAGATGCCTGGGGGACCGAGTCTTTCACCCATCTGGCACAGCTCGCCGAGAGCCGGACGCCGGGCGTGCGCATGTGTGAGTCGCTGGCGCTGTACCGACATCGCCCCGGTCCCGTCGGCTGGGGGCACTCGGTTCGCGGCTTGCGCCCGGCCCAGGACTCCGAGCTGCCACCCGGGTACGCCGCCGGGTTGCGGTTCGCCGTACCGCTGGTGGAGATGCCGATCTTCCTGCCCTGGCTGCACGGTCGGGTGGTAGCGGCCGGAGCGCGCGAAGTGCGCCGGGAGGTCCGCGATCTCGGCGAAATCACCGACCTGGCACCGGATGTGGTGATCAACTGCGCGGGCCTGCGCGCCGGTGAACTCGTCGGCGATACGTCGGTCCACCCCATCCGCGGGCAGATCGTCCGAGTCACCAACCCGGGCCTGTCGATGTCGGTGCGCGACGAAACGCATCCTCTCGGACGCGCCTACGCCCATCCCCGGGCATCCGACTGCATCCTCGGCGGCACCCTGGAACCCGGCCAGTGGGACACCACCCCGAACCCCGAACTGACACAGTCGATTCTGCGCCGCTGCCGAGATATCGCACCACAACTCGCCGACTGCGAGGTCATCGAAACCCTCGTCGGCCTACGCCCCGGCCGCCCGAGCGTCCGGCTGGAACCCGACCACACCTGCCTGTCCGGCACCCCCGTGATCCACAACTACGGCCACGGCGGCGCGGGTATAACCATCGGTTACGGTTGCGCCCGCGAGGTCGCCGAAATCGTTGCCGCACTCTGATTGTCGGCCTGCCGCGGGCGTCCGTCCGGTCAGGGCACCGGTGATCTGGCGTAGGTGTACCGGGTATCCACCGTGACGATGTCGGCCAGCGTCAACAGCGACGCGGGGACCTCCTCGGCGGTGACGAAATGCTCCAGGCTCGGGACGAAGACCGCGGTCGCGCCGATTCGGCCGACGACGTTGCACAGCCGCCGATGCGGTTCGTCGGTGTGGTCGGAGAATGCGACGATTCGCGACAGGTCATAGCCGAATCGCCGTGCGAGAGACCGGATCTGTTCCTCGTCCCAGGGTTGACGCGTGCCCGATACGTCCCGCCGCAGGTATCCGATCGCCACCGGACGGCTCATCGGCGCGCCCACCCGTCGATGTCGTCGCCGGACGGTCTGGAGAGCCACTCTCTACCGGCGGCGAGGAACAGCCGAAGGACGTCCGCGGGAAGCAGGTCCGCCGTCGCCCCCGAAGCGAGGTGCGAACACATGTGCTGACCTGAAAACCGTTGTGGCAATTCGTACATCACAACCTTCGCTCTCGTGCACGACCCTGGGCTGAAGGGCACCCCGACCACGCATGACGAGACAGGCCGCGAACGGCCGGGGAGCCTGTTCTATGTTGCCGATCTCCGATGGTGCATTCAAGGCGTTTCTATGATGCCTTCATGCGACGCGAACGACTCATCGACGCCCGGAAAGCCGTGGGGCTCAACCAAGAACAGATCGCCGAACTGGTCGGTGTGGACCGCACCACCATCGGCAAATGGGAGCGCGGCGACTCCACGCCGCAACCCAATCAGCGCGGGGCATATGCCGAGGCCCTGGGGGTGGAACTGCAAGAGCTCAACGCGATGCTCACCAGTATGCCGCAGGGCGACGGCGAGATGCCAGCCTGGCTGAGCACCTATCTCGGGATGGAACAGTCCGCGACCCGGATCGCCTCCTACGAACCACGATGCGTTTACGGGCTGCTGCAGACGCCCGCGTACGTCGAGGACATCGTCAGCCACGTCAGCTACAACGGCGTGTCGGAGGCGTATATCGCCCGAACCGTCGAGACCCGGCTGATCCGGCAGAAACGGGTCCGCTCCGGCGAGGTGGAGCTGAGCCTGGTCCAGCCCGAGTCGGCGCTGCGCCTGCGGATCGGCACTCCCGACGTTATGGCGGAACAACTTTCGACCATGGTGGAGCTGTCCCGGCTGCCGAACGTCACGCTGCGGATCACCCGGTACGAGGCCGGGCAGTACGAGGCGCGACGGCTGGGCGCGTTCTGCGTCATGTCCCATCCCTGGGGTACGCCGCAGGTTCACATCGAAGGCTACGGAGGCGGACGCTTCATCACCGACGCCGAGGAGGTTCAGTACTTTCAAGGTGTGTACGAGCACGCCGCGAACCGAATCGCGCTGTCCCCCAGTGAATCCCGGAAGTTCATCACTGGCCTGGCAAAGGAATGGAGCAATAGACGATGAACAACACCGATCTGACTTGGCGGGTATCGACCTTCTCGGACAACGGAACCTGTGTCGAGGTGGCGGTGACCCCCGACGGCGGTGCGCTGGTACGCAATTCGAACGCGCGTGAGGCCGGGACGCTCACGTTCACCCAGGCAGAGATGTCCGCGTGGGTCAAGGGAATCAAAGCGGGCGAATTCGACGACTGGGCGTAGCTTCCCGCGCGCGCCGGCCGCGCCCCGGTGTGCCGGGGCACCCGCCGACGCCGGAACCCGACGCCTCACGGTGGGCTACCTCACACCGGAGCCGGTTCACGCGATCCGCACCCGCCCGACGGCGACCGCGCAGCAAGCCGGACCGACGATCAGACCGCGCACGACCGCTCCACCCGAGAGGTTCGGTGAACGCGCACCGGAGGCGAATTGCGCTCGGGGCGCGGCCTCTTCGAGTTCGCCGACGACGAGACCGCACACGAATCCGCGCAGCGGGGCGATCGGGCCCGCACTTCCCGCACCCGCATCCTGTGATCCGGCGCCTCCACCGCGGCGAATGTGACACGCATTGCATGGCCGTAACGAGGCCGGGTCCGGGAAACATACTGTGGATGTGGACCAGCACGGGAATGATCCGGAACCGCGTGGTCGCGACCACATCCGATTCCGGCATTCGGGGGGACCGATGAATTCCGAACGCATCGCGCGCACCGCGCGTTGGCGGCGACTGGCCGGAGCGGTCACCGGGGTCGCGATGCTGGCCGGGCTGGGACTCACGGCCGCCTGTGACGCGACGAGCGCCGCGGAGCCGCTCGCGCGCCCGGTGTGGCTGTGCCGGCCGGGGATGGCCGACAATCCCTGTGATCAGGACCGGTTCGGATCCCCGCAGACGCCGGGACAGACGTTCACGGTCCGGCGTCCGCAGTCGCACACCCGCACCGATCTGGACAGTACGGTTCTCGCGCGTGACGGCGGCGCCACGGTCGACTCCCTGCCCGCCCCGAACCGTCCGGCGGTGGACTGCTTCTACGTGTATCCGACCGTCGACCCGGTGGCGAATCCGCTCGATCAGAGCGGCAATCAGCCGCCGAAGCCGACCGACATCGAGATCGATACGACCTTCGCGCAGGTGGGCCGGCTGATCAGCGACTGCCGCATGTTCGTGCCGAACTATCGGCAGTTGCCGATGCCGCAGGTGTTCGGCCGCAACAGCGGTGTCCTGGATTTCTCCCGCGGGGCCGGGGACGTCGAACAGGCCTGGGACCAGTACTGGACGCACGACAACATCGATCCGGTCACCGGCCGCCACCGCGGAGTGCTGCTATTGGGCCACTCCCAGGGCAGCTATGTCCTGCAAACACTGATCCAGCAGCGCATCGAGGGGAATCGGCAGATGCGCTCGCACTTGATCAGCGCGATCCTGCTCGGCGCGAACACCATCGTGCCGATCGGCCGGGACCGCGGCGCGAACGATACCGGGTCCACCTTCCGCGACCTGCCGATCTGCGCCCGAAGTGAAGTGAGCGCGCCGCTGCCGACCGGTTGCGTCGTCGCGTTCGCGACCTACCGCCAGGCACCCGGGAAGCTGCTGCCCACCAGCGCCCGGTTCGGCCGGACCGACCGCACCCACCAGGTCGCGTGTGTCAACCCCGCGGCCCTGCTCCGCGGCGCGCCGGCCGCCGCGACCACTCCGGTGACCGCCGAACTGCCCACCACGGCGGTGACCCAGCACTGGACCGGCCGGCCGTTCGACACCGGATTCGCCCGCTATCCCGGCGCGCTTACCGCGCGGTGCACCGGCGGCATGGACGCCGAGGGCACCGCGCACTGGCTGCAGATCGGCGGCGACACCGGCCTCGCCCGCCCGACCAGCGGAGCCGGGCTGGGTCTGCACATGGACGACTGGCAGTTCGCGCAGGACGACCTGGACGCACTGGCCGTGGCCCAGAGCAAGGCCTGGCTGGCGACCCACACCGGCCCGCACGTCTAGTTCGAACACGTTGCGGTACAGGCTTTTTCGCCGATCACGGCTCACGCGGCGAGCGTCTCCCACTCGAAGCCGTCCGGATCGGTGAACGTGCCGAGCCCGCCGCCGAAGATCACTCGATGCGATCCGGAGCCTTCCGGGGAGACACCCGCGTCCTTCGCCGCGGCGCGCCGCCCGTACAGCGCCAGCTTGATCGCGGATTCCGGGGCGGCGAACTCGACGTATTTACTGCCGAATCCCTTCGCCACCGTCAGGCCGCGCTCGAGGTAGAACTGTTTGGTCGCCTTCACGTCGTCGACGCCGAGCAGGACGACGAAATCGTCCACCGTGCGGGTGGGCGTGCCGGAATCCTTCTTCGCGGAGGTGGCGATCTTCCACAGCGTCCCGTCCGGAGCCTGCACGACCCCGCCGTAGCCCCAGAAACTCTTCTTCGCGGGCTTCACCGTCGCCGCACCGGCCGCGAGCGCGGATTCGAAGTAACTGTCCACGGTGCTGGGTCCGGAGACCACCAGCGAGAGGGTGAAACCGCGGAACCCGCTGGTCGGTGCGTCGCCGGCACGCACCCGGAGCCGGTCGCCGAGGCCGAAGGCGGCATCGTTGAACGCCGCGGCCGCCACGGGATCGGGTGTGCTGAGGATGACGGATTCGATGGCGGTTGTGTTCTTGGTGATGTTCATGTCGATGACGCTAGTCGCGGACCCGGGACCAGCGCTTCT
>CBJNFW010000287.1:0-10958 GCA_966435935.1 uncultured Nocardia sp.
GTGGTGGAACGCGCGTACACGATCCACCCCCTTCCCGCTCGAGGGCAGCGCCCCGGTGGCACCACCGGCGTCCCCTCACCTTGCTCCTCCACAGACCGACAGGCAATAGCCGGCAACCAGCATCGTCGCGGTGTCGGTCGGATCCCTGTCGCACTACGAATCGGCCGCGAACACGGTACGGCCTGCCCGACGGCTCCGTACCTCGGATTGTCGGGCGCGAGATCCTAGACTGGATCGTGCATCGACAGTTCGAACGACGCGCGAACGGTACAGACGGCTGCGGCCTCGGCGCGTGCTCGGCGTGATGTCTTGTCGGCATCCTCGCCTCGGCCTGGGCGGTCTCCCCGATTGCGCACGCGACGTGTGAACGGCGACCCGCCGAGGAGTTACCGCCCAGAACAGGAGGCTTCGATGTCCACCATCCACTTCAAGGAGACCACGAGTTCGACACCGGAACAGTTCGTGGCGGCGTTGACCGATTTCGGGCCGGGCCGCTCGCAGGTGTTCGGCAACAGCGCCGACGAATATCTCGACGTCCACAATCGGGGCCCGCGCGATGCCGATGTCACCGAGGGTTCCCACGGCATCTGGGAACGCCTGCACTACGACTGGTCCAATCCGGACCGCGTCGTCCTGACGACCACCGACTCGAACCTGTGGGGTGGCCACTCGGGTCATACCTACACCTTCACACGTCGCCCCGACGGGATGACCGACGTGGATGTGGTCGTGGTGCGCGAGGGCAAGAACCTCAAGGGCCGAATCCTGGGAGCCGTGGTCGGGACCGTCGGCAAACGCGTCTTGAAACAAGCCCTCGACAAAACCGTGAAAGCGATCGAAACCCGAGACGTCGACGCGGGAACAGCGGACTCGACCATGCCGGGCGAATTCACGTTCGAGAGCGCCTACAAGGGTGAGGCCGGACCGTTCTGGGATGCCGAGGCCAAGCCGCCCTGGAGCCTGGGCGAGCCACAGCCGGAGCTGAAGGCGATCATCGAGCAGGGCAAGTTCCACGGCGACGTGCTCGATGTGGGGTGCGGCGAAGCAGCGATCTCCCTGTATCTGGCCGAACAGGGTTACACGACGGTGGGATTGGACTCCGCCCCGACCGCCATCGAACTGGCCCGCGCCGAGGCGTCCCGGCGCGGACTGACCACCGCGTCGTACGAGGTCGCCGACATCGCCTCGTTCACCGGGTACGACGGCCGCTTCGGGACCATCGTCGACAGCACCCTGTTCCATTCGATCCCGGTGGACCAGCGCGAGGGATACCAGCAGTCCATCGTCCGCGCCGCCGCCCCCGGAGCGTCCTACTTCGTGCTCGTGTTCGACCGCAAGGCCCTCCCGAATCCGCCGGCCGGGTTCGGTCCCAATCCCGTCACCGAAGCCGAACTGCGCGAAGTGGTCTCGAAGTACTGGGTGATCGACGAGATCCGCCCGGCACGCATCCACGGCAACAACCTTCCGACAGGCGAGCAGTTACCCATCTCGTTCGAAGACGTCCGTGACGAGCCGGGTGGCCGTAGCTCGGTGCCCGCCTGGTTGTTACAGGCACACCTCGGCTGAATCGACACGTCCGCGATCGCCCGGCCGTCCGCGTCCGCCTCGGCCGACCTCGAACAGTGTCCGGCCGCGCCGCTGGTCGCTACTCTGCGCGCACCCAGTACAGCCGATTGACCAGGACATGCTCCCCCACCGGGGTCGGCGGGGTGGCGAGTACCAGACGATTGCCGGACAATTCCGCCGCGCGTCGCTGCTCACCGCCGACCCAGTTCGGGAACAGGCTCATCCGCAACGTGTGCACGACCACGTCCGCTTCCAGCCGGTATTCGCCGCAGTAGGCGATGTAGCTCGAATACGCCTCGGCCCGTTCACTGTCGGCACCGGCGAGCGCCACTGATGTCGACAACTCCCGCCGATCGGCAACGGCGAGTTGACCACTCATCCATCCGCCGGAAGTATAGATCACACATCCTTGCGGCCGGTCACCGAAAGGCGTTGAGACCGTTCCGTTCTCGTCGACGGCGGTCCACGCGGTCAACTGCCACCGCCCCACCAGTTCCCCGACGTCCATGCCCCGATGCTAGTCCCGCCCCAGAGACGAAACCCCAGCGATGGTGACCCGCTCGCGTTCACCATGTGGGCCGGTCGCAGGCAATACTCAGCGCCACAGCATCGCCCACGACGTGCGATCCGCGCGAAATCCCTGTGGCGACAGCAACCCGCGCCGCCGCAGGGCCCGCCGCACCGTTGATGTCGAGACGTCGTGCCCATCCGCGCGCCTCAACACCGCGATCTTGCGATACCCCCAAACCCGCCGGTCCGCGCCGTACTTGGCGCCGATCGGTTCGAACCGGTCGACCTGACCCACCCGGGCGGCGCCGTGCCGCATCGTGGCCTCGGCCGGCGCCGGCTTCAGCTGATATCTTCCGGTCGCCGTTTGGAAGCCCGAAAACGGTCTATTGCCAGAACTACCGGCAGCATCCGGCGGCCGGGCAACACCGATAGGTGAACGTAATGGGCTTCACGAACAAGGCGAAGAACAGGGCCGACAAACTCACCGGTCAGGCCAAGGAAAAAATCGGCGAGATCACCAACAACCCCAGGCTGCGGAACGAAGGCAAGGCCGACCAGGTCAAGGCCAACCTGAAGACTACGGCCGAAAAGATCAAAGACACCTTCCGGAAGTGACTGAAATGAGAGGCTACACAAGCGATCGCCGCGCGATGTACGACGCCAGATCCCCACTCTCCCGGCTCCTCATGTCCATCGTCCTGATATGGCTGATCATCGGCGTCATAGCAGGCTGGCAGCGCCACTATTACGACAGCGCCCCCGCCAACTGCGCAAACGCCGGAACCATAGCGGTAACCATCGTCGCCGGCCCCCTGAACTACGTCGGAGTAAACCCCAAGATCGCCGACTGCCACGTCGACGTCCCTCAACCCAGCCAGTAACTCCGCCCGCGCCGAGGCGACCCCCCGGGGGGCTGCTGCACGACCGTGCGACAACGTGGCCCGAACGTGCAGCAGCCCTCTTGCGGGCCTGCGAGTTTCCGGGGCCACTACCATCCGCAGCCTGGTCGAGCCTGCCGGTCGTCGAGCCCACCGGCTAACCTCGAGCGACCTCAGCGCTGTGTGCCAGGGTGTAGCGCTCGCCAATCACCTGGTCGCTCAGCGGGTCCAGCGCGGCCAGCGCCTCGGCATCCAGGGAGAACTGCAACGCGGCCGCGTTCTGCTCCAGCCGGGCCGGGCTGCGGGTGCCCGGAATGGGCGCGACCGCAACCCCGAGCCGCCCGGCCTGCGCGTACACCCAGGCCAGCGCCACCTGGGCCGGGGTGGCACCCAGCCGGTCGGCCACCTCGCGCACGGTCTGCGCGATCTTCTCGTTGGCCACGCCCGCCTCGCCGGCGAAGCGGGGGTTGGTACGCCGGAAGTCCTTCTCGCCCAACGTGGAGCGGTCCAGAGTGCCGGTCAGGAAACCCCGCCCCAGCGGCGAGTACGGCACCAGCCCGACCCCCAGCTCGGCCATCACCGGGGTGAGGGCCTCGACGTCGCGGGTCCACAGCGAGTACTCGCTCTGCACCGCGGTGATCGGGTGCACCGCGTGCGCCCGGCGCAGCAGCGTGCCGTCGACCTCGGACAGGCCCAGATGGCGGACCTTGCCCGCCTCGACCAGCTCGGCCATCGCGCCGACGGTCTCCTCGATCTCCACGTCCTGAGGGGGGCGGTGTGCGTAGTACAGGTCGATCACGTCGACGCCCAGCCGCAGCAGCGACGCGTCGCAGGAGCGCAGCACATAGTCCCGGGCACCGCGGATGCGGCGTGCCCGGTCCCCGGCGCTGCGGTCGATGCCGAACTTGGTGGCAACCTGCACCTGGTCCCGGCGGCCGTGGATGGCCCGGCCCACCAGCACCTCGTTGTGCCCGGCGCCGTAGGCGTCGGCGGTGTCCAGGAACGTGATACCCAGCTCCAGGGCCCGGTCGATGGTGGCCAGGCCGCCGTCCCAGTCGGCGGCGCCGTAGCTCTCGCTCATCCCCATGCACCCCAGGCCCATCGCGCTGACGGTGAGACCCGGCGAGCCGAGCGTGGTTCGGGTGATCATGCGCGGATACTCCTCCTGCCCGGCGGACCGAGCGGTACCTCGATGGCTGACGAATGCCTCCGACACTAGGACCTGGAGTGCACTCCAAGTCAAGTCGCAGGACCAGCCCAGCCGGCGGGTCGGGGGCGGCCGATCGGGCGTGAACACCTATGCGTGGCAGGGGATTTCGTTCTGGCCCAGCTGTGGCTCCGATTACGATCCCACTGGGTCGTGGGGCTCGGATCGATCAGGTAGGCGTCACCGCCGGCCCGGCAGCCGCGCTCGGCGCCGGCGTGCGATGCCGCGTCAGGCCGACCACAGCCGCAGGATCTCCAGATCCAGACCCACCGGGCAGATTCTGCCGCACCCGACGGCCACCAGCCGGCCCGATCAAAGGACACCCCAACTGCGTCGGGCGCGAAATGCCGAGAGGGACTGCGGATTCCACGATGGCCCCGGCGACTCACTTGCCGATGGCACCGCTCCCGAGCCGCACATTGTCGCCAATTGCGGTCGGGTCAGCGGACACCCATTCGCCCCTCGTACAACAGGGCCGAGCGGATGCGTGGGCGAGCTATCGGTGTCGTAACCGCGAACAGGGTCGCGCCCTCGTACGACCGGACGCAATACCGATTACTTTCGCGCTGCGATCTCCTCTGTATTGGTAGGAGGTGGTCACCATGGCCGAACCGGTCGTCGTCCGGGACCAGGCACGCCGAAATCGACACCGCCACATTCACCGCGGCACTCGAACCGCCGCTCACCCCGGCGACCGACATCGCCCGACCATGCCGGGCCACCGGCAACCAGAACGAGCCGGGCGCCCACGAGCCCCCCGGCGGCCGGCTTCACGCTCCAGCGTGACCAACAAGAAGGAGTAGGACATGTTGCTGGAGAAGAAGAACGTGGTCGTCTATGGCGCGGGTGGGGCCGTCGGCGGCGCGGTCGCTCGCGGACTCGCCAACGAAGGGGCCAGGGTCTTCCTGACCGCGGGGATCGGGAGTGATTATGATGCACACACCTGAACCGGCCCGGGTGAGCCTGCCGCTGGTCGGCGGCATGAGTGTCGGCTGGGCGGCGATGGAAGCTCTCAATCGCGCGCTGTCCGCCGAATGGGCCCAGCACGGCGTCCGCTCGATCTGCCTGCCCACCACAGGCATGGTCGAGACACCGGTCATCGACGTGGTGTACGGGTTGCACGCCGACGCACTGGGCATCGGCAAAGACCAATTCACCGCCGCTGCCACCGCGACGACCCACCGCAAGCGCCCCACCACATTGGCCGAACTTGCTTCGGTCGCAGTATTTCTCGCCTCCGACCGGGCATCCGCGATGACGGGAACCGTCGCCAACATGACCGGCGGACTCATCGTCGACTGACCACACGCACGCCCCAGCCGCCACACCACACCGGCGACTGGGGCACACCCACTGGAGGAGCACAGCAATGAGCGACCTACTCGCGACCGCGGTCGCCGCACACGGCGGCCTGGACCGATGGAACAAGATCCGGGCGATCAACGTCGACGCAGCCATCACCGGCGCCTTCTGGCAGATCAAGGGAAAAGCAGACGCGATGCGCAGCGTCCGCTTCGAGGTGAGCACGGCACAGCAACACCTGACCATGGACTACGTCGGTCGAGCCCGACGCTCGCTCTTCGAGCCCGACCGGGTCGTCCTACAGCAATCCGACGGCACGGTCATCGACGCGCGCGACGATCCGGAGCGGTCGTTCGACGGCCACCAGTTCCAAACACCGTGGGACGACCTGCATCTCGCGTACTTCACCGGCGAAGCACTATGGACGTATGTGAATACGCCGTTCCTGTTCACGTGGCCGGGATTCGTCTGCGAAGAGATCGCGCCCATCGAGGCCGACGGTGAAACATGGCGGCGGCTGAAAGTAACCTTCCCCGAACACATCAAGAGCCACACCCGCGAGCAGGTGTTCTGCTTCGGCCCGGACGGGCTGTTGCGCCGCCACGACTTCACCATCGACATCGTCGACCCCGGCACCGAGTCACAGCTCTACGCCGCCGGCTACCGCGACATCGACGGCATCATCATCCCCGCCACCCGCCGGGCCTACACCGCCATGGGCGACGACCGGATCGTCCTGGTCGCCATCGACATGGCCGACATCACCGTCTGCTGATCCGAAACCCCTTCCGCAACAGGAGAATCATGCACATCGGAGGTATCGGCGCCGCCGGGACCATCGGCAGCCGGATCGTCACGGAAGCGCTCGGCCGCGGGCACCAGGTCGCGGCGTTCAGCCGAAACAACCACACCCCCAACAGGATCGGCGAATCATGCCTACAGTGACCGAGATCAGGACCGGCAACGAGGATTTCGGACGGCTGAGCGAACCGTTCCGGCGTGAGCTGCTCGCCTATTGCTACCGCATGCTCGGCTCGGTCGACGAGGCCGAAGAAGTTGTGCAGGACGTCCTTCTCGATGCCTGGCGGGGATACGACGGCTTCGAGGGCCGATCGTCGTTGCGCACCTGGCTCTACCGCATCGCGACCCGGGCATGTTTCAAAGCGCTGGAAAAAGGCAGACGCAGGCCGCTGCCCGCCGATCTCGGCGCCGCTGAGACAAACCTCGACGCCGGGCTGGTCCAACGATCCCCCGAGATCCCTTGGCTGCAGCCGATACCCGACTTCCTGTTCACCGCCGCACCGGCCGACCCGGCAACTGTCGTCGTGCAACGACAGACCATGCGCCTGGCCTTGATGGGTGCCCTGCAACAGCTACCACCACGGCAACGAGCCGTGCTGATCCTGCGCGATGTGCTGCAATGGCGGACCACCGAGGTCGCGGAACTGCTGGAGATGACAACAGCAGCCGTCAACAGCACGCTGCAGCGAGCACGCGCACAGGTACCGCTCAACCAGGACAATCTGACCGAACCCACCGAACCGCACCAGCGAGCCCTGCTCGACCGATACGTCACCGCATTCGAAACCGCGGATATCGATCAACTCGTCGCGGTGCTGACCGAGGACGCCCGATGGGAAATGCCGCCGATCGCGACCTGGTTCGAAGGCCGCGACACCATCGCGGCCTTCCTGGCCAGGCAGATGCGGGCGATCGGACCGACCGAACTGGTCGCCACCTCCGCCAATGGACAGCCCGCCTTCGCGGTATACGCCCGCGACCATGACGGTGCTCGCCGGCCGCACGCCATGCACGTCCTGACACTTACCGCCGACGGCGTCAGCGGGGTCGTCGCGTTCCACGGTTCCGGGCTGTTTCCGCGGTTCGGGCTCTGACCGGGCAGCGGCATGCCCGAACCGGAAAACATCGGCCGGCACGACGCCGCGCTGCGCGCACAGCTGCGGCTGTTCTGCCAACTCATGCTCGGGTCCGCCGACGCCGCCGACCGCATGATTCAGGACATTGATCAGCGCGTACTCGATAATCACGACGAGCAAGAGAACTGCCCGTCGCAACGCGTTCGGCTGTTCCGTATCGCAGCCGAGCTCTGCGGGGTCCCCGAAAAGGCAGAAACTGGTCCGGCCCTGGGCGAGGACGGCGTCGACTATCCAGGAATTGCCGCAGAGCAGTGTGCGAACACGCAGGCCGATCACGACCTCGGCCGGTGACCAAGGTATCGGATCAGAACACCCGCGACGACAGTCCGCGCACCACTCGCGGGCTTCAGTACCACGCACCGCTGTCGACCGTCCAGATGCCCTGGGCACCCCCTGGGTGTGCGAACGATTTCGCCACCGCGACGCGATCGAGCCGCCACGGCTGATGTTCACCGTCGACGGCCCTGCTGCGGATTCCTTACCTGCTGCTGGGTCATCCCCTCGCCGGGGAACGGTGTCCCGGCTGCGGGGTTGGCCGTTCGGGGGGCGGCAACGCCGAGGTGCCGGACACGGCCGGAGACGACTGCGCGACAAGGGTTTTCGCGGGGAACACCGCGGGCGGGCCAGTGCCCTCGTCGCTGCCGGTCCGAGCAGTACCCGGCTGCGAAGACGAGGCGGGTTCCGGTGCCGAAGCGGTACCCGCGGCAACCGTCGTAAACCGACTCGGTGCCGGTGAACCGCTGGAGCAGCCGCTCATGACGGCCGCACAGGTGAGAATGCCGATAAGCCCAACCGCGACCCTCGGGTGCGGCGGGGCATGGGCGAACACGGCGCGAACGGCCGCGGCTCTGCGCATAACTTGCCCACAGATCGAACGACTCGACACTGAGGTCGACAGATTCGAATCCGGCGCTCGTGAGTACCGGCGAGCATGAGTTCCGGGAGGACGCGTTGCCGCATGTGCGCCGACACGTCGAGGCGTTCGAGTATTTCTCGCACGACGTCGTTGGCCTTGGACTTCAATGACCGACTGCCGACGGTCCCGGGTGATCGGGAACCGATCTCACCGCCGCCGCAGTGTTCGGCAGGCCCCGGTCGGCGCCGGGTATTCGCTTTGGCCGACCTCCACGGCTTCGCTGGTAAAAATTGGTCGAGACTATGCTTGAGCTGCGTTTGCAGGCACAGCCAGTGGATAAATCCGCTCGAAAATCTGATGAATCGCTCACCCTCTCGCTGAGAGGACCGTCCGATGGGTTTTGCAGAGATGCGCCGGTTCCGGCGTGATCCGTTGGGCTTCCTCGAGAATCTGCGCCGGACCAGCCTGGCAGAGGTGTTCGAGCTGCCCTGGGGCGGGTGGTGTGTCGGCGATACGGGTCTGGCGCTGTCGGTGTTGAGCGACCGCGATTTCAACGCGGGGAAGTCCGGGTTCTTCGGTTCAATGCTGCCTTCGCGGTCTGCTCAGGTGGATTTCGGCCGAGCTGCACGCGCGATTCTGCGGACGCATACGCCCGAGTACCACGAATCCCTGACTGCGGCGGTGATCGAAATGCCCTCCGTCACCCGCTGGCCCGCGGCGGGGGTCGAGCTGGTGTATCGGTGCACCGCGGACGTGTTGCTGCATCCCGATGGTTCTCCCGAGTTGCGGCAGTTACTGGAGCGAAATGCGCGCGTGGGCGCGCTTCGCCCGGCCGGAATGGCGCAGCGGGCGCGGGCGCAACTGCTGCGCGCCAAGCTGTCCACCGCACTGGACGAACAGATCCGGGACCGGCGCAGTGCCACCGGCCGCACCGCGGAAGCCGAACCACGGGATCTGCTCGATGCCGTGATCGGCGCCTGTCCCGACGGCGTCGCCGATACAACGGTGGCGCAGTTGTACGTGCTCATGTTCCGGTCCGTTGTGGGACCGCTGGGCTACTCGCTCGCGTGGTCGGTGTTGCTGGGCAGTCTCGCCTCTCCCGGCTCACCATGGCCTTGGCCCGTCGACTGGGTGGTACGTGAGGCCCTGCGGCACCGGCCGGTCTCCTGGATGGTCAGCCGTCCCGTTCCCTATGCCGCCCAGTTCGGGGGGATCGCCTTCCAGACCGGCGACCAGCTGTCGGTCAGCCCCTATCTGCTCCACCACGACGACGAACACTGGACCAGACCAGAAGCATTCCGACCCGACCGCTGGATTCGACCGAGCGAACACGGCCCCTTCGTGCCCTTCAGTTCCGGCCCCTTCACCTGCGCCGGCGCCGCGGTCGCCCACGATCTGGTCACCGATGCGGCCACCACCCTCACCGAGAACACCTCTCTGCGCGTCATCGGCGACGGTGATACCCGCCCGATCGTGACCAATGCCGCGATCCCCAGACCGTTCACCTTGCGGCGGACCCCCACGAGCCCTGTCCGCGCCCGACCGAGACCCAGGAAGGAGGTGACACCATGATCAAGGCATTGCGGTTCATCATCACCAACAAGCCGACCCGTTCCTGGAACCCCGCCGACTACGGATGATCCTGCTACCAGGGCTGGATGGCTCGGTCAACGCCAACCAGCTCTCGGCCATCGGTGGCGCCCCCGGATGACATCGCGTTTCCGCCGGGGTCTTCGGAGTGAATCGAACGTCCCGAGATCCCAACCTGTATGGGCGGAATTCGGGGACACCATCGTGGTGGGACAAGGTCGGTCGTCGATGGCCGATCACATCCGAGCACAACCGCTTCGGTGCGAGTTATTCGAGGCCGAATCGTGTCTGATGATATTCTCAGTTGTGAGACACGTAGGCGATTTCGAAGGGAAGTGCAGCGATGGCCGAGCCCGTTGTCCGCAATCGCATCGATCGGCGTCGTGAGCGAACGCGCAACGCACTGCTCGGCGCGGCGCGCAAGTTCCTGGCCGAAGGGCGTTCCACGGTGAGCATTCAGGAAATCACCGATGCGGCCGACGTCGGTTTCGGCTCCTTCTACAACCACTTCGAAACCAAGGAACAGCTTTTCGACGAGGCCGTCCGGTCGGTTCTGCAGGTCTACAGCGAAATGCGCGACGGCATCGTGTCGCTGTACGAGGATCCGGCCGAGGTGTTCGCGGTCAGCTTCCGGATGACGGGCCGCTTGCAGCGACAGGTGCCGGAAATGGTACGCGTGCTTCTACATTCGGGCATGTCGGTGCTGCTCCGGGACGAAGGCTTGGCGCCGCGTGCGCGCCGCGACATCATCGCCGCTCAGGAAGCGGGGCGGTTCGAGGCGATGGATCCGGACATGGCCGTCATGGCCGCCGGTGGCGCACTGCTGGGCTTACTCCAGATGTTGGACGCCCAGCCGGAGGCCGACGCCGGCGCACTCACCGACGAGATGACTTTTCACATGCTGCGGATGTTCGGGATGAACAAGCGCTCGGCACAAAAACTCGCCTCTACCCCCCTGCCGCCCCAGCCTCAGTTGTAGCCGGCGGAATGAAGCGCCCCGGGCTGCCCGGACCGGAATTCCGCTGCCTGCCGCGGTCGACGATCGACCGGCGGCGGCAACCGCCGCGGGCCGAGGCTCAGCGCACGTTCCGAGCCTCCTCGAGGTGCTGGTC
>CBJNFW010000288.1:0-10891 GCA_966435935.1 uncultured Nocardia sp.
GAATTCGCCGAGACTGCCGCAGGTGACCGATCTCGCGGATTTCGCCCGGCTAATCGCCGGTGATCATGGGCTCAGTGTGGTGTCGACCGCCCGGGCGGACGGCACGATCCATTCCTCGCTCGTCAACGCGGGCGTGCTGAAACATCCGCTGACCGGCGAGGATGTGGTCGGTATGGTGCTGCGCGGCGGCACCCGCAAGCTGCGGAACCTGCGGGCGCGGCCGCGGATGACGGCCGTCGTGCGGGTCGGCTGGGAGTGGGCAGCGGCCGAGGGGCCGGTGTGGATCGCCGGGCCCGACGACCCGGTCCCGGGCATCGACGCCGAACGCCTGCGCCTGCTGCTGCGCGAGGTGTTCACCGCGGCCGGCGGTACCCACGAGGATTGGGACGAATACGACCGGGTGATGGCCGCCGAACGGCGTGCGGTCGTCCTCATCGTCCCGGACCGCGTGTACGCCAACGGCTGAGCCGCTGCCCGGACGCGGCTGGAGAAGTCAGCTCGGCTCGCCGTGCGGATCGGTGGCTTCCCAGGCGACCGGCAGCACCACGTCCACGGTGTCGCGCTCGGCCAGTAACAGCACCATCTCCATCGTCGCGTCGAATCGATCCGCGAAGTACGGCAGCGGACGCAGCGGCTTGTCCAGTCCGATGAAGAAATCGTCCCAGTGCACCAACACGACTCGTCGCGCGCCGACCGCGCCGACGACCTCGTCCCAGTACCGCCGCACGAAGTCGCGCGATTGCCTGCCCAGGCCCCCGATGCCCAGGTAGACGACCTCGGCGCTGCGCCCGGCCAGCATCCCGGGGCGATGATTCGCGCTGGCGTGCAAGAGAATTCGCCCCGCCGGATGCTCGATGAGCACCGAGTGGGCGGTGCCGGTCTTCCATGCGCGGGTCCGCGCGGGCGGAACCAGCGGGCGCGTCACGACCCCCGGGTACCGATCGCCCGGACTGTGCACCGAATCCAGGAAGGTCAGCGTGAACCGCCCGTAGTCGAGCGTGTCGCCGTCACCCACCACTCGCAGCGAGGTCTCGGCGAGGCCGAGCCCGCGCCCGATGTTCGCGGTGGACTCGGATCCGACCAGCTCCGCACCGGTCTGCAGGCACCACACCGGGGCGTCGAGGGCGTGATCGTAATGCGAGTGCGCGCAGAACACCGCGTGCAGGGTCGCCACGTTCAGCCGCTCGATCGCGGCACGGACCAGCCCGGCGTCCGGCGCGATCCGCCCCAGCCCGACCCGCATCAGCCCCGGACGCGTGACGAATCCGTCGCACAGCACAGTGGTCGTACCGTCCGACAGCAGCAGCGAGCTCGTGCCCAGGAAGTGCGCGGTCAACCCGCCGGGCCGCACACCGGCGCGTTGCTGGTAGGCGCGGTAGGGCGAGAGATCGGGCCGACCCAACGGAGTTCTCACCCCGTCATCCTGCACCCGTGACCGGTCGATCGGGCACAGGGGGCGGCGGCGTCGGGGAGCACGCCGTCACCAGGCCCGGACATCGGGCGGCCGCTCGACGCCGCCGTAGCGCTCATCGGCCGCGCGCAGCTGCCGGCGCAGTGCGATGGCCCCATCGGGCATCCGCAGCAGCGGCGCGGGGTGGATGGGTAGGGTCGCGCCGCGGATCAGCGCCCCCAGCGCATCGGACGGGCGGACCGCGGCTACGCCGTCGTGGCGCTGGGTGCGGTCGGGGCTCGCGGGGGCGGGAGTTATCTCGCCGATCAGCAGTGCGAGGTCGGTGGTCGTCGAGTCCGGCGGCGGGCCGCCGTGCACGCCGGCATTGAGCGAAACCTCGATCAGCTCCGCCATCAGCGCGGGATCCCGGAGCCGGTGTACCCAGTCGAACAACACGGACTGCAATGCGCTGTACAGCGCCGCCGTGCCGACGCGTCCGCTCGCGTCCGACAGCTGCAACCGCCGGGATTCCAGGTACAGCATCGCCGGAAGTGCGAGGTCCAGAGCCGTACGCAGGGACCCGTCCGGTCGCATGATGCCGGTCTCGGCCACCAGGATGTCGATCAGTGCCACGTCGAGCAGCGCGCCCAGTTCCAGGCTGATCGCACGGGCGCGCGCCAGGTGGGCCAGCGCGAGATCGTGGCGGTCCCGGGCGCGGTGCGCGATGCCGATGTTCCGGTGGCAGGCCGCGGTGTTCGCGCGGTGCGCGGGGTCGGATTCGAAGTGCCGCAGGGACGATTCGAGCAGGGCAAGCCCCTCGGCGGTATGCCCCTGCATGAGAATCGCCACGCCCAGGTTCTGCCGGCAGGTGGCAGCCCGGTGCGACAAACCGATTCGCTCGAGATCGGCCGCGGCGAGGCGTAAGACCGCCGCGGCGTCGGCGAAGTTGGCCTGTTTCATGTGCACTCCGGCCAGATTCGCGCGCGCCTGGGCGATATCCGCGGTTCTGCCGAGCTCGGTGAACAGCGCGATCGAATGTTGAAACGCCTCGACCGCGCGGTCCGGGCGACCGGTGTTGGTATACAGCAGACCGAGATGCTGTTCGGTGGCGGCCTGGTGGGCGACCGTTCCGAACGACCGCTGCGCGGTGAGAGCTTCGGTCAGGGCCTGCTCCGACTCGTCGTAGCGGCCGAGTCCCAGCAGGCACGCGCCCTCGGTGGCCCGGCAGGCGGCCGCCATTGGCCACGATCCCAGGTGCTCGAACATCAGCCGGGCTTGCGTCGCATACGTTGCGGCCCTGTCGAATTCGTTCATCGACAGCAGCACGGCGGCGACCTCGACCAGGCAGCCGGCATGGAACTCGGGATCCTCGCCCTGTTCGGCGAGCGGCACGGTGGCCGTGGCCAATTCCAGGGCCGTGGCCAATTCGCCTCGTTGTAGTGCCGCGGAACCGAGATGATGCAGCGACTGGGCGAAAAGCTGTCGCTCGTCGGCGGCCGCGAATACGGCCCCGCACTGCCGGAGGGTGGCTTCGGCCGCGTCGAAGTCGCCCCGGGAAAGACGCAGAGTGGCCAATTCCATGTCACAGCGGGCGATCTGGATCGCGTCTCCGGTCGCGACATGGCAGGCGCGGGCCCGTTCGAAGGCCGCGCGTGCCTGGTCGTATCTGTCCAGGTTCTGCGCCATCGACCCGTGTACGAGAGCCATTTCGGCGGCGATGCCGAATTCGCCGGATTCGGCGAACTCGTCCGTTGCGATGCCGAATTCGTCGGTCGCCGAGGCGATTCGACCGGACTTCAGCATCAGCATGCCGATCCGCCGATGACAGTCACCCGCCCGCAGATGCTCGCCCAAGCCGCGCAATCCGGTTGCCGCCGCGCCGAACGCCTCGATCGCCTCGTCGAACCGGCCCTCCTCGGCGAATATCTCGGCCAGCGCCTCCTCGCAGTCGGCGATCGACTCGGTCGACGCCTCGCCCGTTGCCCGCTCGGCCCGGCGATACGACTCCACCGCGGCGGCATACAGCTCGCGCGCGGCGGGCACGTCCGCATCCGCCATCGCCATATCACCGGCGGCGTGCAGGCAGTCGGCCGCGTCCGAAAGCTGCTCGGCAGCAATGAATTTCACACTCGCCTCGCGCATGGTCCGGCAGGCGGACCGCAGCTGTTCCGCGTCGGCCAGCGCCAGGGCGAGCTCACTCGTGCATTCCGCCTCGCCCACCAGGTCGCCGAGGGCGCGGTGGCCTCGAATCGCCCGCCGCAGATACGGAATCGACTCCCCGGTCCGATCGAGGGTGTCCAGCGCACTGGCGGCGAAATAGGCGCAGTCGGTGAGCAATTCGGACTCGCCGCCGTCATCGAGCAGCGCGACCGCATCGATGAACGCCGCCGCCGCGGCGGCCGGATTCTCGGCCCGCAGGTGAGCCAGGCCGATCCAGCGCAGGCAGAGTGCGGCATCCTGCTCCAGTTCGAGCGCGGCGCACAGGGTGCGGGCCCGGTCGAGCGATTCGATCGCCCGGGACGTCTCCCGCTGCTCGAGCAGGTCCAGTCCGGTCCGGAAAAAGGCCTGCGCGACGTCGAAATCCGCATCGGTCATCGCTTGATCTCCGAATCGGTCCGGTCGTGCGGATGTCGTGCATGTGAATGATTTCCGGGCACACCCGGCGGTGCTAATTTTTGAATCGTCCCCACGGATTTCCCGGTTGTCATGGGATTCAACGAAATTCACGGCGGTCGAAATGTATTCGGCCACTCCGAGACTGGAGTATTCGATATGCAGATATCACTTGTTGCGTTGGCTGTCGGTGCGATCGCGACGCTCGGCGTCGGTGCGGTCGGCGGGTTCGGCGCGGGATTCGTCGCGTTCCTGATCTGGATCGGTGCGGTAATGGTGCTGGGGTGGGTGCTCAGCGCCATGTCGAAGCGGCAGGTGACCCTGGGTACGTCCGCGTCTCCCGAACTCGTCGTGGAAACCGTCCTGGACGAATTCGCGACGTTCGGCTGGAAGCGCGTGGACGGGCGCGGTGCGCTGAATTTCAAACCTCGCGGATTCGGCATGTCGGCGGCCACCCTGAAGAAGCCGGTGGTGTCCATCGATGTCGAGCGGGTGGACTCCGGCATCACGCAGGTGGACATCTGGATGTCGCAGTGGTCGACCCAGGGCGGCATCGTCGGTTTCTGCGATCGGGTCGTCGCGAAGGTCTGGCAGCTGCGCCGGCGAGTAGTGCAGCTGGATGCCGATATGCGCACCGACGCATAGCGATTCGTTCGGTGGTGCCGAACCCCGGGCCGGGTCCTGCCTCGGCCCGGGGGTCCGGCGCCGTCACAGCTGTGCATCTCGGCGCAGGTCGGCGAACCAGCTCACTTCCCCGGCGGCGTTCAGTCCGGTTCCGTTCAGGCGGTCGCGAACCCGGTCCAGGTACCCGTCGATGACCGTGTCGTCCGACGCGGCAACCAGCAGCGCGTGCCGGGTGATGTGACCGCGTGCGGCCGGATCCAGCGTTATCGCACGGGTTTTCGCCGCGCCTAGCGCTTGGCCGACGATGTCGTGCCAGTTCGCGTCGATCATCCGGAAACCGGACCGCTGCTCGTTGTCGCCGAGCCCGGCGAGCAACTCGCTGTCATATAGTGACTGGACCGCCTGTTCGGCGGCCGGGTCCTCGACGAGCCGGCGTAGGTCCGCGGGGCTCGACACCGCGTGGCCCGCGTAGACCAGCGGCGCCGAGGGCGCCAGCCGGGCGACGAAGTAGGTGACCAATTCGTCCGGGCCCCAATCGGTTCCGTGCGTCTTCAAGGCCGAGTAGGTATCGCTGGTCCGCACCTCGGTGGTGAGCCACTCGATCAGCCGCTGCCGCCCCTTCCCGGCCAGGGCACGCGCGGCCGCCTCGGGACGGGCGACCATGGCCAGACCGAGTTCCTCCGCGTCGAAGAATTCGCCGACTCCGGCGATCACGAAGGATTCGGCCGCGCGCGGCCGGTCCGGGTCCGTGCCGGTCGCGGGGCGACGCACCTCGGGTGATCGCCCGTCCAGCCAAGCGGTGACCTCGTCGTGGCCCCAGCGTTCGCGGTGCTCACGGGTCAGCAGCCCGGACAACAGCAGTCGCCAACGGCCCCGCTGTTCCGCCGAGAGCGCGGTGTCGTCGATGGCGGCCAGCGAGACGTCACTGTCGAACAGCGCGCGCCCGATGACCCGTTCGTCGATCGTGTCGCCGTCGGCGCGGACGAAATAGTGCCGCCCGACCAGAATCCGGTACAGCACCATGCCCAGGCTCCACCAGTCGGCGGCGGGCGTTTTGAACAGCACGAGCTCCGGCGCGCTGTAGGCGGCGGTGCCCAGGCCCAGGTTGGTCACCCGGGACCGGTCGCCCATCTCGGCGGCCAGTCCGAAATCGGCCAGCACCAGGTCGAGTGGTTCGGCCGCGCGGGCCAGGATGTTGCCCGGTTTGATATCGCCGTGCACCAGCGCGGGACCGACCGTGCCGCCGTGCAGGCCGTGGATCGCCCGCGTCAGCGTGGCCAGGATCGCGCGGGCTCGGGCGTCGGTGACCGGGCCGGGATTCTCGGCGAGCAGTTGCTCGAGAGAGCCGAGGCGGCAGTACTCCATCACCTCGTAGTGCACGCCGTGGTCGGTGTCGCGCGTGAAAACCTCGACGGTGAACTCGCGATCCAGATTCGCCCGGTATTCCGGTGCGCCGAAGTCGACGCTGTAGGTCGGCGCGCTGCGATAGAGCTTGATCGCAACCTGTTCGCCGGTATCGATCTCGGCGCACAACCACACCGACGCCTCGCCGCCACGCCCGAGCAGCCGCTCGATGCGATAGCGCGCCTCCAGCCGGGGCGGCAGCCGTTCGGGGTGGTATTCCGGCTGCGGGGAGGCGGCTGCGGTCTCGGTGGAGACGAGGCCCTCCGCTCGGGTCGCCGGGGCGGTGTTCGCTGTGTCCATCCGGGTTTGCGGCGCCGATCGCGCCGCGGGGGTCTCCCGCCGGGTAGGGTCTGCCATCGTTTCCTCCTTCGTAACGGTCTGGCGGATTCGCCAGGCGGACCGTTGTGCTCACACCGCCGGGTTCCCGATCGCCTCCACCCGGACCATCGTGACGTTGTCGCCGCCGCCACCAGTGAATGCGAGATCTCGTGCGGTACTGAGTAATTCGGGCCCAGCGGTGCGCGCGACACGTTCGAGATCGGTGGCGTCCGCGTAGTCGGACAGACCGTCGGTGCACAGCAGCAGTCCCGGCGCGGGCGGGATCGGGCAGTCGAAGTAGTCCGGTTCGAGGGCCGTCCGCGCGCCGCCGCCCAGGGCCTGTCGCAGGACGTTGGATCCCGGACGGCGATGATCGACGGTCAGTTGCGCCAGGTAGCGGCCCTCGACGCGGTAGCAGTGCGAATCGCCGACGTTGAACACGACCGCCCGGCCGTCGGGCACGATCACCACGCCGACGACGGTGCAACCCATGCGCGTCAGCCGCGGATCGGCCGCGCCGGCGTCGTCGATGATCTCCGATGCCCGGCGCAGCTGTCCGCCGAGCATGTCGACTATCTCGCCGAGTCCGGTCGCTGATCCGAAAATTCCTGGCTCGGTGAGGGTTTCGCAGGCCAGCCGGCTGGCCTCCCGGCCACCCGCGTGGCCGCCGAGGCCGTCACAGACGACGATCGCCGTCGGCTGCGTGATATCGAACTCCACGGTCAGTGGCGCCGGGGCGGGCCCGGTGAAGGACCATCCGCCCCAGCCGACGCTGTCCTCGTTGACGGCCCGGCGCAGCCCGCGATGGGTGAGCATCTGGACCCGGATCCGCATCAGGGCTCCCGGACGATCTCGATCGGGACGTCCGCCGCCAGACGCAGCTGCTGCCCCGGCCGGAGCTCGTGCTCGGGGCCGCTGGCGATGCGGACGCCGTCGACGAAGGTCCCGTTCCGGGAATCGGTATCGATGACGAAAAGCCGTTCGCCGTCGAAGCGGACGATCGCGTGACGGCGCGAGACGTTGGTGTGAGCGCGGAAGGACGCCTCGGCCGGATAATCGTCGTCGCGCCCGAGGAGCAGTTGGGCGCCGGCCGCCAAGGTGTGGCGCACGCCGTCCACGACCAGGTCGATGCGGGTCTTTTCCGGCCCGACTCCTTCGTCGAGTTCGGCCAGAGTCGTGCCGCAGCTCGGACACTGTGCGAGTTGAGCACTGTCCCAGCGTGTTTCGCACTTGCAGGTGACAAGCGTGCGCATCACATCAGCCATGATGTCCTCGTCAGGTCGATGCCCCGTGCGGTGAGGTCGTGTTCGAGCCGGCGCAGATCCCCGGGCAACGGGATGCCGACCATCCAGACGGCCCGGTCGTCGACGTGCACCGCGAGGCTGCGCCGTTGGTCCTGGTAATCGTCCTCGAGCAGGTAGTCCGGGTAGCGATCGCGGCCCAGGTCGGTGCAGGTCCGCACGATCTGATTGGCCGAGCCGCGCAGCGCGCACTCGGTGGCCCGCGCGGCGACGAACGGCTCGCTCACCAGTACATCGATCGCGCCGGCGAGCCAGCCGAACTGCCGGTCCAGCTGCCCGGCCGAACGTCCCGAGTACATCAGGATGTCGACCGGGCGGTCGTAGCCGTTGCGCCAATCATTCAGTCCCGCAAGCAGTTCGCGCAGCGCGCCGGGCTGGTCCGTGGGTTCGCCCCCGGACAGCGTGATGCCGTCCAGGGTGCCGGCGGGCAGGGCGTGCACCCACGCCAGGACGTCCTCGACACTGCTGCGGCGGGCCGGATCGAACGGCCAGGTGTCCCGGGAGACGCAGCCGCGGCAGTACACCGTGCAGCCCTGGAACCAGATTCCGGCGCGGCATCCGTAGCCGAGGTTGTGAATCGGAAAGTGCAAGCGGGACAACAGAAGCGAGGTCATCGCAGCACCGCTGTCCAGCCCTCGGGGGATTCGGTGAGGTCGGTGACCGTGGCCGACCGCGTGCTGTCCGGAAGCTCGAACAGGGCCCGGGCCAGCGGATTCACCAGTAGCGACTCCACCACGCCGGCCACGCCCCGGGCGCCGAAATCCAGTTTGGTGAGCGCCTTTTCCAGGAGCTGGTCGTGCACCGTCTCGGCCACCGACACCTCGATCCCGGTCGTATCGCGAACCCGGTCGGTCACATTGCCGATGAACCGGGGGACCAGCAGCCGCGCGGTGTCCTCGCCGATGAAGTCGAATACGACGATGTTGTCGCCGATCCGGTTGAGCAGCTCGGGACGGCCGATCTCCCGGGTGAAGTGTTCGCCGACCGCCGCGCGGATGGTGAATTCGACTTGCCGGTAGGCGATTCCGCGTGCGATCACCGGTGCTCGCTCGCCGCGCTCGTCGAGGCGGTAGACGCCGAGGTTGGAGGTGAACACGATGAGTGCCTCGGTGAAGAACACGGTCGCGCCGGTGCCGTCGGTGAGCCGGCCGTCTTCGAGGATCTGCAGGAATTTGTCCAGGATGCGCGGATGCGCCTTCTCGATCTCGTCGAACAGGACCAGTTGGAACGGTTTCTGCCGGATCGCGTTGGTCAGTTCCCCGCCGGTGTCGAATCCGGTGTAACCGGGCGGTGCGCCGATGAGCCGGGCCTCGGCGTGCTCGGCGGAGAACTCGCTCATATCGAAGCGGACGAACGCGTCCTCGCGGCCGAAGACGAGTTCGGCGATGGACTTGGCCAGTTCGGTCTTGCCGACGCCGGTCGGTCCCGCGAAGAACAACACGCCCTGCGGCCGGGTCGCGCTGCCGGTGGTATGGGCGCCGGTCAGGCCCATCGCGGAGCGGATGAGAATATCGACCGCCTTGCGGACAGCGGCCGGCTGTCCGAGCACCTTGCCGCCCAGCAGTTCCGGCGCCTTCTGGATCCGTTCGCGCAGATCTTCTGCCTGCCAAGGGTTTCCGGGCACCCCGACACGGAAGGTCCGCACGGCCTCCTCGATGGAGTGCGCACGGATCCGCCGATCGATGGCCAGCCGGGTGATCTCCCGGATCGAACGCAGGGACAGCCCGGCCGTGCGTGCCGCATAACGCTGGACCACCTGATCGAACTGCTCACTGCCACGTTCGGGGGCGTCGAGCAGGGAGGGGACCAGTGTCGCGGTCAAGGCGATGCGCTGGGACATCTCCGGTTCCGGAATGGACACCACCCGAGCCGTTTGCCCGCCGATGAACCAGTGCGGCAGATCGTTCCCGCGATCCAGCAGCCAGATCACCGTGTTGTACAACAGGGCGCGGTGCGGTCCGGGCACCCGGACGCGCGGTGCGGTGGTCATCGACTTCTCGGCGGTGACCAGCAGTCGGTGCATCGCCGGATCGCCGAACTCGCCCTGCGGGGTCAGCCGGGACGCCCCGTCGATGATCAGGCAGACCGGCTGCGGGGAGTGGGTCACCGCGCGCAGCAGTTCCGGCAGCCAGCCCAGCAGCGGTATGCCCGGGTCGTGCGGCCGCGTCGCGCGGATGAGGGCCGACGCGGCGTTGTCGCCGTCCAGGGCCGAATGTGCGCCGTCGACGGTATCGGCCACCACGGCGGCGGTGTGTCCGGCGGCGGCCAATACCGCCAGCAGTGCCTCGACCACTGATACCGTGCGCGGCAGAGTATCCCGTACCGAGGCCGAATCGCCGATTGGGGACGGATTGTGCGGCAGCGGCTTTCGCGTAACAGGCAGCGCTTCGGCGGTGGATGTCCTGTGCATGGATGAATCTCGATCCGGTGGTGGTGCGGCGGATGGAGATTGCCTGTGCGGCAGGCTGTCTCGCGTCGGCGGCAGTAGGACGATATCCCGGAGATCACCGGTGATCAGCAGTTGCGGGTGGGCCGCCAGGGCGACATCGATCTCACGGAGCCACTCCGGGAACCGGTCGATCCGCTCGGCCGTCGTCACGATGTGCTCCGATCGATGGACCGCGGCGCGGTCGAGCGCTTGGTCCGCGCGGCGGGTGCGGTGAGCCGGACCACCGGGGGCGTCACGGTGCCCGGCGGCAGCCGCCGCACCCGGCCGGGCTCGATTCCCTGCTGCCGGAGCGCTTCCAATAATGGATCCACCTTCGCGCACAGGGCCGCGTCCGCGTCCCGGTCGGCGTTCCGGTCGGTTTCCGGGGCGGTGCGCACGGTGTGCAGGTCGATCTCGTCGTCGGTGATCCGGGCCCGGATCGCGTGCGCGCCGAAACCGCCGGGGCGCAACACGATCGAATCGGCGGTGTCGAGTTCGACCGGTGCGACGTGATATCCGAGCCCGGTCAGCGCGTCGGTGACCGCCGAGAGGACGAAACGCCGGTCGCGTTCGGCTCGTGCGGCCGCCGCGAGATGTTCGAGTCCGGTGCGTGCGTGTTCGATGACCAGGGCTGCCTCACCGCCGCCGTCGAGTATCGCGTCCGCGTGCCGCAACAGCGTCAGCACCTGCTCGGCGTCATCCAGATCCGCTGCCTCGCAGCGCAATTGCTCGAATGCGATGCGATGTTCGTGCCGCCGCGCGGAGATCCGGTTCGCCGCGCGCGCCCGCGCGTACAGATCGCCGAGCAGCAGA
>CBJNFW010000289.1:0-10885 GCA_966435935.1 uncultured Nocardia sp.
TCTGTTCCGCGGCTGGGTGCGTCTCCGCCGCGTTGCGAGCAGGCCTCGTCCACATCGCCAGGCGCGCAAGGGATTTCAGCTCCGCAGACGATCCGGCGATGTCTTCGGCGCGATTCGGCGCAGCGGGCCGGCGACGAGTTGCGCCGATTGATCACCGATTTCGGTATGGAGGTCGCCGCACGCCCGGCTGCCGAGGACCCCGACGGGATCGCCCGCGGCGGTGGCCGGACCGGGCCTGCGCCGCTGTCAGATGTGCGGCTGTTCCAGCAGGCGGGTCGCGGAGTGATGGATCTTCCCGAGCGCGGCGAGCAGGTATCGGCGTTCGGTGTCGGTGAGATCGGCGGTGATCAGATTCTCCAGCGAGGTGCGGCTCGATTCGACGCGCTCTCGAAGGTCGTGGCCTTTGCCGGTGAGCCACAGCCGGACGAGCCGGTTGTCCGCGGGGTCGCCGCGCCGGGTCAACAACCCGGCCTCGGTCATGCGGTTGGCCATTTTCACGATCGTGGGCGTGGTGACGTTCAGCGCGGCGGCGACCTCGCCGGGGGTGCGACCGTCGCGTTCCCAGAGCACGCCGAGGACCAGATCTTGGCCCGGATACAGCCCGTACGGGCGAACGCTGCGTTCCACCAGTGACCGCAACAGCTTCGAGGTCCGGCTGTGGATGTCGAGAAATGTGGGCATCGAGCCTCCTGGGCCGGGACGGCACTGCGATGGGCAGCGCGGTTGCCATCGGATCGTTAGCCGTCTATCGTTTTTCGATAGACGGCTAACGAATGGAGTTGTGATGATACTGCTCACCGGAGCGACCGGGAACATCGGTAGCGAACTCGTGCAGGCCCTTGCCGCCGAGGACGTCGAGTTCCGCGTGTTCGTCCGCGATCCGGGACGTGCGGAGCGCGTTCCCGAGCGCGCGCGGCGCGTGGTCGGCGACCTGGATGACCCGAGCACATACGCACCCGCACTCGACGGTGTCGATCGCCTGTTTCTGCTCGTGCCCGGGACCGGGCTCGAACACACTCGCGACATGGTCGCCGCGGCGCGGGCGGCCCGGGTCGGCCGGATCGTACTGCTGTCGTCCTACAACGTGATGGGTGACCCGATCCCGGCAATGGGGCGCTGGCATCACGAACGCGAGACCATCGTGAAAGCCTCCGGCATCCCGTACACGATCCTGCGGCCGGGCGGCTTGATGACCAACGCGCTGCAATGGGCGCCCGCGATCCGCGCCGGAGGCGTCGTGGACGACCCGACAGGGCCCGGCCGCTACGCGCCGGTCGATCCGTACGATATCGCCGCGGTCGCGGCCAAGGCTCTGGTCGAGAACACCCATGAGGGCCAGGAGTACTACCTCACCGGCGAGGAGACCTTCACCATCGCCGAACAGATCGCGGTCATCGCGGCGGCGATCGGCCACGAGATCGCGGTACGCGAGGCCGCCACTCCCGAGCAGGCCGTCGCGTCCCGATACCCGAACGGCGCGCCCCCGGCGCTGGCCGCGGCCATCCTGGAGGGCTTCACCCTCATGCGCCGGGACACCACCGGATTCCGCACCGACACCATCGAACGTCTTCTCGGTCGCCGACCCCGATCCTTCGCCGAGTGGTGCACCCGCAATATCGACGCGTTCCGCACCGGTCAGGGCCCCGGCGAGGGGTGATGCCGGACGACGTGGCCGTGGCGGGAATCCGGTCGCGGCGATCACGCCCTGGAAAAAACATACGGTCGTATGTATGCTTTGTTTCGCGGGACGTCCCCGCACCCAGACGGACGAGCCGGCAGAGGACGACCAGCATGGACAGCCACCGTATGTTCGAACTGGCACAGGCTTTGGCTGTGGCGAAAAGCAGGCAGGATCTGCCAGCGGCGATGCGCCTGCTGCATCCGGACATGGTGTTGGAAAGCCCGGCGTTCGGCACCACGGCTCACGGCTGGGCGGAGAACGAGCGGGCTCTTGCGCGGTTCTTCGCGTCCTTTCCGGACTACCAGGTCGAGCCGGCGGGTCACGCCGACGACGGGGAGACGCTCGTTTGCTGGGGTACCGCACGAATGACCATGACGGGCAACAGGTTCGGGGTCACCCCGAATGGCGTGCGGGCCGAGCTGCCGGTATTCATCGCATTCACCTTCGCCGACGACCTGATCGCCGGTGAACGGTTCTTCTTCGACCTGTCCGTCCTGTGCGCCCAGTCAGGGGTGTCCACCGACGCGGTGCGCCGCACCCTGTTCGGCACCGCCGATCTGGAAGGAGCCCGGGGATGACCGCCCAAACCCGCGTCAAGCCTGTCGAAACAGTCAGGACCGCAAAGCTTTTCGACATCGTAGTGGATTTGGATGTCCCATTGGGATTCGGCGGCCGAGGCCCGGTGGGCCGACGTGTGCTCTACGGCGCTGCGGGCGGATCATTCACCGGCCCGCGATTGCGCGGCGAGGTGCTCGCGGGCGGCGGTGACTGGGCACTGTTCCGGCCCGATGGCACGATGCTGCTCGATGTGCGCCTGACGCTGCGCACCGACGATGGCGAGCTGCTGTACATGACCTATCAGGGCCGCTGGGTGACCCCGGCGGACGTGCGCGCCGAGATGGCAGATCCGGCCACCCGGCACGGGGTGGACCCCGCGCGGTACTACTTCCGCACGAACCCGCTGTTCGAAACCGGATCCACCCGCTATGCCTGGCTCAACGACGTCGTCGCGGTCGGAACGGGATACCTGGTCGACGGTGGTGTGGCCTACCGTGTCGAGCAGGTGCTGTGAGCAGAGTTGCGCACCGGGTTCCCGAGTACCGAGAGGCCACCCGCCGATGTCCGAGCACGACCCCTCCCCCCGTGACCCGGACACCGATCGGCGGCGGCAGCGCGGGGCGCGCTCGCGCCGAATCATCACTCGCCATGCGGTCGACGTCGCATCGCTGGACGGTCTCGGCTCGCTCAGCTTCGGGCGCCTCGCCGAGGACCTCGACTTCAGCAAGGCGGGAATCCAGACACTGTTCGGCACCAAGCAGAGCCTGCAGCTGAGTACGGTGGAAACCGCACGCACGGTGTTCATCGATGCGGTCATCCGCCCAGCACAGCAAACGCCGCCCGGCATACCGCGGTTGCGAGCCCTGCTCGAACACTGGATCGGCTACGTCGAGCAGCCGCTGTTTCCCGGCGGCTGCTTCTGGAACGCCAATCTGCCGGAGTTCGACAGCCACCCCGGACCGGTCCGGGACGCGCTGGTGCGACAGCGCCGCGACTGGCTCGACACCCTGGCCGGGCAACTCGAACACGCCGCGACCGGTCACCAGCTCGCGCCGACCGATATCGAACTGACCGTCTTCCAGCTCGAGGCCGCCCTCAACGCCACCAACACCGCATTGCGGCTCGGCGAATACGGCAGCGTCGACACGCTGCGCCGGGTGATCGAAGATCTGCTACCGCCGCGCGCCGCGGCTACTCGGCCGACTTGACCTCGATCTTGGTGGTCTTCTGCTTCGGCTCGCTCAGCGGAACGGTCACCGACAGGATTCCCTTGGCGTAGCTGGCGTCGATAGCATCTTCCTGCGCGCCTTCGGGCAGGGAGACGGTGCGCTCGAATGTGCCGTAGCTGAACTCCGAACGCCCGTCGTGCTCATGGCTTTCGCTGCGCTCGGCCTTGATGGTCAGCAACCCGCCGTGCACGGACACCTCCACATCCTTGGCCGGGTCGATGCCGGGGATCTCGGCGCGAACCACGTAATGCCGCTCGTCGAGTGACTCCTCCACCCGCATGACATGCCCGCCCAGCATCGGCGCCAGCCCGCCCCACCAGTCGCTGAGGTCAGGGAAGAGCGAACCAGGGCGATGGACAGGAAGTACGTTCATGATCACTCCTCGACTATGTGGTGGGAAACGCTCACTCCGATCTCACCGCTGCGCCATCGGCGCCCCTAGGGCACCGAGTCTTCACCCCGGGGTGACGTAGGTCCCGGGGCCGTGCGAGTCACAGTTCCGGCGGGTGCACGACCATGACGGGGCACTGCGCGTGCTGCACCAGGGAATGCGATGTCGAGCCCAGCAGCGCGCCGAGCAATCCGTTGCGGCCGCGACTTCCGACCACCAGCAGTTGCGCTGATTTCGCCGAATCCAGCAGGGCGGTAACAGGATCGGACATCTGCACCTGGCGGGTGACCGGCACGTCCGGATATTCCCCGTGCCGGCCGGCCAGTCGTTCGGCCAGTACCGCCTGCTCGCTGACCTCGATTTCGGGCACCGAGTACAGCACGTACGGGTCCGCCGCGTACAACCCCGAGTTGAGGTCGTGGCACGCGTACACCGCCAGCAGGCCGGTGTCGCGTTCGGCGGCCTCGCCGAAGGCCACGCCGACCGCCGCGTCGCCGGCGCGGCTGCCGTCCACGCCGACGACCACCGGTCCCGCGCCGGGCAGCCGGTCGCTCGCGCCCGGATCGGCGCGGACCACCACGATCGTGCCCTGCCCGTGAGCGAGCACCCGCAGCACGACCGACCCCACGTGCCCGGCGAACCCACTCGCCCCGGCGGCGCCCAGAACCACCAGGTACGCCGCGGCGCTGAGCCGCACCAGCACCTCGGCCGGGGTGGCCTCGGAAACCTCGGTCGACACCCGCAAATCCGGCTGGGCGGCCAGGGCGCCGCACCGCGAATGCTCGACGATCGCCGCAGCTTTCGCGCGCAACCCGTGCTGGACCGAGCCGAGCCAGGCGGCGTAGTGGGTCGATTCGCGACGCGCCCGCGCCAAGCCGAGCCCGCAGACGATATGCAGCGTGCGCCCGCGCTGTGCGGCCACCCCGGCCGCCCAGTCCAGGGCCAGATCGGCGCCGGCCGATCCATCGCCACCCACCACCACCGATGCCGATGCCAGGCGATGCACATCCATCCGAGCCCTCCCGCGCCGCGCAGCGCGCGATCGCGCACCGCATCAGGGCTTACTGCCCCGCGTACACGCTCTCCACGAACTCGGCGATCTCCTGCTCGCTCAGGTGCCGGCCGATATCGGCCTCGCTGATCATGCCCACCAGTTTCTTGTTCTCGATGACCGGCAGCCGCTTGATCTGGCGGGCCTCGAGTTCGCGCAGAACGTCCTGGACGCCGGTATCGGCATCGACCCAGCGCGGCGTGCCCTCGCACAGCTCCGCGCAGGTCGTGCGCGCCGGATCACGCCCGGCGGCAATACCTTTGACGACGATGTCGCGATCTGTGATGATCCCGCACAACCGATCGTTCTCATCGCTGATCGGTAGTGCGCCGATATCGAGTTCACGCATCAACCGGGCCGCGCGCGCGAGTGTGTCCGCACGAGAGATCCACTGGGCGCCCGGGTGCATGATGTCCTTGGCTGTGGTCATGGTGTGCCTCCTGCTCGACCGACATGACTCCCTCACCATCACTCCACCCCGCCACCCGCACAAAGAGGACAAAGTCCTCGACCCGTCTCCCGGTCTGCTGCACCGTCCACGCGATCACCACCGAGGTCGGCAGCATCGGTGCCGCGGACGCCGCAGTGGACTGCCGTGCTGGAGCCGGGCGGGCTCTGCCGGGCGCGGGTGTATGCCCACTTCGGCGCAGAAGCTCGAAATCGTCGATACCTTCCGCCGCGGCGGGGACATCGCGAGGAACGCTCACTGGCGAACCCGATGCTGGGCGAACCCGATGCTGCGGGTGGCGGTCGCCGTCGCGCTGGTGCTGCGACCGGCCGCGCTGTATCTGCCATCTGCCGCTGCTGCGGGACCTGCTCGGCGCCGCACCGTTGACCGGCCCGGGCCTGCTCGTCGTCGCGGGTATGCCGCCTCTCGGATACGACGCCGTGCGCCTCGACCGCCCGCCGTGCCCCGGTCGCCGCCGAACCGTTTCGGCACCAGCGGCCGCGCGGACCATGTGCCACCGTGAAAACCCTTGGGCCGCAACGCTTTCACAACGAATTACCAGCGCCCGGCCGGACCGGAGGGTGCTGCGCTGGGCGGTATCCGCGATGCGCCGCGCATCCGCGCGGGCGATGCGGCTAGCGCACCGAGGTGCGCCGGAGTTTGACGTTGACGAACTCGCCCATGCCCCAGCGCGCCAGCTCGCGCCCGTAGCCCGAACGCTTGACCCCGCCGAAGGGCAGGCCGGGCAACGTCGTTCCGTGCTCGTTGACGTACGCCATGCCGACGTCGAGGCGGTCGGCGACCTGCTCGGCTCGTTCGAGGTCGCCGCTCCACACCGACCCGCTCAGCCCGAAGCCGACATCGTTGGCGAGCTGGACCGCGTCATCGACCGAGCAGGCCCGGTACACCATGGCCACCGGGCCGAAGATCTCCTCGGAGTAGGCGTCCATTCCCGGGGTGATGCCGGTCAGGACCGCCGGGTCGAGGAACGCGCCGTCGCCGCCGCCCGGTGAGCCGCCCGTGTGCAGGGTCGCGCCCTGCCGCACGGCGGTGCTGATCTGGTCGGCGACGGTGTCCCGTGCGGACACCGAGGACAGCGGGCCGACTTCGGTGTCGCGGTCGGCCGGGTCCCCGACGACCGCGCGATCGAATTCGCCGACCAGGCTGCGCACGAAGTCGTCGTAGAGTTCGTCCAGGACGATGAAGCGTTTGGGCGAATTGCAGGCCTGGCCCGCGTTGGCCAGTCGCGCCCGCGCCGCGATCTTGGCGGTTTCGGCCATATCGTCGGTGTCCAGCAGGATGAACGGGTCCGAACCGCCGAGTTCGAGCACCGACTTCTTCAGATTCTTCGACGCCTCCGCGGCGACCGAGGCCCCGGCTTTCTCGCTCCCGGTCAGCGACACTCCGCGGATCGCCGGATGCGCCAGGAGCTCCGCGATCTGCTGCGCGCTCGCGTACACGTTGATGTACACGTCGTCGGGAATTCCCGCCGTGTGCAGAATGTCGGCGATGAGTTCGGAGGAGGCGGCGCAGATCGACGCGTGCTTGAGCACGATCGTGTTGCCCAGCAACAGGTTCGGCGCCGCGAAACGCGCGACCTGATAGTACGGGTAGTTCCACGGCATCACTCCCACGAGCGGGCCGATCGGCAGCGTCTGCACCACCGATTCCTGCGCGCCCTGCGGGTCGAGCTGCTCGGTGCTCATGAGTTCGGGGCCGTGCTCGGCGTACCAGCGATAGATGTCCGCGGTCAGTTGCACCTCCTCGGCCGCCTGCGTGATCGGCTTGCCCATCTCCCGGGTGATGGCCGCGGCCAGCTCGGCGGACCGCTTCTCGTACAGCTCGGCGGTCCGGGCCAGGGCAGCGGCGCGTTCGGCCACGGGTGTGCGCCGCCAGGACCGGAATCCCTCGGCGGCACGGTCGGCGATATCGGAAATCCGGTCATCGGGCAATCCCGGGAATTCACGCTCGGTGATGCCGGTGGACGGGTTCGTGGTCACATAAGTACTCACAACGCGCTCCTACCTGTCAGCGGCCGATGCAGCTTGCTCGCGGGCAGCACACCGCCCGGGGATTGCGCCGCACAGTCGCTGCCGGGATCTGTTCGGGAGGTGCGGTGCCCGCGCCGGGGTACTACCCCGGTCGTGCGGCACCATGCGCCCGTTGCGGCAAGCCGCCTGCCGGACAGCCTCTCGACACCTGCCACCAGCGGCCACCGCAACCGGCATCGGCAGTGTCGCCACCTGCGCACCCGCACCGGCAGGCCAGTGCGCCACCGTGCGGCCGCGGGGTGCGCCTGTGCGCCCGTCCGGGCGCAGGCAGCCGGACGGCGAGAGCGTCACCGAGTCCGTCCCCACCGGTTGTCCCGGCCGAGTGCGGGACCGAGGTGCGCTCGCGCAGCACCTTCCCCGCCGAAGTCCGATCCGGCTGTGGGACAAGCCCGCATACAGAACCGTCCACCGACCTGCGTGACGGCACGGACGAGACGGGCTTCGCCCATCTGATGAATCGGCAGGCACCGACAAGGGGCAACCGCGCGAAAACAACGACAATGGGCTTGACCAGCACTTGTGCCGTGTTGTCGGTTCGGGCTGCGGGTGTGCTCGGCTACATGGAATCTGAGGTTTTGCAGGCCCGGCAGGATGCGCACATACCGCGCGGAAGGCCGGCGAGGGTACCCATGTTTGGGGCAGGCAGACGCTGGTGACGGACACGATGATGGTTTGGTGGCCATCACACGAGCGAACGATCTCGGCGGGTTTCTGCGCAGCCGCCGCGAACGGATGACTCCACAAGAGGCCGGTATCGAACCTGGCTTCACTCATCGGCGAGTCCGGGGGCTGCGCAGAGAAGAGCTGGCTGAGCTGGCCGGTGTCAGTGTCGGCTACTACACGCGACTCGAACAAGGCGTCAGCGACAGCGCGTCCGCTGCGGTCATCGACGCGCTGGCCGCGGCATTGCGGCTCGATTCCGCCGAGCACGAGCATCTGCGGACTCTCGCCGCGCCGAGACGGCCGGCTCGCTCTCGTTCCCGCAGAAGCAGGGTGCGGCCCTCGATACGGGAATTGCTCGAGGTCATCTCTGGAATACCGGCGATCGTGATCGACCACCGTGCCGAGGTCCTCGCGTGGAATCGTCTCGGTCACGCTCTGCTGGCCGGCCATGTCGACTTCGACGCCCCGGACACGAAGGTCCGGCCGAACATCGCTCGTATGCTGTTCCTCGATCCCCATCACCGCGCGTTGTATTGCGACTGGCACGCCAAAGCGCAGGTCACGGTCGCGGCTCTGCATCAGGCGGTGGCGCGGCATCCCGCCGACCACATGCTCGAACAGATCGTCGGCCAACTCGCCGTCGACAGCCCGGAGTTCGCCAAAATGTGGGCGCGGCGACCCGTCCAAACCTGCTCGTACTACGTGCGCGAGCTGGACCATCCCATCATCGGTCGAGTGAACCTGGCGAACGAGACGGTCACTTTGACCGACGATGACCAGCAGATCGGGCTGTTCTACGCGCGTCCCGGCACATCCGACGCCGACGCGCTCACCCTGCTGACACGGAGCCTCGAACCAGCAACAATCCGGTCTCGGAAGGAGAATCTGCGGTGAGAATCATCGTTGTCGGCGGTGCGGGCACGATCGGACGACGGTTGGTGCCCGCCCTGCACTCACACGGCCATGACGTTGTCGTGGCCGGACGCACCTCGGGTGACGTCCGAGTCGATCTGACCTCACACGAAACCATCGAGTCCCTCTACCGCGAGGTCGGGCAGATCGACGGAGTCGTGAGCATCGCAGCGCACGGTGCGCTCGACGAGTTCAGCGCGCTGACATCGGACGCGCTATATGACAACATGCGAGCCAAGTTCTTCGGGCAAGTCGACCTGGTCCTGACCGGGCAGCATCATTGCGCCGACGGCGCGTCCTTCACCCTGACATCCGGTATCTTCGCCGACCAGCCATGGCCGCATGTCACCGGCGGCGGCGTCATCAGCGGTGCGCTGCACAGCTTCGTCCTCTCGGCTGCGATCGAGCTACCGCGGCGTATGCGGATCAACGTGGTCAGCCCTACCATGATCGGTGATTCCGTCGACGCCTTTGCCGCGGACTTCCCTGGCATGCGTCCGGTGCCGATGGACGAACTCGTCGACCACTACCTGCACTGCATCGAAGGCGACAACACCGGCCGAGTCATCCGCGCATACGGCTGACACGCTCCGGCGTGGCTGGCGGAAACCAACCCAACATGGCTGAGGCCGGTTCCTGCAAACCCCGCCTCGCGCGTGTAGCACCCATCAACTCCGAACGAGCAAGCCCGCCATCGCTGCTGGTCAAGCAATTGTCGTTGGTTTCCGCGCCGTTACTACCGGGACCCGACAAGGTCCGCAAGCGATATGACGATCAGCCATTCCGTCGCGGATTCCGGCCCCGGGCCGGGGTATCACCAGCCAGGTCGACTCAAGCATCCGAGGGGATCGGGGACAGCGACGCGGGTGCGTCGCCGCGGTCAGCAGACGGTGCGCAGGTAGCCGGGCGCACCCGCCGGGGTGACCCCGCGGTCGCGCCGGACGACGCTCAGCGATCGGCCCCAGCGGGTGCACGCATTGTGCGAACCCGCGGCGGTGTATTCGATGACGATGACGTGGTCACCGAACGCGGCGGTGTATTCCTCGCAGTCGCCCTGCTCGCCGCATTCTTCGGCGATGGCGAAATCCAGGCCGTTCTGCCGGTGCCGGGCGGCGAGTTCGGCGGTGTTCTTCTGCGCGACGGCCAGGCCTCGGGCGTGCGCGTGGGCGGACAGCAGGCGCACGTAGGCTTGGGCGTCGCGGTCGGACAGCAGACCGTGCGAGCGTGTGAAGCTGTCGTAGTTGTCCGGCTCGATGGCCTGATATCCCTTGGCCGCGCAGTCGTCGACCCAGGCGTTCACCTTCGCCGCGATGCGCTCACGCGTTGCCGCGGTTCGCAGGTCGAGCAGCGCCTCGTTCCAGTCCTGGTCCATGACGACCGCTCCGTCCGGGGCGCGCAGCACCAGCTCGCCCCACTCGGCTTCGCTGTCCGGTTGGGCTTGGAAAGCGTTGAGGTAGCAGATGTTGTAGGTCCCGGCCGCGGGTCGCGCGGTGCGGTCGCGGCCGACGACCCGCACTCCGGGCGGCGGCGGGTAGGCCCCGCCGATCTGATAGTCGAAGTCCGCACCCGGCGCCGGCACAGTGACACCGGCTGCCGGGGTGTCCCCGGTTCCCGGCGAGCCGGACGGGGAACACGCGATGCACCCGGCGACCGCGGCCGCCACGACACCGGCCAGCGCTCGCGCGCGCGGCCCGCTCACCGCGGCACCGGCGAAACATTGTGCGCGCGAACACATCTCATCTCGACGACCGAATATCCGAGACCGCGACGGTTGCGGCGCCGCTGGGCAGGCCGCCTGGATCGGTCGTCGCCGGCCCGGCGCGGCGATACCCGCGGCAGCGGCGGTGCGGACGGTCCCGCCCCGCGACACCGCGGCCAGGCGATCGGCACGGTCACGGCCG
>CBJNFW010000290.1:0-10865 GCA_966435935.1 uncultured Nocardia sp.
GCCCCCGGCAGGAATCGAACCTGCGACCTAGGGATTAGAAGGCCCTTGCTCTATCCAACTGAGCTACGGAGGCAGTGCGGCACCAAACACCATGCCGCTTTGGAGGCGTGCTGTCCAGTGAGGGGAGTATAGCGACCGTTCAGGTTTGTCCTGGTTTTCGGAGAGCAACTCTCGGATATTTCCGGTGCCGTGCCGGATGTGTGGCGGCTATCGGCGGCCGGAGTCGAGGATCGATCCGGTGATCAGGGTCGAGAGTTGCTCGCGGTGGGCGGGGTCGACGGAGGTCAGTAGGTCGTTCAACCGCGCGATCACCGCCTGGTGGGTGGCTTCGGCGCGGGCGGACCCGGCGTCGGTGAGGGCGATCTGGAATGCGCGTCTGTCGGTCTCATGCGGGATGCGCACGACCAGGCCTCGACGCTGGGCGCGATCGACCAAGCCGGTCAGGCTTGATTTCTCCAGCGCAAGCCAGCGCGTCAGATCCGACATCCCGACCGGGCCGGCCGCGAGCCGGCACAGGAGCTGAGCTTGCTGCGGGGTGAGGTCGTGTCTACGACTGACCTCGGCGAACACCTGCTGCACCCGATGCGACAGGCGCACCAGAGCCTCGGCGAGGGGCAGCTGTTCGACGGTTGTGGTCACGAAACCTCCTGATGCCGGTCGTCGTCATTTTACTGCCGCTTGCATGTTGTTGGTTGTACGAACTAAATTAGTTCGTACAACCAATAGTATGTTGTACGAACTTGGAGGTGTCATGGTCGACGTGGTTGTCATCGGCGGGGGATTCGGCGGTACCGCGGTGGCGAAGGCACTGGACGACATCGCGGAGGTGACCATCGTCGAGCCCCGTGACGCCTTCGTCTACAACGTTGCCGCGTTGCGCGCGCTGACCGATCCTGCGTGGACCGACCGCATCTTCTTCCCCTACGACGGGCTCTTGCGCCGCGGCAGGGTCGTGCGCGACCGTGCTGTGCGGGTCGATGCCTCGAAGATCGAACTCGGCTCCGGGGAGCGGATCGACGCCGATTTCGTTGTGCTGGCGACCGGTTCGGCCTATCCGTTCCCCGCCAAGACCGGCGATGACGACAGCGCCGACGCGAAGGCGCGTTTTCGCGCCGCCCGGGCGAGCCTGGCGCAGGCCGAGCGGGTCCTGCTGCTCGGTGCGGGCGCGGTCGGCCTCGAGTTGGCCGGTGAGATCACCGCGGTCCGGCCGGGCAGATCGGTGACGATCGTCGACCCGGCGCAGGACATCCTCCGCGGTGGCTACCATCCGGATCTCCGCGCCGAACTGCGGCGGCAGCTCACCGAACTCGGTGTCGAGCTGGTCCTGGGCACGGGTCTGCGCGACGATCCGCCGTCGCGCGCCGGAGACCTCGCGACGTTCACCGCTGTCACTCGGTCGGGCCGCTCGATCGAGGCCGATATCTGGTTCCGCTGCTTCGGTGTGCGACCGATGACCGATTACCTCGCGGGGGAGCTGTCCTCGGCGCGGCGGGCCGACGGGTATCTGGAGGTGACTCCCGAACTTCGGCTGCGCGGCCAGGCCCGGGTATTCGCGGTCGGCGATCTGGTCGCCATGCCCGAGGGCAGGACCGCCAAGGCCGCGGGGCTGCACGCGGAGGTGGTCGCGGCCAATATCCGTGCGTTGATCGGCGGAGCGGACGAATTACGCGCCTACCGCCCGGGGCCGGAGGGGATCGCGCTGCCGCTCGGGCCTCGGGCGGGTGCGTCCTATTCGCCCGAGGCGGGGTTACTCGGTGCCGAGGCCACCGCGCGATTGAAAGGAGCCGATCTCCGGATCACCGCGTATCGAGAGCTGTTCGGGCTCTCGGCGCGGTGACTCGAGCCGGCGATTCGCGGGCATGTCGGCCGGGTCACAGCAGGTGCGCCGACGGCCGGGGTGCGGCAGATGTGCGGTGCGGACCGCATTACGCTCGATGCATGTCGTCACCGCAGGACCCGTCCACCGAACCTGACAGCCAGGCCCCTCGGTCGGAGTCCGCGGCGGCGTTTCCCGCGCTGACCACGATGGCGATCGCGGTCGCGGCATTCGTCGCGCCGCTGATCGTCGGGCTGTCCGCGGCGCAGGCGCTGACCCTGCTGGGCATTCCCGATCCGGGCTCGCTGACCACCTATGGACTTCCGGCGGTGCGGGCGATCGCGGACCTGTCCGGGGCGTTGGCGATCGGATCGCTGCTGTTCGCCGCGTTTCTCACCCCGCCGCAGCACAACGGCCTGCTCGACGTGGCCGGATATCGCGCGTTGCGCCGGGCCGGGATCTGCGCGCTGGTGTGGGCGGGCACGGCGGCTCTGCTGGTCCCGCTGACGTTGTCGGACACCACCGGGCAACCGGTGCTGAAAACCCTGCGGCCGGAACAGGTATGGCATGCGATCGGCCAGGTCGAGGTTGCCGGGGCCTGGCGGGTGACGGCCATCATGGCCTTCCTCCTCGCGGTGGGGTGCCGGCTCGCGCTGCGCTGGGGCTGGACGCCGCCGCTGTTCGCCTGGTCATCGGCCTGTCTGCTGCCGATCGCACTGACCGGGCATTCCTCCGCGGGCGGTGCGCACGATCTGGCGACCAACAGCCTGATCCTGCACCTGGTCGGGGTGACGGTGTGGACGGGCGGACTGTTCGCAGTGCTCGCGCACGCGGTGCGCGGCGGTGCGCATACCGCCCTGGCCACTCGGCGGTTCTCGGCCGTCGCGACCTGCGCCTTCGTCGTCGTCGCGATCAGCGGTGTGATCAACGCCTGGGTGCGGGTGCCGTTGAGCGATCTGTTCACTACGACCTACGGCCAGTTGGTCGTCGCCAAGACGATCGCGCTGTGCGCACTGGGTGTGATCGGATTCCTGCAGCGGCGCAAGGCGATTCCCGCCCTGGCGGCCGATCCGGGGGACCGCGCCGCGCTCATCCGGTTCGCCGGTGTGGAGGCGCTGGTCTTCGCCGCCACGATCGGGCTCGCGGTCGGGCTGGGCCGCACCCCGCCGCCGGATCTGAAGACCGTGCCCACACCCGTCGAGGTGGAGATCGGGTACGAGTTGCCCGGACCGCCGACGATCACCCGGCTCCTGTTCGACTGGCGATTCGACCTGATCTTCGGGACGTTGTCGATCGTGTTGGCCGTGCTGTATCTGGTCGGCGTGCGGCGGCTGCGTGCGCGCGGTGACGCCTGGCCGGCCGGGCGCACCATCTCCTGGCTGTGCGGATGCGCGATCCTGCTGATCGCCACCAGCTCCGGCGTCGGCCGGTACGCACCGGCGATGTTCAGTGTGCACATGGCACAGCACATGATGCTGTCGATGCTGGCGCCGATCCTGTTCGCGCTGGGCGGCCCGGTGCTGCTGGCATTGCGGGTACTGCCCGCGGCCGGTCGCGACGCGCCGCCCGGTCCACGAGAATGGATTCTGGCCGCGGTGCACAATCCGGTCTCGCGGTTCATGACCAATCCCGTCGTCGCCGCGGTGTTCTTCATCTCCGGGTTCTACGCCCTGTACCTCGGCGGGATATTCAACTCCGTGCTCGACCAGCACGGCGCGCATCTGGCGATGAATCTGCACTTCCTGGTGTCGGGCTACCTGTTCTACTGGGTGGTACTGGGTATCGACCCCAAGCCCCGCCAGGTGCAGCCGCTGACGAAGGTCGGCATGGTGTTCGGCTCACTGCCGTTCCACGCCTTCTTCGGTGTGGCGCTGATGAGTATGACCACGGTGATGGGCGGCTGGTTCTATCGCTCACTGGGATTGAGCTGGAACAACGATCTGCTCGGTGATCAGCACACCGGCGGCAGCCTGGCCTGGGCCAGCGGTGAGTTGCCGCTGGTCGTGGTCATGCTGGCGCTGCTGATCCAGTGGTCCCGCAGCGATTCGCGGGAGGCCAAACGCATCGACCGCGCCGCCGACCGCGATCACGATGCCGAGCTGGCCGCGCACAACGCCATGTTCGCCGAACTGGCCAGGCACGACCGGGAGCAGCGTTGACCACGGTGGGGCGGGGGCCGCGGCTGTACCGCTCCGACGTGCGTGCCGCTCGTCGGCGTCTGGGGCGGCACATCCGGGTCACGCCCGTCTGCCATACCGAGGTCGCCGGTCCGAACGGTTCGGTCGCGGTGAGCCTGAAGTTCGAATATCTCCAGCACGGCGGCACCTTCAAGGTGCGCGGCAGCCTGAACGCGCTGCTCGCGTCCGGGAACGACGAGCGTTCGGTGGTCATCGCCTCCGGCGGTAACGCGGGCATCGCGGCCGCGCTGGCCTGCGCGATCCGGGGACGTTCGTGCACGGTGGTGGTGCCCGAGTCCGCTCCGCACACCAAGGTCGCCGCGATGTGGGCCTATGGCGCCGAAGTGCTCTGGCGCGGCACGACCTACGTCGAGGCGACCCGGTACGCCGAGGAACTCGCCGCCGAACGCCGAGCGTTGTGCCTGCACGCCTACGGCCTGCCGGAGGTGATCGCCGGTGCGGGCACGATCGGGCTGGAGATCGAACGTCAGGTGCGGGCCCGGCCGCCCATTCTGGTGCCGGTGGGCGGTGGCGCGCTGGCGGCCGGAATCGCGGCCGCGCTGGGCCTGCGCGGACGGGTGATCGGGGTCGAGCCCGTGGGCGCGCCGACCCTGCACTCGGCCCTGGCCGCCGGACGCCCGGTGGACGTGCACGTCAACACCATCGCATCGGATGCCCTGGGCGCCACCAGGATCGGCGATATGGCGATGGAGCTGGCGCAGCGCTACCGGATCGGCTCGGTACTGGTGAGCGACGACGCGATCGCGATGGCGCGGGAGTATCTGTGGCGCGAGTTCCGGATCGTGGTCGAGCCCGCGGGTGCGACCGCGCTGGCCGCGATCCAGAGCGGCGCGTATGTGCCGCAGCCGGAGGAACGGCCGGTCGTGGTGCTGTCCGGGGCAAATACGGATCTCAATACGTTCTAGCGCCGCGGCCGGAGGAATCCGGAATGCCGCCTGCTCACAAGGCGAAAGTTATCCCCAAATCGGGATTCGCTCTGGTGTGCCCCTCGGCGATCGGCGAGGCTTGACCACAACGTCGAAATGTCAAGGGGTGGAGTCATGTACGAGGCATATACGGCACTGGTCGGCAATGTGGTCACCCATCCGGTGCGGCGCAGTCTGCCCAGCGGTCGGCAGTTGGTGACCTTCCGGATGGCCAGTACCGCGCGCCGGCTCGATCGCGCCAGCGGCGACTGGGTCGACAACGGAACCGTATACGTCACGGTGAACTGCTGGCGCAGATTGGTCGAGGGGGTCGGCGCCTCGCTGAGTGTGGGCGATCCGATCCTGGTCTACGGTCAGCTGCGTCTCAGCGAATATCGCACCCGGGAGGGGCATTCCCGGCAGGATCTGGAACTGCGCGCGAGCGCGGTCGGACCGGATCTGGGCCGCTGTACGGCCAGCGTCGTGCGTCGCGGCGGGCCCGGCAGACCGTCGCACCCGGCATTCTCCGACTCCGGAGCCGCCGTGTCGCCCGGCGAGGCCGAAAGACCGTCGCCGGAGCCCGTCGAGTCGCTCGTTCCCGCGCTGGATGGCGACGCCTGCGGGCGCGGATGAGGCCGTTCGGGAGCGGGCGATACGATCGCTCCGCGCTGCCATCGATGCCGTGATCGGCACGGCTTCCGGAACCGGGGCAAAACCCGTTGCCTAGCTGGGCGGATTCGCTGGGCGCGTGCGGCTGATCGGTTCGAAACCACTAGGGTGAGGGATATGGCTGAGTTCATTTACCAGATGCGGAAAGTTCGCAAGGCGCACGGCGACAAGGTCGTCTTGGACGACGTGACGCTGAACTTCCTTCCCGGCGCCAAGATCGGTGTCGTCGGGCCGAACGGCGCCGGTAAGTCGAGCGTGCTCAAGATCATGGCCGGACTGGATCAGCCCAACAACGGTGATGCGTTCCTGGCGCCCGGCGCGACCGTCGGCATCCTGCAGCAGGAACCTCCGCTGAACGAGGACAAGACCGTCCGCGGCAATGTCGAGGAGGGCCTCGGCGAGGTCAAGGTCAAGCTGGACCGCTTCAACGAGATCGCCGAGCTGATGGCGACCGACTACTCCGACGAGCTCATGGACGAGATGGGCAAGCTGCAGGAGTATCTGGATCACGCCGACGCGTGGGATATCGACTCCCAGCTCGAACAGGCGATGGACGCGCTGCGCTGCCCGCCGCCGGATGAGCCGGTCACCAACCTCTCCGGTGGTGAGCGCCGTCGAGTCGCGCTGTGCAAGCTGCTGCTGAGCAAGCCGGATCTGTTGCTGCTGGACGAGCCGACCAACCACCTCGACGCCGAGAGCGTGCTGTGGCTCGAGCAGCATCTGGCCGGTTACGCGGGCGCCGTCCTGGCCGTGACCCACGACCGGTACTTCCTGGACAACGTCGCGGAGTGGATCCTCGAGCTCGACCGCGGTCGTGCCTACCCGTACGAGGGCAACTACTCCACCTATCTGGAGAAGAAGGCGCAGCGGCTCGAGGTCCAGGGCAAGAAGGACCAGAAGCTGCAGAAGCGCCTCAAGGAGGAGCTGGCCTGGGTCCGCTCGGGAGCCAAGGCCCGGCAGGCCAAGAACAAGGCGCGCTTGGGGCGGTACGAGGAGATGGCCGCGGAGGCCGAGAAGCACCGCAAGCTGGATTTCGAGGAGATCCAGATTCCCGCGGGGCCGCGTCTGGGCAATGTCGTGGTCGAGGTCGAGCACCTGGACAAGGGCTTCGGCGATCGTCAGCTGATCAAGGACCTGTCGTTCACGTTGCCGCGCAACGGGATCGTCGGTGTCATCGGACCCAACGGTGTCGGTAAGACCACGCTGTTCAAGACCATCGTCGGACTCGAATCGCCGGACAGTGGCGAGGTGAAGATCGGCGAGACGGTCAAGCTCAGCTACGTCGACCAGAACCGCGCCGGGATCGACCCGCAGAAGAACGTGTGGCAGGTCGTGTCGGACGGTCTGGACTTCATCGAGGTCGGCACGCAGGAGATGCCCTCGCGCGCGTATGTCAGCGCGTTCGGCTTCAAGGGCCCGGATCAGCAGAAGCCGGCCGGGGTGCTCTCCGGCGGTGAGCGCAACCGCCTGAACCTCGCCCTGACCCTCAAACAGGGCGGCAACCTGATCCTGCTCGACGAGCCGACCAACGACCTGGATGTGGAGACGCTGAGCTCGCTGGAGAACGCGCTCGAGCAGTTCCCCGGCTGCGCCGTTGTCATTTCCCACGATCGGTGGTTCCTGGACCGCACCTGCACGCATATCCTTGCGTGGGAAGGTGATTCGGACAGCGAGGCGTCCTGGTTCTGGTTCGAGGGCAACTTCGAGGCGTACGAGGCGAACAAGATCGAGCGGCTCGGCCCGGAGGCGGCCCGCCCGCATCGGGTCACCCACCGCAAGCTGACCAGGGACTGATCCCGGCGCGGTTCGGCTACCGCACGGTAACCCTCAGACGAAACGTGTCTTTCGCCACAACTGGATACAATCGCCCAATAGGCAACGGGCGCAACATATGTCGGGCTTTCACCTGGTAGTGCGGTCATGCCCGCGTGAGGTAGGACCAACCGGGCCGCATTGGCGGCTGGGCGTCGCCGGGACTTTGGGAAGTATTTCCTCCGGTGTTCGCGACGCCCAGCTACCCTCGACTCCGGCGTCACTTTGTTACGGAACCGAATCCGAGGAGTTGGCGAAGAAAATGACGGTCTCGTCCGAATTGTCCAGTGCCGCGTGGGCGGCGGGGTTACCGGAGCCGCTGCGAGGCGAACTCGCGACGCTCGAGGAAGCCTATTTCCGCCACGTGGACGCCGGCGATGTGGACTGTGCTATCAGCGGAAGTTCGAGCCAGGTGTTCCGCCGACACCTCGAGCTCGGCATGCAGCGGCGTGCGGGCGAGCGCCGTGTTCTGGTCCACCATCCCGACGACAACACCGGACTGGGCGCGGCGGTGCAGCTCGTCACCGACGATATGCCCATGCTGGTCGAGTCGGTCACGGCCGCGCTGACCCGGATCGGAGTCAGCGTCAGCGAGGTGATCCACCCGATCTTCGAGGTGATCCGCGACGCCGACGGCCGGCTCGAATCCGCGGCCGCGCACGAGGTGGACGGGCACGGCATGATCGGGCTGCGCGAGTCGTGGATGCATGTCCAACTGCACCCGTCGACCAGCCGTGAACTGCTGGCACGCGTGGAGAACGAGATACCCGACGTGCTCACCGACGTGCGTCAGGTCATCGGCGACACCCAGGCCATGCGCGCGATGCAGGACACGCTCGCCGAGGATTTGAAGCGCGCCGCGAGGAAGGGCACCCCGCCCTTCTCCGCGACGGATCTGATCGACTGCGCGAATCTGCTGCGCTGGCTGGCGGACGGCCACTTCACCGTGCTGGGCTACGCCCGTTACGAGCGCCCCGAGACGGAGTCGAAATCCGTTGTGGTGCCGGACAGTTGCCTCGGCGTGCTGCGTCCGGACGTGGGCACCGACTTCCGCGTTCCGGTCAACGGCCGCGACCGCCCGCTGCTGATGCTGACCCAGGGCCTGGTCCCGGCCACGGTCCACCGCTCGGTCTACCCCTACTTCATCGGCGTCGCGGACTTCGACGACTCCGGTGCGCTCGTCGGCAAACACGTTTTCATCGGTGTGTTCACGGTGACCGCCCTGCATGCGAACGTGCTGGATATTCCGGTGATCGAACGCCGGGTCCGTTCGGTCATCGAGGCCAGCGGATTCGACCTGGATTCCTTTTCCGGGCAGGCCATGCTCGAGGTGATCCAGTCCTTCCCTCGCACCGAACTGTTCTCCTCGGATGCCGAGACGATGCGCCGCACGGCCAGCGCGGTGCTGAATGTCGGTATGCGGCGGCAGGTTCGGCTGTTCCTGCGCTCGGACTCCTACGGCCGTTTCGTGGCCTGCATGGTGTATCTGCCCCGCGATCGCTATACCACCGCGGTCCGCCTGGAAATGCAGGACATCCTGGTTCGTGAACTGGGCGGCGTCTCCATCGACTACTCCGCGCGAGTGTCCGAGAACGAGCTCGCCAGTGTGTATTTCACGGTGCGGCTCGCCCAGCCGGGCACGCCGGTGGATACCTCGGAGGCGAACCGGCTGCGCATCCAGGATCTGCTCGGGCGCGCCAGCCATACCTGGGACGACGATCTGCGCGAAGAGGTCTCTCGCTCCACGGTGCTCGACCCGACTGTGGTGCAACGGTATTCCGCCGCCCTGCCCGAGGCGTACAAGGAGGATTTCGACTCGGCCCGCGCGCTGGCCGATATCGTGCGGCTCGAGCATCTGGGCGGCGACCGCATCGAGCAGCACCTGTATCGGCGGCCCGGATCTGCTTCCGGCTCATGGCGTTTCACCCTTTATGTCGGAAGCGGCATCTCGCTGAGTCAGGTTCTGCCGTTGTTGCAGAGCCTGGGCGTCGAGGTGGTCGACGAGCGCCCGTACCAGGTGGCGTTCGAGGACGAGCGGCAGTGCTGGATCTACGATTTCGGCTTGCAGGCCCGCCCGGACCTGCTGAGCCGCGCGCTCGACCGGAACATGGATGCCGAACTCATCGAGACCTCCGATCGGCTCGAGGTGGTCGCGGCCCGGGAGCGTGGTCTGCGCGAGCGGTTCACCGAGGCGTTCGACGCGCTGTGGTACGGCCGCGCCTCGGCGGACGCGCTGAACGAACTGGTCCTGCGCGCCGGTCTGCACTGGCGCACGGTGTCGATCCTGCGCGCCTACTCGCGGTACCTGCAGCAGGCCGACTTCCCATACAGCCAGGCCAATATCGCCCGTGTGCTGCTGGCCGCGCCCGATGCGGCTCGGCTGTTCGTGGACCTGTTCGCGGCGATGTTCGATCCGGATTCCGCCTCGCCGGAACGGGCCGCCGAACTCGAGCAAGAGGTGGTCGAGCGGATCAACGAGGTGGTGAGTCTCGACGCCGACCGTATCCTGCGCGCGATCCTGAGCCTGGTGAAGGCGACGTTGCGGACCAACTACTACCGCACCGACGAGAACGGTGAGCCGCGGTCCTACCTGTCGATCAAGGTGGAGCCGCATGCGATAGCCGAATTGCCCAGGCCGAGGCCGCAGTTCGAGATTTTCGTGTATTCGCCGCGGGTGGAGGGTGTGCATCTGCGGTTCGGTCCGGTGGCGCGTGGTGGGTTGCGGTGGTCGGATCGGCTGGAGGATTTCCGGACCGAGATCTTGGGTTTGGTGAAGGCGCAGGCGGTGAAGAACGCGGTGATCGTGCCGGTGGGCGCCAAGGGTGGTTTCGTGGTGAAGCATCCGCCGGCGCCGTCGGGTGATCCGGTGGCGGATCGGCAGGCGATGCAGGCCGAGGGTGTGGCGTGCTATCGGACGTTCATTTCGGGTCTGCTGGATGTGACCGACAACGTGGATCATGCCTCGGGTGCGGTGGTTCCGCCCGAGCGTGTGGTGCGTCGTGATGGTGATGACACGTATCTGGTGGTGGCCGCGGACAAGGGGACCGCGACGTTCTCCGATATCGCCAACGAGGTGGCGCAGTCGTACGGCTTCTGGCTCGGCGACGCGTTCGCTTCCGGCGGATCCACCGGCTACGACCACAAGGCGATGGGCATCACCGCCAAGGGTGCCTGGGAGAGTGTGAAGCGGCATTTCGCCGAGCTTGACATCGACACGCAGACAACGGATTTCACCGTCGTCGGGGTGGGGGATATGTCGGGTGATGTGTTCGGTAACGGGATGTTGCTCTCGCGGCATATTCGTCTGGTGGCCGCGTTCGATCATCGGCATATTTTCTTGGATCCGGATCCGGATGCGGCGGTGTCGTTCGGGGAGCGGGAGCGGATGTTCGCGTTGCCGCGGTCGTCGTGGGCGGATTACGACAGGTCGTTGATCAGTGCGGGCGGCGGCGTCTACGACCGCAC
>CBJNFW010000291.1:0-10832 GCA_966435935.1 uncultured Nocardia sp.
TTTCGCTTCGCGGGCGACTTCCAGCGGGACGGAGACGCTTCGCCGCTGGGCGCGTTGACCTTTCGCCTCGCTTCGCGTCGGCGGGTTTTGGTGGGGGTGCGCCTGAAGGCCTCGGGGTGCTGTTCTGTTCAGCCCTTACGCTTGTGGGTGACGTGTGCAGCGGGACGGAGAGTTGTTTTGTCGTTGTGTGCGTTGATGTTTCGTCTGGCGTTGCGTCGGTGGGGTTTTGGTGGGGGTGCGCCGAGGGCCTCGAGGTGTTGGTTTGTTCAGTCTTTCGCTTCGTGGGCGACTTGCAGCGAGACGGAGACGCTTGTCGTTGGGTGCGTTGACGTTTCGTTTGGCTCGCGTCGGTGAGGTTTTCGGTGGGTGTGCGCCTCGAAGGCCTCGACGTGCTGTTTGTTCAGCCCTCGCTTCGTGGGTGCCTTGCAGCGGGACGGAGGCGCTTCCCGGCTGGGCGTGTCGGTGTTCGCTCCGGCGGGGTTGGGGCGGTGTGTGTGCCGCCGAGTCCGGCGGCACCGAATGCCGCCGGAGTGGGCCGGCGGCGTTCGGTGCCCAACTCCCGATCACCTACCCGGGCAGGGCTGTAGCGGATAACACGCGGGGGCGATCGTGTCGGAGGGGATGGTGGGGTCGGGGGTGGTGGTGCCGGTGGGCTTGGTGAACTCGTCCGGCTCGGAGGTGGTGGCGGCGGGGCCTGTGCTGGGATGCCGGCTGTTGCCGCCGCCGGTGCAGGTGGCTGCCACGACCAGAACGATCACCAGGAATGCCAGCAGTACCAACGGGACCACGCCGCGGCCGCGACGACGCGGCGGCTCGGGTTCGGGGCGCGGGTCGAACGGGACCGAGTACGGCTGTGCTTGGTTCGGGTACGGCGGTGCGGCAGCGAAGGATTCGCGCTGTCGCTGTTCCTGTTGTCGCGGCGGGCGGTTCTGCGGATAGCCGGGCGAGGGCGCGTACTCGCGCGGTGGTCCGGGCTGTTGCTGCTGTTGTCGCGGCATCGGCTGTTGCGGGGGCGGCGGCTGCTGTGGCCGCGGCCGCGGTGCGCTGCCGGTGAGTGGAACCGGGGAAACCGGGACCGCGGGCCCGGAGGGGGTGGAAGCCGCGGGAGCGGGCTGCGCGGTGACGGCCGGTGCGGGTTCGCGGCTCCGCCCGCGGTCCGCGCTCGGGGCCGGGAACCCCTCCGCGATCAGATCGGAATACGTTGCGGCCGCGGCGAATCCGAGGGTACCGAGCGCCTGGCCGACCTGCGCGGCATCCCAGGTGTCCGCCGGGGGCGGATTCGTCCCGGATTCATCACCGGCGATCCGGTTGAAATAGGCCCGCAGCGAGGACGGACCGTCCCCGACCACCACGTCGATACCACTGGGCAGCGGCCCCTTCTCCAGGGCGATCCGCGTGCCGAGCTGGGGGATCACCAGCACGATGCCGGTCACCGCGACCGACTCGCGACCCGGTGCGGAGCGCAGTTCGTGCTCGAGTCCGCGGGTGCGGGTGTTGACCTCCTCCATCGGCTCGGTGCCGCTCTGCACGCCCTCGAGCGGGGCGACCCGGCCATCGATCGTCCACGGTTCGGTCGCGGCGCAGACCAGGGTGCCGTTCACCCGCTCGGTGAAGCCTTTCAGGACGACGACCACGCACGTCTTGGGCGTCCACACGATGACATCGGCGCTGTCGGACTTGACGATCGCGATGCCGGGTAACGCGTGAGCTCCGGTCCAGGACTTCAGCCAGTTCACCACTGTGCGCTCGGTGCTGGACAGCCGCGACGGGTCGTCACCACGAACCTTCACCAACATCTGATCAACCCCTGCCCGATGCCTCGTTGCCGACCGAGCTAGCAGTCGCCCGATCACCGTAAAGGGTACGGGGATCCAGGCGAATCGGCTTGCGCGGCAGCACAGATGATGCATTATCCGCGCTGCCGCGGCACAGCCGGGTCACCCGTCGTTGCGCCAGGCCAGGTAACCGTCGGGCCGGATCGGCACGCGGGTTCCGGGATTCGCGGCGTACGCGGTGAAGGCGTGTGAGCCGATCGCGGCGAGCTGCCCGTCGCGGGGCCGGACATCGGGGCCGACCAGCGAATACGTCCGGGTGGCAGGGTATTCGGGGACGATCGCGCCGTCGGGCTCGCCGCCGAAACGCAGCAGCGTCGCGTGCGGCCCGCGGAACAGTTCGAACAGCCGCACGGTGCTGCCGCCGGCGCGGTGCATGGGTGCGTCGGGTGCGCGGTCGCCCGCCACCAGCGGACCGGCCGCGTCCGCCGCGCGGTAGGTGATCGCGAGCTGATGGGTCTCCTCGCCCCCGGTCCATCGCGTCCTCGGCCCCCGAGACGTGTTTGTCCAGCAGCGCCGAACTCAGGCCCAGAACCTGTGCGGCGACCGCGCGCCGCTCGGACTCGTAGGTGTCCGGTGGCGCGGGGGCCCGGTCGATGATCCGGACGCCGACGCCCCGGCGGGCCAGATCGGTGGCCAGGGTGAGCTCGGTCGGACCGGCTCCGGCGACGAGTACCTGACATCACCACGGCGGCCGGGCGCGCGGCGGGCTCGTTCTACAACTACTTCGCGAGCAAGGAGGAATTGCTCCAGGCATTACTGGAAGACTTTGCCGCCGAAGGAGATTCCGCGGCCCAGCAGCAGGAGCACAATCCGGATTTCACCGATCCGGACGCGGTGCGCTTTCACGTCGCGGCGTACTGGCGCTTCACCCGGCGGAACTGGCCGGTGCTGCACGCGATGAATCAGGCCGCGCTGGTCAATGCCGATTTCGCGCAGGTGGCGGCGCGCTTCTCGGCGGAGCATCGCAACGAGGTGGCGGAACCTGGACTGCTTCGACGCCGCGAACCTGCGCCTGCCCAGCACCCCGACGCCAGTCTCGCGATGATGTTCCTGGCGATACACGGGCTGCTCGAGGTGACCGAGGACGGCATGCTCGACCTGAGCGACGACGACGCCAGCGTCTGACGCGGTTCGTGTATCGTGGTCTCACCGGCCGCGACTACTGAGCGAGGGCGACCGGAGTACGTGTCGCCCTCGCCCGACGGCGCGGTGGTCCGGCTAGGGGAGCAGGACGATCGAGCCGGTGGTCTTGCGGCTCTCCAGATCCCGGTGCGCGCGTTCGGCTTCGGCGAGCGGATAGGTCGCGCCGACCCGTACGCGCAGGTCGCCCGCTGCGATGGCGTTCATGATATCGCCTGCGCGCCAAAGCAATTCGGCGCGATCGCGGGTGTAGTGCGCCAGGGTGGGGCGGGTGATGAACAGCGACCCGCCGCTGTTGAGGCGTTGCAGGTCGAACGGCGGCACCTGCCCGCTGGCGCCGCCGAAGAGCGCGAGCATGCCGCGCACGCGCAGCGAGGCCAGACTGGCGTCGAAGGTGTCCTTGCCCACGCCGTCGTATACCGCGGCCACGCCGACGCCGTCGGTCAGCTCGCGCACCCGATCGGCCAGATCGTCGCCGTAGCGCAGCACCTCGGTCGCACCGGCCTCGCGCGAGAGCGCCTCCTTCTCGTCGGTGGACACGGTGGTGATGACGCGCACGCCCCGCGCGGCGGCAAGTTGGGTCAGGATCAGGCCGACACCGCCCGAACCCGCGTGCACCAGAATCGTTTCCCCGGCCTCGGGCCGGTAGACCGATTCGATCAGATAGTGCGCGGTCATCCCCTGCAAGAGCGCCGACGCGGCCACCGGAGGCTGCACCCCGTCCGGCACCGGGACCGCGACCGCGGCCTCGACGGCCACCTTGTCCGCGTAACTGCCGGGTGCGTCCGCCCAGGCGATCCGGTCGCCGACCCGGAAGTCGGTCACCTCGGCGCCGACCTCGCGCACCACCCCGGAACCCTCGGCGCCCGGGATATACGGCGTATTCGTCTGATAGACCCCGCTGCGGATGTACGTATCGATGAAGTTGATACCGATCGCCTCGGTCTCGACGAGGACCTGACCGGGGCCGACAACCGGATCGGGTACCTGTTCGTACTGCAGGACCTCGGGACCGCCCAGCTCGGAAACCTGAATCGCATGCATGTGTCGGTTCTACACCCGCACGGATGTGATCATTCCCGGCAGTGTGCCGGTACGGACCTACCGGGCGGTAAACTCGCCGTCATGAGTGCATCCGCGGCCCCAGCCAAGCCGTCGTCTTCCGTGATCGATTCGGTCGAGGATTTCGTCACCGCCCACGGCGGTTCCGCGACCGCGGTACTGCAGCCGCTCGGCCGCATCGGCGTCCGCATCACCCTGGTCGGCGGTGACGGCGTCCTCGGCGACCGCGTCGTCGCTGATCTGGCTACCGCGAAGGCCGTGGTCGAGGCCGTACCCGGGCTGAGCGAGGCCGAGCACTGGGACCGCGAGCTGACCTCGGTGGTCACCCCGGCCGCCGGCCACTGGGCGAGGATGGCCGGGTGGGTGGCGCACCAGGTGCGCTTCCCCAAGGCGCGAAACGAGCGCTGACCCGGCCCACATCACGTATCGTCTGCAACGCCCGGCTCGATCGCCGGGCGTTGCTCGTATCCGGGCGACCCTACGACGAGGGCGGGAGTCATGCGAATCCGGCGTTCGGTGACCGCGGCGGCGGTCGGTGCGTTGTCCCTGCTGCCGGTGACGGCGCCGGTCGCCGCGCAACCCGCAGCACTGCGGGTCTGTACGACCGGGGACTATCCGCCCTATTCGCTGAGCGACGGGCACGGCGGCTATCGCGGTGTCGACATCGACCTGACCCGCGGTCTCGGCGAAATACTGCGCCGCCCCGTGGAATTCGTCCCCACGACCTGGTCCGCCCTGGCCGCGGACTTCGGCGCGAAGGATTGTGACATCGCCGCGGGCGGCATCTCCGAAGCGGCCTCGCGGCGCTCCTACGCGGATTTCTCGATCGGTTACGACACGGACGGGAAGGCGCCCATCGTGCGTGCCGCCGACGCGGGCCGGTACGCGACCATCGAGCAGATCAACCGGCCCGGGGTGCGCGTCGTGGTGAATCCCGGCGGGACCAACGAGGCGTTCGCCCGCGCGCATTTCCCGGCCGCCCGGCTGATCCTGTGGCCGGACAACCTGACCATGGTCGACCAACTCGACCGGGGCCGCGCCGACGTCTTCGTCACCGATTCGGTGGAAGGCCGCTACCGGGTGCGGCAACATCCCGGGCTGCGGGTGCTGCATCCGGATCACCCGTTCGACTCCTCGAACAAGATCTTCCTGCTGCGCCGCAACGATCCGCTGCTGGCCGCCGAGGTGAACGGCTGGCTGACGAGCCAGCTCGCGAGCGGCGGAGTGAACCGCGCCCTGGACGCCTGGATCGGCCCGCACGCGACCGCCTGAACCCAATGCCCGTGAATGTGACAGTGAGCCTTGTGAATTCGAGTATCGGTGAGGTGAAGTCGTGAAGGAGACGGAGGCGAGCCGCACGGCGGTGCTGGTGTGCCAGGGCCGCGCCGTGGGGGATGGGCGGCTGGCGCCGGATCGGTTCGCCGACCCTGTTGCGGCACAACTACTTCGCGACGACGAGCGCGCGGAGGTGGAGCTGGCCCGGTCCGGGAACGCGCCGTCGGGCTGGCGAGCGCGGATGCGCTACGAGATGCTCGGCGCGACCGCCGCGGTGCTGGTCACCCGGACGGTCGTGATCGACGACGCCGTGCGTGAGGCCGGAAATCCGCAACTGGTGGTACTCGGCGCGGGACTGGACGCACGCGCCTGGCGCATGTCCGAACTGGCCGGTTCCGCGGTGTTCGAAGTGGATCACCCTGCCTCGCAACGGGATAAGCGCGAACGGGCCGAGGGCTTGGCGCCGGTCGCGAAATCGCTGCCCTAAGTACCGGTGGACTTCGGCCGCGACGCGCTCGGAGCCGCGCTCGCGGCCGGCGGGCACGATCCGGCCGCCGCGACGACCTGGATCTGGGAGGGCGTGCTGCCGTACCTGACCAGCGAGCAGGTGGACTCGACCCTCGCCATCGTGGCCGAACGCTCGGCCGCCGGTAGCCGCCTGGTCGCGACCTATCCGGTGCACAACCGGTTCGCGGTGCTCGGCCGCCGGGCACTGCGCCTGTACAGCAGGCTGACCGGGGGTAAGGATCCGCTCGAGCACGAACGGCACATCTCGGCCTGGACGCCGGAGCAGATGGCGGTGCTGCTGGCCGGATACGGCCTGCGGATCACCGTCGACCGGGATCTGCGCGATATCGTGCGAGAGCTCTCGATTCCGGCCCGGGAATCCCGCTTCTACGGGCTGGGCCGGGTGGCGATCGCGGATCACTCCGGCTGAGCCGCGGATCGCCTCGTCGGCTAACCGCAGCCGCAGCCGCCGCCGCAGCAGCCGCCACCCGAGGGCGCCGGTGCGGCGACGGGCGCCGGGCTGTTCGCCGAGCCGGTCAGCGCGATGGTGGTGAGGAGTTTGACGGTGTCGGAGTGCCCGTCCGGACACACCGCGGGCGCGCTCGATTCGCTCATCGGCCGCTGGAGTTCGAAGGTTCCGGTGCATTCGCGGCAGCGGTACGCGTAGGTCGGCATGCTCGAATTATCTCCGATCGCCGTGACCGCCCGCACTCGGCACCTGTGCGGGCCTTCCGAATACGGTGTGGCGCAGCCGATTCAGGCGGCCTGGGTGACCGGAGCCGGGATCTCGGCGGATATCGGTTCGCGGGTTCGCATCGCGGCCCACAGCGCGGCGGTGGCGGCGGTGCAGGCGGCCGCGCCGCCGACGTGCACGGCGACCAGCGCCGCCGGGACGTGCGTGAAGTACTGCACGACGCCGACCAGGCCCTGGGCGCAGACCAGCGCGATCAAGACGATGTAGCGGTTGCGCAGCGCGCGGGTCATGCCGACCGTGGCGAGTCCGAAGCCCAGGCCGATCAGCAGCGCCAGGTAGGCGACCAGCATCTGGGCATGCGCGTGCACCAGCGTCACGATCTCGACCTTCAGGCGCACCACGGGTTTGCTGACGCTCTCGTCTCCGGCGTGCGGGCCCGCGCCGGTCACCAGCGTGCCGGCGATCAGGGTCGCGGTCAGGGCCAGCGCGCTGAGCGCGGTCAGCCAGCGCAGCGGTGCGGGCGCCCGCGGCGCGGGCACCGCGTCGTCCGGTTCGCCGACCTTCGCGAACAACAGCACCGCCAGCCACACCATCAGCATCGAGACCAGCAGATGGATCGCGACGGTCCACCACAGCAGTCCGGTCCGCACCGTGATGCCGCCGATGACCGCCTGCAGCACCGTGCCGCCGGGCATCAGCCAGGCGTAACCGACGACCTCGCGCCGCCGGCGGGCGCGCAGCACCGCCAGCACCACCAGCGCCGCGAACAGCGTCACCCCGAAGGTGAACATGCGATTGGTGAATTCGACCGTCTGATGCCATACCGGCACCGCGGCGTGCGGCAGCGGGGTGAAACTCCCCGGGAAGCACTGCGGCCAGGTCGGGCAGCCCAGCCCGGAGGAGGTGACGCGCACGACCGCGCCGGTCACCGAGATTCCGGCCTGGGACAGGATCACCAGGAACGCGATGATCCGTTGCACGCGCAGTGAGGGCAACGGCAGCAGGTCGACGAGTCGCATGAAGGCGCGTGACAGCACGCTCCGATGGTATCCCCGGCCCGGTCCCGCGACGCAGCCGGGCTACTACGGTCCGTCGTTTTGAATCGCCGCGAGCGGTTCGGCCGAACCGGGGTGCCGGTCGAACAGCGGCTAATCGAAACGGAAGTAGCGAGTGGCGGGCCAGCAGGTCACCACGCCCCACACGATCAGCACGACGAGCCCGTACCAGTCCACGCCGGTGCGCAACGCCTGGTCGAGCGCCTGTGCGAGGGCTCCGGACGGGAGCAGTCGCGCGACGATGCTCAGCGGCCGCGGGATGTCGCCGGCGGCGAAGACGACGCTGGCCACCGCGAGCATCACGAACCACAGGATATTGGCCAGGGCCAGCACGATTTCCGCCTTCAGGGTGCCGCCCAGCAGCAGGCCCATCGCGGCGAAGGTCGCCGTGCCCAGCGCGATCACCACCGCACCGAAGGCCAGCCCGCCCGCGCCCGGCCGCCAGCCCAGCGCGACGCCGATCAGGCCCAGCAGAATCGATTGCAGCACAACGACTATCAGCACCGCCGCGGATTTGCCGCCGACGATGCCCCAGCGCGGCAGCGCGGTGGCGCCGAGGCGTTTGAGCGCGCCGTAGCGGCGGTCGAAGCCGACCGCGATGGCCTGTCCGGTGAACGCGGTGGACATGATCGCCACCATCATCACCGCGGGCACGATCCGGTCCACCCGATGCTCGCCGAGACTGCTCAGCGGCAGCAGGGTCAGTCCGATGAGCATGGCGATCGGGATGAACATGGTCAGCAGGAGCTGTTCTCCGTTGCGCAGCAACAGGATCAGCTCCATCCGGGTCTGTGCCAGGAGCATCGGCGCGCGAGCGGCCGGGCGCGGGGCCGGGGTGAAGGTGCCGGGCGCGAATCGGGCGGAGGTTTCGGTCATCGCGAGTGCCTTCCGCTCGGAAACCGGGCTGGTGCGGACGAGAGGGCGGACCGGTCGCGGCCGGGGTGCGGACGGGTGCTCAATTGCGCAGCTCCCTGCCGGTCAGCTCGAGGAAGACGTCCTCGAGGCGGCGCTGGTCGATCCGAATGTCGGTGGGCAGCACGTCGATTCGCGCACACCAGGCGGTGAGGGTGGCCAGCACCTGCGGGGTGATGTCGCCGCGCAGCAGATAGGAGCCGGGCGAGGTCTCCTGCGGTGCGAATCCCTCCGGCAGTGCCGTGGTCAGCAGTCGCAGGTCGAGTTTGGGCGGTGCGTTGAAATGCAGCTGCCCCTCGGCTCCGGCGGAGGTGACCTCGGTGGGCGTGCCCTGGGCGACGATGCTGCCGTGATCGATGATGACCAGGCGGTCCGCGAGCTGTTCGGCCTCGTCCATCATATGGGTGGTCAGCAGGACCCCGACCCCGTCGCGGCGCAGCGCGTCGATCAGTTCCCAGACCAGATGCCTTGCCTGCGCGTCCATTCCGGCCGTGGGCTCGTCCAGGAACACCATCTCCGGCCGGCCGACGAGCGCGCACGCCAGCGCGAGCCGCTGCTGCTGACCGCCGGACAGCCGCCGGTACGGCGTGCGCCGCGCCTCGCGCAGTCCGAGCGTGTCCAGCAGCCACTGCGGATCGAGCGGATCGGCCGAATAGGCGGCGACCAGATCGAGCATCTCCCCGGCCTTCGAACCGGGGTAGGCGCCCCCGCCCTGCAGCATCACGCCGATCCGGGGACGCAGGGCGTCGGTGTCGGCGATCGGGTCCAGGCCCAGCACGCGCACCGATCCGGCGTCGGGTGCGGAGAAGCCCTCGCACATCTCCACGGTCGTCGTCTTGCCCGCACCGTTGGGACCCAGCAGCGCGACGACCTCCGCGCGGGCCACTTCGAAACTCAGGCCGTCCACGGCGACGGTGTCGCCGAAGCGTTTGCGGACACCGTCGACGCTGACAGCGGTTTCCGATGCGTTCACGAGGTCACACCGTATGCCGCGGGCGGTTGTGACGAGGCAGACACCCCCGTGCGGTCGCGCCACGGCAGGCGGTTGCGGGTGAGCAGGATGAATCCGACGCCGACCACGACGGTGGCGCCGGCGGCCTCGATGATCTGGAACACGCCGAAATCCGCGCCGCGCGGCATCAGGATCAGGCCGACCACGGCGGACAGCACGATCGCGGGTGCGCGGAACGCCCGCGTCGTGGCCCAGGCGGCCAGCGGCACGATCGCCCACAGCAGGTACCACGGCTGCACCACCGGGAACAGCAGCACGATCGCCGCGAGTGAAACACCCAGGGCCCCAACGGGATGCAACCGACCGGTCCAGGTCGCCACGAGCATGCGCAGGCTCAGGAACGCGGCCACGGCACCGGCGATCGGGCGCGTGATGCTCAACACCGCGGTGGTGTGGTCGCCCAGGCCCAGCAGGACGCCGCCGAATCCGGTGATGACGCCGACCGCGGTCGGCAGCGACATCCAGCTGCGCACCGCCCCGGCGGTATTGAGCGTGTAGATCCAGCCGAAGCCCAGACCGCTGACATAGCTGACGAACAGCGTGGTGGCCACCGCGATGACGCCCAGCACGGCAGCGGCCTGCAATAGCGGGCGCAGCCCGCGGCCCCAGCGCCGGGCCAGGGCCATGCCGACGAAGCCGAGCACCAGGATCGAGGTGAATTTGATCGACGACGACAGGGTGATGACCACCGCGCCGAAGGTCAGCAGCGCCCATTCCCGTCGCCCGAACGGATGCGTCGGCTCGGTGGCGGGGGTGTCGAGTCCGTGGATGGCGCGCAGGCAGAACTCCAGGCCCGCCAGCATCAGCCCGAGCATCAGCGCGTCGTTGTGCACGCCGCCGACCAGGTGGAACAGCACCAGCGGATTGGCCGCGCCGAGCCACAGCGCGCTCACCGGCGCGACCCCGCAGCGCCGCGACAGCCGCGGCAGCGCCCAGACGATCAGCGCGACGCCGCCGAGTTCGAGCAGCCGGTGCACCCAGACGCCCGCGATGATGTTGTCGCCGGTCAGCTGGGCGATGCCGCGGCCCATCCACAGGAACAGCGGCCCGTACGGCGCGGGGGTGTCGCGCCAGATGTTGGGCACGTTGTTGGTCAGCACATTGGCCAGGCCCAGCCCCTCGGCCGGGCCGACCACGTACGGATCCATGCCGCGCTCGGCGATCTGGCTCTGCGCGAGATAGGAGTACACGTCGTTGGAGAACATCGGCGGCGCGATGGACAGCGGGACGATCCACAGCAGCAGCGTGCGGTCCAGCTGGGACCGGCTCAGGCGATGCCGCACCGTACCGCCGAACCCGCCGACCGCGTAGCGGCCCAGCAGCAGCCAGGCCAGCACGAC
>CBJNFW010000292.1:0-10753 GCA_966435935.1 uncultured Nocardia sp.
GGCGGAAAGACGCATTACCCCCCTTTTTTTGTTCCCCCGCCGCCTGTGTCCCTTGTCCACTTCGGCGTGTGGCGGCGACCGCACGATTTCTGGACCTTCGACCGCGAACGAGAAGTGCGACGATGACAACTACTCCGCCTCCTGTCGAGTTCTACTGACCGACAACCCCTTCCATCGCCTTTTGCCGATCGTGTCGCCGGGCGTGCACCGCCCGGCGGCCGTTTGTCAGGCAGGTAGCACACCGCATACGAGGGTTCACCCTCGCGGTCACGCACCTCCAGGATCTCGCCGCTGCGCGACCCGGCCCGACACCGCATCCAGGGGGTGGCCGGCCGGTCACCGACCCTCCCCATGACAGGTGCGCCGCGTCGTGCGCTTCACGCTCACGCTCGGCGCGGGCGACGTTGCGGGCGATCTGAGCGTGGAAGTCCGCAGCAGTGAGAGTCGTATTGACCTATCGCTAGGCAGATTCAGCTCGTAATGCCGCTCATCTGCCGAAACTTCGACGTGGATCCGGTAGTCGAGCTGGTCGAGTTCTTCACGTAGTGTGCGTAAACAGGCGATTGCTGCCGAGCCGCTTCGGCTTCGCGATGAGCTCGTTGTAAAGCTCTTCCAAACTGGGCATCGCAACCCCCTTCGGCCTGGTTGCCCATGTTCAGTGTTTCCCTGGGGCTCGCGCCGGACAACCGCCTTGACCTGCACAGTTCCGTTCTGTCTGGTTGGACTGCCAGCGGTCCATGAATCGAGTAAACCCGCTAACCTGCGGAAACGTCGTCGCAGGTTGGTGCCCCGGCAGGATTCGTACCTGCGGCCTGGCCTTTGGGTGATGGTTACAGCCTCTTGGTGCCCCCGGCAGGATTCGTACCTGTGGCCTGGCCTTTAGGTGATGGTTACAGCCTCTTGGTGCCCCCGGCGGGGCTCCATAAGGATGGGACCGGTGACGACCAGCGGTTTTCATGGGGAACGTTGACAATCGAAACGGGATTCGACTACCGAAAGTCGGATTGACCGACTCGGCTCGCCCCCGGTGGATTCCGAGGGCGGAGCCGGAACCAGCTGAGCAGATACTTCCAGTTGGTTATGGCATATCCGTCGTTTTCCGGGGCCAGTGCGGGATCCCTCCTGGTGCCGGGCTGCTGGAAGGGCAATTCCGTCAGCGCTGTGCGCAATCCACGCCGCGCGACGGCCGGGTTCGGCCCGGCGATGGTGTGTGGGCCGAAGCGTCGTTCGGACGCGGTCTCGGGTGCGTCGTCGCTGGTGGCGGTCAGGAAGCGGTCCGGGAGCGCGAGTTTGTGGATGGTACGCAAGGTCAGAAGGTATTGGCGGATCAGCGGTCCGGTGGTATAGGGCAGGTCGTACTTCGCGCACAGCGCCCGTACCCGCACGGCGATCTCGGCGTACCGGTTACTGGGCAGGTCCGGGAACAAATGGTGCTCGATCTGATAGCACAGATTTCCGCTCAGGAATGCCAGCATCGGACCGGCGTCGAAGTTCGCGGTGCCGAGTATCTGCCGCAGGTACCACTCGGGTTCGGTCTCGTAGTCGATGACCGCGGAAGTGAATTTCTCTGCGCCGTCGGGAAAGTGGCCGCAGAAGATCACTACGTACGCCCAGAGGTTGCGCAGCAGGTTGGCGACTGCGTCCGCGGCCAGGGTGCGCCGCCAACGCCGCCTGCTCAGCGTGGGAAACACCAGATAGTCCTTGCCGATTTGGCGGGTGATCTTACGGATCAGCGCTCTGGTCTGGGCCTTCTTTGCGGCATCGCTCGCGACGCGATCACGCTCGGAATACAGCCCGTGCAGGGCGATACCCCATTCGAAAGTGGCTGCCAGCAACAGATTCCGCAGCGGCTGGAGCAGGTGTCGCGGTCGCCACGGCACGTCGCGAGTCACCCGCATGATGCCGAAGCCGACGTCGTCGTCCATGCCTACGACATTGGTGAACATATGGTGGCGGTAGTTGTGCGAATACCGCCATTGCGCCGACACACCTGCCATGTCCCACTCCCAGGTGCGGGAGTGGATCTCCGGGTCGTTCATCCAATCCCATTGGCCGTGGCAGACGTTGTGGCCGATTTCCATGTTCTCGATGCTTTTCGCGACTGCCAGCGCGCTCACCCCCAACACCCAGCCGATCCTGCTGCTACTGCCGAAGATCACCAGCCGGGCCGCCGCATCGAGGGTCCGCTGCACGGCGATGGTGCGATGGATGTACCGGGCGTCCCGCCGGCCACGCGAGCTTTCGATATCGCGGCGAATCGAATCGAGTTCGCTCCCGAATGCCTCGACGTCGGCCGTGCTGAGATGCGCGTATCGCCTGATCTCGGTGATCGCCATGCTGAGTCCTCGGGGTCGGCCGATGTGCATCGGAGTCCTCGACCGCTTGATCGAGAACAACAGCAAGCAACCCCACCATAAGCGATCCGATAGCGTCCATCCGATGCTTTGAGGCATCGACATGCCAGCCGTGTGGCCCCTCGGCAGTAGGTGGCGACGATCAACCACGATGCTCACGGCTTCTCCTGACGACTGGGAACCATGGTGACCAGGGGTTTCTCCGTGGTCAGTTGGTTGTGGAAGCCGACTTCGCGCTTCGAAACGATACAAGGTCGTTAAACGGACAGCCCCGTGCTTCGCGTTGCCTGGTGCATCAGGTCGTCGGCTCGGTCGCGGGGAGTGTCGAAGGGGATGACGAGTAGGGTCGCCTGGGGGCCGCGCGACACGGTCAGGCGCATGATGCCAGGGGGTTGGTCGGCGCTCGGGTCGTGCATGTGTACGCCGTCGTCGTGATCGATGTGGCGTTGGGTGCGGCTGATCCGGTTCCAGTCGAAGCCCACTCCGGTGATCGGGCCGAGACGCGGGGTGAGGGCGGCGATCAGGTCGTGTAGTTCGGCGGTGAGGTTGGCTGTCCAGGGCCACCATGCGCCGTCGACGTCACCGGCGCGGGTACTGTTCCCGCGCATTAGAAGTCGTGGTGTGCGGGTGGGGGCGCCGAACGGTTGGGTGTGGCTTCCGGGTGGGCCGGTGCTCCTGCCCATGGCGAGGTGGTTCGTGATCGGGCGGTGCGTGGGCGTGTTGCCATGAATCATGATCTTGCTTCCTTGTCGAGGGGCCGACGTACCTGTTGTATCGCGGCGCCGATGCGGGTGGAACCTGCGCTGTGGTGGTCGGTGGTCGAGAGGACGACCTGCAGCACGAGCATGTTGTCGTCGCTGCCGAAGACGTACAGCGTGTTGCCTGCCTCGAACGGGTAGGCGTCGAGTTGGACCTCATGATGGTCGACGGTCAAGGTGCGGGGTGCGGATGCCCAGCTTTCCCGGTCGTAGACGACGCGGCGGATGGGGCCCATCCGAAATTCCAGAAATGTCAGCAGGCCCGGTAGTTCGGTGGTGAGTTCCCCGGACCGAGGCCACCAGGCGCCGTCGATGTATGCGTCGCTGTCGGGCTCGAGCCACAATCGCGGCGTGTTTTCGGGTGGGCCGCGGTGCCGTCTGGTCCGGCGGCGGATGTCGAGTGGCGCCATGGTGGTGCTCCCTGGGTCGATTACCTTCAGTAGACGCCGCACAGCGCTGTATGTCAACATTGTAGGTCTACATTAAATGTGTGGTGTGTGTTCCGAGTGATGGAGGCTGTTTGTGATGCCTGAATCGCCGAGTAGTCGCAAGAAGGTCAGGGCTGGGCGCGGGGACAGTCCGGTGACTCGGGCGGCGGTGTTGAGTGAGGCGCTGGAGATCGTTGATCGCGACGGCGTGGAGAGGTTGTCGATGCGGCGGCTGGCTGAGGCGGTGGGCCGCGATCCGATGGTGATCTATCGGCATGTGCCGAACAAGGCCGCGGTGCTCGATGGTGTCGCCGAGGTCGTGTTCACGGAATTGTCGGTTGATGCCGCGGCGCCGGACTGGGTCGCCGAGGTACGCCGGGTGGCCCGGGAGTTCCGGCGGGTGGCGTTGGCGCATCCACGGGTGGTGCCGTTGCTGGTGACGCGGCCGCTGGCGACGCCGTTGGGGCAGCGTCCGCCGGCGGTGGTGCGTCTGCTGGAGGACATGCTGGCGTTGCTTATGCGGGTCGGGTATACCGAGGTCGACGCGTTGCACATGTACCGGGCGTTGTTCGGGTTCTTGTACGGGCATGTGCTCAACGAGTTGCAGGAACTCGTGGAACGCCCGGAGGAGACCGACGATCTGCTGCGGCTGGGGTTGTATCGGCTGCCGATCGGGGAGTTTCCGAGGGTGCGGAACTTGGCGTCGGTGCTCGCGAGCTACGACGGCGCGGTGGAACTCGAGCGTGGGCTCGACATTCTGCTGGCCGGTCTCGCGGCGACGTTGCCCGGGCCGGGCGATGTCACCGGTCCTGGCTCGGGCAATGCCGTGCTGCCCGGGCCCGAGGATGCGCCCGCTGGGCGGTGATCGGGCACCCGGCGTGATTAGGGGCACCGGGGTGGCGGCGCGGGTACGGCAAAAGTGGTGTTGAGGCCGGTGAGCAGGATATCCAGGCCGCGTTCGAGTTCGGTGGCGCCGTCGTAGGCGGCCAGGTCCGAGGCCAAGTTCCGCACCCTCGGAAACTCCCCGATCGGGAGGTGTTGCAGCCCGAGCCGCAGGAGATCGGTGGACTCGTCCGGCTGGTGGACGATCTCCTGCAGTTCGTTGAGCACATGCCCGTACAAGAACCCGAACAACGCCCGGTAGATCCGCAGGGCGTCGTTTCCGCTGAAGTTCGCCCGGGTCAGCAGGTCGAGAATATGCTCCAGCGGGAGCAAAGTGCGCGGTGGCCGCAGGGCGAGCGGGGTAGCCAGCGGGTGCGTGACCAGCAGCGGCACCACATGCGGATGTGCGACGGCGAGCTGCCGGAAATCGCGGGCGATGACGCGCAGTTGGTGGTGCCAGTCCGGGTCGGTGGAGTCGACGGTCAGCTGTCCGAGTACGAGCTCGGTCACGCCGTCGAGCAGCGCGGCCTTGTTGGAGGCATGGCGGTAGAGCGAGGTCGGGTGCTGGTTGAGCCGCTGGCCCAGGCGTCGCATCGATAGTCGCTCGATACTTTCGTGGTCGATGATCTCGAGGGCGGCGGCCACTATCGCCGCGCGGGTCAGCGGCTGAAGATGGCTGTCGCTGATGTGATTGCCGGGCGGGCCGGGCTGCCCCGCTCTCGTGTGGTTCATCGCAGACTCCTCGACTCTTCCGCCTGTTCAGCGAGTTTGACTACGCCGTTATTCTACGGTGTAGACATACGTCGTATTCGAGCCTAGGGTGTGGTCATGACCGGTCTTATGCGCCGACCGGTCGGCGATCGGCCGGCCGCGGTTCCGCAGCGCATCCGGGGATGGGATCATTCCGATGATCATCGGCGACAAGATCACCCGCCAGGTTCGGGCAGCGAAGGCGAACCTGGACAAGCTGTCCGACAAGGCAGGAGGAGACGGCCGCCATCGGACGGAAAGCGCCGGACAGCAGGCCCGCAGTGCAATCGACCGGGCCAGGAAACGGCTCGAGGCGACATTCGAACGCTGATCCGGTTCCGCAGGCGCGCAGCGCGTTTGCGCAGGCGCCCGGCATCGGTTCGGCCAGGCGCACCGTCCGGCGATTCGAGGGTATGCGTGCCGATTCGATCCAACAGACATCCGAGCGCCACGCTCGGACCCAGCGGCAGCCGATCACGGTCGCCGCGCGGACACGTGGGCGAGTGAGCGCATGAGCACGATCACCATTTCCTACGCGCATTTGGTCCGGCTCAGCGACGAGTGCGGAATCTTCGAACATGCCAGGCTCACCGAACCTCGCGTCGAGAACGGTTATTGCGTCGACGATGTCGCGCGCGCCTTGGTCGTCGCGGTCCGCGAAACCGAACCCCCGCCGGAACTGCTCGCACTCACCGGGACGTATCTCGATTTCGTGATCGATGCGCTCACGCCCGACGGGCGCTGCCGCAACCGGCGCGGAACGGACCGGTGCTGGCAGGACGAGCCCAGCCTCGACGATCACTGGGGCCGCGCGGTGTGGGCACTCGGGACCGTCGTCGCCCGCAGGCCCGACTTGGCGCCCACCGTGCTGCCGCGCTTCACGACCGCCGCCGGGCGGCGCGCCCGCTCGGTCCGCAGTATGGCGTTCGCCGCCCTGGGGGCCGCGGAGGTCCTGCGGGAGTATCCGGAGAACCGTTGCGCCCGTGATCTTTTGGTTGCTGCGGAGGGGGTGATCGGCGCACCCACACGCAGGCTGGACTGGCGGTGGCCCGAGCCGCGACTGCAGTACGCCAATGCTGTGCTGGCCGAGGCATTGCTCGTGGCCGGTGCGCTTCCCGGCAAGGGGCGCACCCAGGCCGACGGATTGGCGATGTTGCGTTGGCTGCTCGAGGTCGAGACGGCCGGTGATCACCTCTCCGTCACCCCGGTCGACGGGTGGGAGACCGGGGAACCCCGGCCCGGATTCGACCAGCAGCCTGTCGAGGTCGCGACGCTCGCCGATGCCTGCGCCCGCGCCTACGACGTCACCGGGGAGCAGCGCTGGAAGGAGGCGGTCATGCTGTGCGAGGCATGGTTCCGCGGCGTGAACGACGTCGCCACCGCGCTGCTCGACCCCGACAGCAACGGTTGTTCCGACGGGCTGGAACCCACCGGCAGAAACGAGAACCAAAGCGCCGAAGCGACACTCGCACTGATCTCCACCCAGCAGCAGGCCCGGCGGCTCGCGCGGAGATCCTAGGCACGAAACAGGAATTCGCCGAGGACTCACACCGGGCGAGCCGCTACGGCACCCGGGCACCGTCGAATCCTTGGCTCGAGAAGTCGAATGGTCCGACTGGAGGGCCCGCGGGCGCGGGCGTGGCGGGCGGAATCGCTCGTCGTCAGCGAATTTTCTCGGGGATCGTATCGAGGGCATTCAGTACCTGGACCGCGAGCGCGGTCGCGGCGGCGTCGTCGAGTTCCGAGTTCTTCCGCACCGCATCTCGGACGCGAGCCACTCGGCGCTCGTAAGGCGTTTTCGTCGCCATTTTCTTATTCCTTTCGGTAGTAGTTCTTCTGATCTCGACTCCTCGCATGGCCGTCGCTGTCGTCGCGGCCGGCGTAGGAGGCGATGTCGACGCCCTCCTCAGCGTATCCCGCGGTCACAACGGTGTCTACAGTGTAGAGTTACATCGTAGGCAATTTCCGGTCCGGCAACGCCGAGCAACCGTCGGCGCGACGCCTCGGACAAGCACCGGACCCCGATCCGAATCACCATGGCGGACCGCAACGGCCGCGACAGGAGTGTCGATCATGACACCACAACCGCACGTGACGAACGCCGGTCGACAGGCGTCGCCGTCCCGCGGTCTGCGGCTCGAACTCGATGCCGCCGGCGCTGGAGATGTCGACGGGGCCTGGTGGCCGCACAGCCGTGATCTCGTCGCGGAGCTGACGGATCTGCTCTCGGTGTTGCGGCCCGGCCTCGGCCCGATCCGTCGCGTTATCTATCATCTCGACGAATGGTCTGCTGCGCCAAGGGAACTGGACAGCGCCGGGCGGCGGGTCCGGCTCGACGGCTACCGGCACCGGCCCGTGCGCACGCTCGATGTGATCGGACGCGACATCGGCGCCACCCTGACCCTTCGGATCATCACCCCCGTCGCCGACGCCGATATGACTGCCGCACAGCAGCATTGGGAATCCGAACGCGGCGGGGGAGCCGACGCCGCCGCGTGGCTCAGGGCTAGGTCGGCGGCGCGGCGGGGCCGCCGCGCAGGAAGTCCGGGTCATGCATCGAGGTAGTCGGCCGACGCGGTTCGGGCATCGCCTGCGGTTCCGGAAATCATCGGCATGGCGGCGGTTTCCGCGCCGATCCGCGCAGGTGTCTCAGCGGCGTCACCCTGCGTAGCGGGCCGAGCACGACGACGGCGCCGGTGGTCGCCATCCAGGTCGGCAGTGGGTAGAAGACGAGTCGTTCGCTGCTGCCGGCCTGGAGGCCGATGGCGGACTGTCGTGCCGTGACTGTTCGCGTCGGCGAAGTGGTCGATGAGATGGTTGGAGATCTGGTTCCAGGGGGATCCGGGCGCGGGCCGCGGTGCAACGTCTGGGACATCTAAAGTGTAGACCTACAGTGTTGACATTATGTGCTCGTCGGCGTGTACTGGAAGGACTCCAAAGAACCGAGGATCGTCATGATCGTCATCATCGGACTCGTCATCCTGATTGCCGCCGTACTCGTCGGCGTCGCGGGTGTGTTCGCCAACGGCGGCTCCACCCACGCTCTGACCGACAATTTCGCGGTGTTCGGCTATCACGTCACCGGATCCACCGGGGTGCTGTTCCTCTACGGCATCGTGGTCGGTGGCATCGGAATCGTCGGGCTGAGCCTGCTCCTGGCAGGGGCTCGCCGCACCGCCCGCCGCGGACGCGCCGCTCGCCGCGAACTCGAAACGACCCGGCGCGACACCACTGTCGAGGAGGTTCGCCACCCCGACCCGCCACAGCCGGTCGGCGCGCCGCGGAACGCGCCCACCCATTACGGCCAGACCGGCACCGCCGATGCCGCGGGCGAGGCATCCGGCAACAGCGCCACACAGCACATCGGTGACCAGCCCGCACCCCGCCGGCGCCTGGGCCAGATATTCGGCCGCGCCGATGGCGGTGCTCGGCACGTCGACGCCCCGCTCCGCGGCCGAAGCCGATAACCACGGCGCGCCGACGGCAACGGACACGCCGCCATCACCACCAGCTGACCTGCGAATCCCGCGCGGGCGCACCTACCCAGTCGACATGCTCGTCACCATTGCCCTCATCATCGGAATCCTCATCGGCGCTGTCGCCGCCGGAGTCATCGCCATGGCCACCATGAACGGCCGAGCGCCGGGTCGCGACGGCCGGGATCGCAGTTTCGTCGTACGAAAGCCGTTGCGTCGGTCGCATCCCGAGGACAACGCCGCGAGCCGCGACTTCAACGACTGGCGGCTCACGCCACATCCGCACCGACCCGAGCTGGCGAGATCGGCTCGAATAACCACCACTCGATACACTGAGCGACAGCAACGAGAAGTCCCGCAAACGCGGTCGCCATTGTCGCCGGACCGCTCAACTATCTCGGCATGAACCCGAAGATCGAGGAATGCAACGTCGACGTGCCGCAACCCAGCCAGTGACCGGGCCATCGGCGGAACGCCGTGCATCCGGTTCGTCGGCGGTGGCTTCGGGAGCCGCCGCGCTGCCGGTGCCACAGCACGCCTGCACCGCCTCCGCGTCTCCGGTGGCGAATCCCGGTGCCACACCGAAGTTCTCGGTATCCGCCAGCACCGTGTACACCTCCCACTTCTCGGCGTCTGGGCCAGCGACCCACACCTTGTCCTGAGTGGCGAAACAACATGTCGTCGCGATCTGCTCCTCGGTGAACAACCCCGCCTCCGACAAGCGGGCGATCTCACCGTGGACCTGCTCGGAGGTCTCGACCTCGACCCCGAGATGGTTGATCGAGCCACCCTGGCCGGTGTTCTCGAGCAGCACCAGCTTCAACGGCGGCTCGGCAATCGCGAAGTTGGCGTAGCCGGGCTTGCGCTTGGCTGGGGTGGTGTTGAACAGCGTGGAGTAGAACGCGATCGCCTGCTCGAGGTCGTCGACATTGAGGGCGAGTTGTACGCGGGACATGGGAAACCTCCATAGTGAGACATATGTCGAAGAAGTGGATGACGCCGAGTCTGCCACCTTTTCGACATATGTCAATAGCGTGGGTAACATGGACTCCATGCCCAAGGCTTTGCCTGTGATCGATATGTCCTCGCCGGTGTGCTGCGCGCCGGTAGCGGCCGGACCGGTGGACGACGATGCCGCCCTGGAAGTCGCTCTGCGCCTCAAAGCCCTGGCCGACCCGGTCCGCGTGAAACTGATGTCGCTGCTGCTGGCCAGCCCCGAGACCGGCGAGAACGGCGGCGACCTCGCTACGGCAGTGGGCTTGTCCGAATCGACGGTCAGTCATCACCTCGGCCAGCTTCGCAAAGCCGGACTCGTCGACTCCCAGCGCCTCGGCATGAACGTCGTCCACCACGCCAAACGCGACGCCCTGTCCGCCCTGTGTGTCGTGCTGGACCCCACCTGCTGCCGCTGAATCGTTCCTGATCGTCGTCCAGTTGCCGCAATCTGCTCTCGTCCACTTCGCGTATGTTCGTGCTGCGCTGCCTGGGGTATCGGTCGTTCGACAGAGGCGGTCCGGTCGCCCACCGCACCCGGGTGGTGGCCTGTTCGGGTGCGGTGTCGGCGGCTACCAGCAGTAGCGCCAGTCGTGCGCCCTGTAGGCCGAATAGGTGCATGATGCGCCTTGCCCACCATCGCCGGTGGATGCTGTTGTGTTCCAATCGAATCCGATTTGTGCCAGTCGGCCGAGGCGTGGTGCGAGCGCAGCGATTACCTCATGTAGTCGGTCATCGGGTCCGCGGTTCGCAGCCACCAGGCGCCGTCGATTGATCCGGTGGCGGTGTCTTGCTCGCGCAGCACCAACCGTGGTGCTCGCGGCCGCGCCCTCGCCACCGACGGCGCAGGTCCAGCGGTCATGTCGGAACGTCGTCCGGGGCGTTGCGCACGGCTCTGAGCAGGTCGGTGACGGTGGATGCGTTGCCTCTGGCGGCCGCGGTCGTCATCGTGACGCGCGCGGAGTCGATAGTGGTGCGCGGCGGGACGATCAGTAGCGCGGTCCTGGTACCGTCGAGACCGATAACGTCGAGGGTGTGCGGCGGTTTGCGATAGTAGCCGCCGAGCCGTACCCAGCTGGCGCCGACGGTGAATCTGTCCGGTGCGTGATCCC
>CBJNFW010000293.1:0-10650 GCA_966435935.1 uncultured Nocardia sp.
GCGCCGGCCGCGGTCCCGGCCGGCGCGCCGGGCGCCCCGATGCCGCCCTCGGGCCCGCACGGCGCCGCGCCCGCGCCGCAGCAGGCGGTTCCGCAGCCGCCCGCGTCGCCGGTGCCGAACGGCCAGCCGCACCGTCAGTGAGGCGCGAGGTGCAGGATTCGGTTGCGCCGGTGACGATTTCGTCGAACACTCCCGCACACGCCCCGCCTTCCTTCCGGGGCGGGGATCTGTCCGACCCGCGGCTGTCCGCCGCGCTGAAAACGCTCGAGCTGACCGTGCGGCGCCGCCTCGACGGCGTGCTGCACGGTGATCACCTCGGCCTGATTCCGGGACCGGGCTCGGAGCCGGGCGATGCCCGGCTGTACCAGCCGGGTGACGATGTGCGCCAAATGGATTGGTCGGTGACCGCGCGCACCACCCATCCGCACGTACGGCAGATGATCGCGGACCGCGAACTCGAGACGTGGCTGGTGGTCGACCTGTCCGCGAGTCTGGATTTCGGCACCGCGGGCTGCCAGAAGCGTGATCTGGCCGTGGCCGCGGCCGCCGCGATCACCCATCTGACCAGCGGCGGCGGCAACCGGATCGGCGCGATCGTGGCCACCGGCGATCGCCTGGTGCGACTGCCCGCCCGCAGCGGGCGCATGCACGCGCAGGCGATGTTGCGCCGGATCGCCACCACCCCGCGCGCCGCGGACGGCGTGCGCGGAGATCTGCGCGGCGCGATCGAATCGCTCCGCCGCCCGCAGCGCAAACGTGGTCTGGCCGTGGTGATTTCGGACTTCCTCGGCGCCCTGGACTGGCAGCGCTCGCTGCGCGCGGTTTCGGGCCGGCACGATCTGCTCGCGGTCGAGGTGCTCGATCCGCTGGATCTGGATCTGCCCGACGTCGGTGACGTCGTGCTGCACGATCCGGAGACCGGCCACACCCGCGAGTTCACCGTAACCCCAACGCTGCGAGCCGATTTCACGCGAGCCGCGCAGCTGCACCGTCAGCAGGTGGAGTCCGAACTGCGCGGATGCGGCGCGCCGGTGATGCGGTTGCGCACCGATCGCGACTGGATCGCGGACGTCGTCCGGTTCGTGTCCACCCGGCGCCACACCTTCGGCGCCCCGACCGGGCAGGTACCCGTTCAGTGAGTATTTCGCACTTCACCGCGTCGATCTGGCTGCTGTTCCTGATCGTCGTCGCGCTCATCGCGCTGCTGTACGTGCTCGTCCAACGTCGCCGCAAGCGGCATATGCTCCGGTTCGCGAATATGGAGCTGCTGGAGGGCGTGAGCCCGAAGGGGCCCAGTGCGTGGCGGCACGCCCCGGTGGTACTGATGCTGGTCGGGCTCGTGCTGCTGACGGTCGCGGCGGCCGGGCCGACCATGGCGAAGAAGGTTCCGCGCAACCGGGCCACGGTGGTGCTCGCCATCGACGTCTCGCTGTCGATGGAGGCCACCGACGTCAAGCCCAGCCGCATCCAGGCGGCGAAGGAGGCCGCGGGCCGGTTCATCGACTCGATGCCGCACGGAATCAACCTCGGGCTCGTCAGTTTCGCCGGAACCGCCTCGCTGCTGGTCAATCCGACCACCAATCACGACACGGTCAAGGCGGCGGTGAACAATCTGCAGCTCGCCGAGCGCACCGCGACCGGCGAGGGCATCTTCACCAGCCTCAGCGGGATCGACACCCTGGCCACGGTGCTCGGCGGCGGGTCCTCGCCGCCGCCGGCGCGCATCGTGCTGATGTCCGACGGTAAGCAGACCGTGCCGGACGCGGACGATGTCGACAATCCCCGGCACGAGTTCGTGGCCGCGCGACTGGCCAAGCAGAAGGGGGTGCCGATCTCGACGATCTCGTTCGGCACCCAATGGGGCGTGGTCGACATCCCCGACGGCTCCGGCGGCTCGAAGGGGCAGCCGGTGCCCGTCGACGACGACGCACTGCACAAGGTCGCCGACCTGTCCGGCGGACAGTTCTTCACCGCGACCTCGCTGCAGGAACTCAACAACGCCTACGACAAGCTGCAGAGCCAGATCGGGTACGAAACGGTCGTCGGTGACGCCAGCCGGCCGTGGCTGCTGCTGGGTCTGCTGATCAGCGCGGCCGGTGTCGTGACCGGTCTGGTGTACCGTCAGCGCCTGCCCTGACCGAGACGAAAACCGTTGTGGCGGACGCCGTCTCATCGCTCCGGGCGATGCGGGCGGCGTCCGTCGCCGGATCGGCGGCACATCGCCCGGGGGCTACCGCGCCCCCGCGGTAGGCGTTTGCGTACCGACGCGTTAAGTTTGGCCCTATGCCTACAACTTCCAGGTCGGTACTCGTCACCGGTGGCAATCGCGGCATCGGGCTCGCGGTCGCGCAGCGCCTGGCCGCCGACGGACACAAGGTCGCGGTCACCCATCGTGGTTCCGGAGTGCCGGACGGGCTGTTCGGCGTGAAATGCGATGTGACGGACGCGGAATCGATCGATCGCGCATTCGGCGAGGTCGAGGCGCACCAGGGTGCGGTGGAGGTGCTGGTCGCCAACGCGGGCATCGTGGACAACACGCTCCTGATGCGGATGAGCGAGGAGCAGTTCGCCCGCGTGATCGACGCCAACCTGACCGGCGCCTGGCGGGTCGCCAAGCGGGCCAACCGCGCGATGTTGCGGGCCCGGTGGGGCCGGATCGTGTTCCTCGGTTCGGTGGTCGGCCAGATGGGCATGGCCGGACAGGTGAACTACGCGGCCGCCAAGTCCGGTCTGGTCGGCATGGCCCGCGCGATCACCCGGGAGATCGGCTCGCGCAACATCACCGCCAATGTCGTCGCGCCCGGTTTCATCGATACCGATATGACCCGCGAGGATATGACCGACGACATGAAGGAAGTCGCGCTGAAGGCGATCCCGGCCGGGCGCATCGGCGACCCGAAGGAGGTCGCCGGGGTCATCAGCTTCCTGGCCTCCGACGACGCCTCTTACGTCTCCGGCGCGATCATCCCGGTCGACGGCGGCCTGGGCATGGGGCACTGACCGGGTTTCGCACCCCGCGTTCGGCTGTTCACACCGTCATATCCACGCAGACTTTCAACGAGGAGAACCGACAACTCATGGGCGGATTGCTCGACGGCAAGACCGTACTGATCACCGGGATCATCACCGATTCGTCGATCGCGTTCCACGCGGCCGCGGTCGCGCAGGAGCAGGGTGCGAAGGTGGTCATCACGGGCATTCCGGAGCGGCTGCGGCTGATCGACCGGATCGCCAAGCGGCTGCCGCAGGAGGTTCCCCCGGCCATCGGGCTGGATGTGACCAGCGAGGAGGATCTCGCGAGCCTGGCCGACCGGGTCCGGGAGCACGCACCCGAGGGCGTGGACGGAGTGCTGCACTCGATCGCCTTCGCCCCGCGCACCCTGATGGGCCCGGAGGCGCTGCCGTTCCTGGACGGCCCGGGCTCCGACGCCGCCAAGGCCTTCGAGATCTCGGCGTGGAGTTACGCCTCGCTGGCGCGCGCGGTGCTGCCCGCGATGAACGAGGGCGGTTCGATCGTGGGCATGGACTTCGATCCGCGCACCGCCATGCCGTACTACAACTGGATGGGTGTGGCCAAGGCTGCCCTGGAATCGGTGAACCGGTATGTCGCGCGTGAGGTGGGCACGGCCAAGCGGGTCCGCTCGAACCTGATCGCCGCGGGTCCGATCAAGACCCTCGCGGCCAAGGCCATCGCCGGTACCGCGACCGACGACGCCAAGCAGCTCAACATGCTGAACACCTACTGGGACGGGGCGTCGCCGATCGGCTGGAACGTGGACGACCCGACCGTGGTGGCCCGCTCGATCGTGACCCTGCTGTCGGACTGGCTGCCCGGAACCACCGGCTCGATCATCTACGTCGACGGCGGCGCGAGCCACAACACCTGGTTCCCCGAGAACTTCTCGGGTAACTGAAGTCCGCCGCCGGCATGGGATTCGACGCGGTCCTGCTGCTGTCCTTCGGCGGCCCCGAACGTCCCGAGGACGTGATGCCGTTCCTGGAGAACGTCACTCGGGGCCGGGGCGTGCCGCGCGAACGGCTCGAAGAGGTCGCGCAGCACTATCTGCATTTCGGTGGCGTCTCGCCGATCAACGCCCTCAACCGGGACATCATCGCGGCGGTCGAGGCCGAATTCGCCTCGCGCGGTATCGATCTGCCGGTGTACTTCGGCAATCGCAACTGGCATCCGATGGCCGAGGACACCGTCGAGCGGATGCGGGCGGACGGTGTGCGGTCCGCGCTGGTGTTCCCGACCTCGGCATGGGGTGGCTACTCGGGATGCCGGCAATACGACGAGGACATCGTCCGGGCGCGCGAGACGGTAACGGGCGCACCGGAACTGGTGAAGTTGCGCCAGTACTTCGATCATCCGCTGCTGATCGAATCCTTCGCGGACGCGATACATGCTGCGCTGCAGGACATTCCGGCCGAGCGGCGCGAGCGTGCCCGGCTGGTGTTCACCGCACATTCGATTCCCGTGTCCGCGGACGTCTCGGCGGGTCCGCCGGCCGAGGGCGGGAAACTCTACAGTCGCCAGGTCGCCGAGGCGGCCCGACTGTGCGCGGCGGCAACGGGATTTGCCGAGTACGACGTGGTGTGGCAGTCTCGTTCGGGCCCGCCGCAGGTGCCGTGGCTCGAGCCGGACATCGTCGATCACCTGGACGCACTCTCGGCCACCGGCGTCGACGCGGTCGTCATCTGCCCGGTCGGGTTCGTCTCGGACCACCTGGAGGTGATCTGGGACCTGGACAACGAGGCATGCCGGCGGGCCGGTGAACTCGACATGGCCTTCGCCCGCGCGGCGACTCCGGGCACCGATCCACGCTTCGCCCGGCTCGTCGCCGAACTCGTCGAGGAACACCTCACCGACGTGCCCGCACGTCGTCTGGGCGCGGTCCCGGGCTACGGCTGCACCGTGAACGGTGCGCCGTGCGCCGTCGGCTGCTGCGAGCGGCCGCGCCGTACGCGATAGCGCCCCGGTCGGGCGGCCGGCCCGGCCGTGCGCGTACTCGACGGTGGTCACCCGGCGGGAAGTCGAGCCGCACCGCCGCCGCGGCCGGGATTCGGTTCTCACCTCCCGGGACGCCGAGCGGGCTGCGCGCCCGCCGCGTACCGGGTGATCCCGGTCCGAGGTCGATTCGGTGACGTCGTTACTTCGCCGGCGCTACCGCGCCGAATCGCGAACCTGACGTTGCTTGTTGACGTTGTTGCTCATCCGAACCTCGCGCATGCCGGCATCGCCGGCACGAACCTTCTCGACGGTGCGGCGAACTTCGGTGAACTGTGCTGTGCCGCTGTCGAACTCTGACGTTGCGCACAGCGTATGCCGGGTCGAAGGTCTCGGACCCGAGTAGGTCACTACTCGAATCCCGTTGTGCCACCGGCTCGAATCGATGGTCGCGGTACTCGAGTCGGGGCAGGTGCCGGTGCGCCGGTGCGCCGATATTCATGGGATGTTTGAATGATGGCGTCGTTCCGGCGGTTCGGGCCGGCGGTTCGGCGCATGGCGCAGTCGGATGTGGAGAGAGATGGTGGGCGGCGGTGAACCCATGGCAGGCGCTCGAGTTGCTGGGTACCGGCTTCGCCGCGGGGCTGGTGAGCGTTCTGGTGAGTCTGGCCTCGCTCGTCTCGTTCCCGGCACTGCTGGCGATGGGCCTGCCGCCGGTCGCGGCCAATGTCACCAATACCGTGGCACTGGTGTTCACCGGCTTGGGAGCGACCGCGGGATCGCGCTCGGAACTGGCGGGCCGAGGCCGTGTGGCGCTGCGGCTGGGGCTGCTGGCCGCGGCGGGCGGCACCGTGGGCGCGATTACGCTGCTGCTCGCCCCCGCGTCCTCCTTCCAGGTCGTGGTGCCATTCCTGATCGGCGGTGCGTCGGTATTCCTGCTCGCCCAGCCGCGACTGGCCCGGCTGCGGGAGGTCTACGACGAGGCGGATCACCGGTGGCGCGAGCGCGGATTGCGGATCCTGTTGTTCGGTGCGGCGGTCTACGCCGGATACTTCGGCGCCGCGGGCGGCATCCTCATCATGGCGATCCTCACCGCGATGTTCCCGGGATGGACGCAACAGCAGGTCAACGCGGTGAAGAACACCGTCAGCATGTGCGCGAACGGTACCGCGGCAGTGGGTTTCGCGCTCTTCGGGCCGGTGCACTGGGCTGCGGTGCTCCCGCTGGGCGTGGGTTTTCTGATCGGCGGCTGGGTGGGCCCGGCCTTCGCGCGGCGGCTGCCCGGCGCCGCGCTACGGGTGATCGCGGCGACCTGCGGTATCGCCATGGCCGTGAAATTCGCTTTGTAGCAGCGGGATTCACAGATCCGTCGCCGGGATCCGGGCGTAGACGCCCGGGAAGCCGGGCTGTGCCGCGCCGTTACCCCAGGAGGTGATTCCGGCGACCGCGCCGTCGACCAGAAGTGGTCCGCCGCTGTCGAATTCGCCGGTGTCGGCAGTGGTCGATCCGGCGCAGAAGGCCTCTTTCGGGTCGAATTCGGGACCGTAGGCGGTCGCGCAGGAGGTGTCGGACACCAGCGGCACGGTGGCCGCGCGCAGGTGGGTGTTGGAGTAGTCGGCATCGGAGGTCGCGCCCCAGTCGACGACCGTGCCCGTGCGCCCGTGTGGTGCGGCGACCCGGACGGTCGGGAGCGGCACCGGGGTTTCCAGGGTGAGGACGGCGACGTCGTGGTGGAAGCTCGGGCCGCCGTCGAAGATCGAGATCCGGAACCGCGGATCCGACCGGATCCCCTTGACCCGCACGGTGATTCCGCCCGGAGCGGCCAGGTCGGTGCGGCCGAAGGTCACCGTCAGGGCGGCGGGCGCGGGCTGGGCGAAGATCACGCAGTGCGCCGCGGTCAGGACCTTGTCCGGGGCGATGAGTGCGCCTCCGCAGAATTGGCCGCCGGGCCGCAGTGGGAACGCGGGCGAACCGATCGCGCCGAGCCAGGGGTAGTCGGCGGCGGAGACCTGCGTGCCGCCGACGACGGCGGCGGCGGGCGTCACGCCGACGGTGGTACCGGCTGCCACGATCGCCAGGACCATGGCGGCGGTGCGAAGGGAGTGCATGAACGCGACCTCGATATCTGCCGGAAACGTAACCGCGCTCATTCAATCAGAGCGGTACGACGGCCGCTGCGCTGCGGACGGGGCCGATCTGTCGGTGGGCGGGGCTAGCGTTGCCGCATGAGCATCTGGAGCGAGTTCAGCGAGGCGTCTCCGCGCATCTCGGAGGTGTTCCGGCGCCGTCACGCCGCGACCGGGAATCTGTGCCTGCTGGCGACGACCCGTTCGGACGGGTATCCGCGAATCAGCCCACTCGAGCCGCGGATCTTCGAGGGGGAGCTGTGGCTGGTGGGTATGCCCGGCACCACGAAATTCCGGGATCTGCGGCGCGACCCCCGGTTCTGTCTGCACACGGCCACCGTCGACCCGCAGGTCGGCGACGGCGACGCGAAACTCTTCGGCACGGTGCGCGAGGTACCCGATCCGGACCTGCAGCGCCGCTGGGCCGAATCGTTGTACGAGGACACGGGATTCGATCTGCGCGGGGAGAAGCTCGAGCCGTTCTTCGCCGCCGATATCACCGGCGCATCGGCCGTGCTGGTCGGTGACGGGCATATGGAGGTGGTGATCTGGAAGCCCGGCCGGGCCGAGCGGGTCGTGACCAAACACTGAGACCCGCTGCTGGGCTCACCCGGTCGCGTGTATCGCGGCCAGCCGGGCAGCGCGGATGGCGTTCCAGAGCGGGCGCAGCAGGGTCTCCTGCGCGGCCATCGCGCTGGCCGAACTGGGCGCCGAGGCCGGTTCGTGCTGCGCCACGGTCAGGATGGCCGCCACATGGTCGGCGGTGTCCAGGATGCGCCGCGCGCGCAGCGGGATGGATTCGGGATATTCGTGCCGGGCGTACTCGGCCAGTTCGTCCTCGATGAGTTCGCGCGGATCGGGACCGCCGGAGTTCACCGCGGTGGTCTGCAGGTGCGCCAGCGCGTCCGCCGCGTCGCGGACGGCCTGGCGGATCGCGTACTCGGCCTCACCCAGCGGCAGGTCCTGCTCCACGACCCGCGGAACCGGCGTGCGGTAGACGGTCCATTGCAGGGTCTGCTCGTCCACCCACTCCGGCACCAGGCCCATCCCGTCGCCGCCGGGTACGCCGACCAGAATGCCCTCCTGCGCCTCGAGTGCCGCCGCGGCGAATTCACTACCGGTCGGCAGCCCGCGCACATCCCCGGGGACCGGCAGCACCAGCCGCAGCCGGGCCCGCGGATCATCGGACTCCTCGCGAATCAGCTTGAGCAGCAGCATGATTCCGGCCCCGCCGCCGTCCAGCGATTCGCCGCCGGGCCACGGCAGGCCGGTGTGTCCGCCGGTGACCGGATCTCCGGCGGCGACCAGTTGGCGGGGCGCCCAGGCGTGCAGCGAGTCCAGCACGTCGTCGGGCGCGCCGCGACCGGCCAGCCACGCGCCGGCCCACGCGGTCAGCGTGGCACTGGGAGAACACATGTTTCGAGCATAACTGTGCCGTTGCTTGCGGGCCGCCCATGTCTGCGGGTCCGTTCGCCTGCCGTGCCCGGCATCCGCGCTGACAGGCAAGGCCATGTGCCGCGATGGCCGGGGCGCGACAGCGCCCGTGACCACGGCGGCCGTGCCCGGCGAACCTGCTGTGCCGCATGCGATCTCGCGGCTCGGGCGCGGGTGGTCGACCCGGATGCGGTACCGCCTTCGGCCGAGCCCGGCGGGGTGCACGAGCAGACGATGCCGCGCCTTCGGGTCAGCGCATGCCGCCGTGTCGGCCGCTTCGGTGCGGTGAGCGATCGCACGATCGAACCGCTGCGGCCGCTGCGTGGCGTCTCCGGGGGATGCATCCGCCCGGTCGGCGGCCGGCGGGCCGCTCGCCCCCGGAAGGCTCCTTTACCTGGTCGGAGCGCGATACCGGTGCGGCGGCGGAATAGACTGCGGATATTTCGGCTGACATACCGGGCGGTCCCACGAGGCTGCTGCTGGCGGAGGACCATCCGATGGTGGTGATGGCGCTGGACTCGGCGTTCGACCTGGTCGAGGATATCGACCTGGTCGAGACCGCCGGTTCCATCGCGGCCACCGTCGCCGCCGCCGCCCGGATCCGCCCCGATGTCATCCTGCTCGATCGGCGACTGCCCGACGGTAACGGCATCGACGCCATCGGACGATTGCAGGAGGTGTCTCCGGCTGCCAGAGTGCTGGTCTTCACCGGGGATGCGGACCGGACTGTGCGTGACCGCGTGATCGCGGCCGGTGGCGCGGGTCTGGTGCTCAAGACCGGCCTGTTCGACGACCTGCTCGAGATCGTGCGGCGGGTCGCCGCGGGCGAGAACTGTTTCGACGTGGATCTGTAGATCGCGTCGGCCCCAGGAGAAGCGGGGACAGCGATGACCACCGACACCGCCGCGGCGGACCGTGTCAACAGCAACGACGAGCGCCTCCAGCCGCTGCTGGACGGCCTCAAGGCGGTACGCGACGGGGACTTCCGGCGGTACCTGCCCGAGGTCGGCGATCCGGTCCTGGACGAGATCTCACACGTGTTCAACGGCATGGTGGATCAGCTGGCCCTGTTCACCACGGAGGTCACCCGGGTCGCGCGCGAGGTCGGCACGGAAGGCAAACTCGGCGGCCAGGCGTCTGTTCCCGGCGTGTCGGGCAGCTGGAAGGATCTGACCGATTCGGTCAACGCCATGGCCGACAACCTCACCTCCCAGGTGCGCGATATCGCGGGTGTTGCCACCGCCGTGGCCAAGGGCGACCTGTCCCAGAAGATCACCGTGGACGTCAAGGGCGAGCTGCTGGAGTTGAAGAACACCATCAACACGATGGTCGATCAGCTCTCCTCGTTCGCCGACGAGGTGACGCGCATGGCGCGCGAGGTCGGCAGCGAGGGCCGCCTCGGCGGGCAGGCGAAGGTGCCCGAGGTCTCCGGCACCTGGCGTGATCTGACCGAATCGGTGAACATCATGGCCGGAAACCTCACCGCGCAGGTGCGCTCGATCGCCGAGGTCACCACCGCCGTCGCGAAAGGCGATCTGTCCCAGAAGATCACGGTCGACGCACGCGGTGAGATCCTGGAGCTGAAGAACACCATCAATACGATGGTCGATACGTTGTCCTCGTTCGCCGACGAGGTGACGCGCGTGGCGCGCGAGGTCGGCACCGAGGGCCGTCTCGGCGGGCAGGCTCAGGTCCTGGGCGTGTCGGGGACCTGGAAGGGCCTGACCGAGTCGGTGAATTTCATGGCGGGGAACCTCACCGCGCAGGTGCGCTCGATCGCGGAGGTCGCCACCGCGGTCGCGAAAGGTGATCTGTCGCAGAAGATCCGGGTGGATGCGCGCGGTGAGATCCTGGAGTTGAAGGACACGATCAATACGATGGTCGATACGTTGTCCTCGTTCGCCGACGAGGTGACGCGCGTGGCGCGCGAGGTCGGCACCGAGGGCCGCTTGGGCGGTCAGGCGGATGTGAAGGGTGTGTCGGGGACCTGGAAGGGCCTGACCGAGTCGGTGAACGTCATGGCGGACAACCTCACCGCGCAGGTGCGCTCGATCGCCCAGGTGACCACCGCGGTCGCCCGCGGTGACCTGTCGCAGAAGATCCGGGTGGATGCGCGCGGTGAGATCCTGGAGTTGAAGGACA
>CBJNFW010000294.1:0-10621 GCA_966435935.1 uncultured Nocardia sp.
CCAGATTGACGTAGTCGCCAAAGGACCGGTAGTACGGGATGGCCCGCACGCGGCGACTACCGTAGAAGAGATCGGACTTGTACTGCGAATAGGCTCGATCCATCGGGTTCCGAAGGAGAATAACGATTTTTGCGTCGGGGCGCACCGCGCGATAATTGTCCATTAAGGTCAGGATGTGAAGCGCGGGATAGAAGTAGCCGCTAACGACCTTGCCGTACGCCTTCTCGGCCAGAAGACAGCGGGAGCGAAGAGGGACCGCCACGTCCCGGTACGAGCCTTCCGCGCGGCGGCTCGCGGTACCGCCGAGCCCGGCGACCAGATCCTCCGCACCCCACATCACGGCAACCGCATTGGCCGCCCGCGCGGACTCGGCGACCGTCACCACGCCCAGCGGCGATTCGATCAGGGCGATCACCGCATACGGCGCCAGCGACGAAACCTGTTCCGCGGATTCGCATTTGGGCAGCATCACCCGGGTGTAGCGGGTCTGCCGCAACGCCTCCAGATCCAGGCGCTGATCCTCGGTGCCGTGCGCGTTGACGCGCACGACGGTCCGCTCCGGATCGAGCGGGGTGTCGATGACCGCGCGCCGCGCCGCCGCGCGATCCGCCGCCCCGACACCGTCCTCGAGGTCCAGGATCACCACATCGGCGGCGGCCGCCGCCTTGGCGAACCGTTCGGGACGGTCGGCCGGGCAGAACAACCACGCCGGACCCGCCGGTGTCCAGGACGCCTGCGTCGAACCCATGTCACTGTCCTTCCGGCCGTTTGCGCACCATCGTCTTGCGGACCGCGGTCGCGACGACGTCACCGTGCTGATTGCGAGCGGTGTGGGCGAAGGTCACGATGCCCTCCCCCGGGCGGCTCTTGGACTCTCGCTTGTCCAGGATCTCGGTCTCCGCGTACAAGGTGTCACCGTGGAAGACCGGCTTGGGGAAAGCGATCTCGGAGAATCCGAGGTTGCCGACGATCGTCCCCTGCGTCAGCTGCGCCACGGACAGGCCGACGAGGGTGGACAGGGTGAACATCGAATTCACCAGCCGCGCGTTGAACGGCGGCAGGTCCTCGGCGAACGCGGCGTCCAGGTGCAGCGCCTGGGTGTTCATCGTCAACGTGGTGAACAGCACGTTGTCCGCCTCGGTGACGGTGCGCCCCGGGCGGTGCTCGTACACCGCGCCGGTGTCGAACTCCTCGAACCACAAGCCGCGCTGCACGATTCGGCGCGGTTGCCGGTCGGTGGCCGATTGCTCGTTCACAGTCCCGCCTCCCGCGCGATCAACATCAACTGCACCTCGGTGGTGCCCTCACCGATCTCCAGGATCTTCGAATCCCGGTAATGCCGGGCGACCGCGTATTCGTTCATGAAGCCGTAGCCGCCGAAGATCTGCGTCGCGTCCCGGGCGTTGTCCATCGCCGCCTCGCTCGCCGCCAGCTTCGCGATCGACGCCTGCTTCTTGAACGGCTTGCCCGCCAACATCAGTGCCGCCGCGTCGTAGTAGGCGGTGCGGGCGGTGTGCGCGCGCGCCTCCATCCGCGCGATCTTGAACGCGATCGACTGATTCGCACCGATCGGCCGCCCGAACGCCTCGCGCTCCTTGGCGTACCGGACCGATTCGTCGACGCAGCCCTGCGCCGCGCCCACGGACAACGCCGCGATCGCGATCCGGCCCTCGTCCAGGATCCGCAGGAAGTTCGCGTAGCCGCGCCCGCGCTCGCCGAGCAGATTCTCCCGCGGCACCCGGACGTCGTCGAAGCTGAGCGGATGGGTGTCCGAGGCGTGCCAGCCGACCTTGTTGTAGGCCGGTTCGGCGGTGAACCCGGGGGTCGAGGTGGGCACCAGGATCGTCGAGATCTCCTTCTTGCCACCATCTTTCACACCCGTCACCGCCGTCACGGTGACCAGCTTCGTGATATCGGTGCCGGAGTTGGTGATGAACTGTTTGCTGCCGTTGATCACCCAGTCCGCACCGTCCTCGGTGGCGGTGGTGCGGGTGCCCCCGGCGTCGCTGCCCGCCCCGGGTTCGGTCAAACCGAAGGCGGCCAAGGACTTTCCGCTCGTCAGCTGCGGCAGCCATTCCTGCTTCTGCGCCTCGTTGCCGAACCGGTACACCGGCATCGCGCCGAGCGAGACGCCCGCCTCGAGGGTGATCGCGACGGACTGGTCGACCTTGGCCAGCTCCTCGAGCGCGAGGCACAGCGCGAAGTAGTCCCCGCCCTGACCGCCGTACTCCTCCGGGAACGGCAGGCCGAACAGGCCGAGTTCGGCCATGCCCGCGATGACCTCGTACGGGAAGGTGTGGTTGGCGTCGTGCTCGGCGGCGACCGGCGCGACCACCGCCCGGGTGAAGTCGCGGACCGTCTTCGCCAGCTGGGCGTAGTCGTCCGGTAGCGCCCCGGTGGACAGATAGTCGGTCATCTCTCGGCGTCCTTCTCGTTCTGCTCGTTGGGAATCACACGTGCCAGCAACTGGTCGACCTTGACCTGGTCGCCGGCGGCGACATGGATCTCCACCGTGCCGTCGACCGGCGCGGTGAGGGCGTGTTCCATCTTCATCGCCTCGACGACCACGATGGTCGTGCCCGCGGTGACCGCGGCGCCGGACTCGACGCCGACGGCGATGACCGAGCCCGGCATCGGACTGGTCAGCTCCGCCTCCCCGGCGTGCGCGTCGCCGGCGCGTCCGTTCTCCTCGGCCACTTCGCGGATCGTCACGACACCGGAAGAGCTTGCCAGCCAAAGGTTTTCGTCCTGTTCGGCGACTTGTGAGTTCTCGCCGAGGCCACCGATCGTGACTCGCAGTTCCGCCCCTGCCGGCGACGCGGTCAGGGATCGGGCCTGACCGTCGTCGATCGCGACGACCGCCGCGCCGGGGCTGCCGGTGATGCCGACGTGCACGACGCGACCGGGCGTCGCGAGCCGGAACGTGGTCGGCTGCGGACCGCCCACGCGCCATCCGCTCGGCACGTCCCAGGGGTCGGCGGCGCCGGCCGGCCACAGGTTCAGCCACCGGTGGACCGCGGCCGCGATGATCTGCTCGTCCGAGGGCTCGGCGGCGACGAAATCCGCCACCCGCCGGTCCAGCAGACCGGTGTCGAGGCGACCGGCCACCACGTCCGGATCGGCGAGCAGGAAACGCGCGAACTCGATATTGGTGACGACACCCAGCACCGCGGTCTCGGCCAGCGCCCGGTCCAGGCCGCGCAGCGCCGCCGCGCGATCGGCGCCGTGCGCGATCACCTTCGCCAGCATCGGGTCGTAGTCGCTGCCGACGACCGTGCCCACCCGCAGGCCGGAATCGACGCGCACCCCGGGACCGGTGGGTTCGACCAGATCCACGACCGTACCGCCGGTGGGCAGGAACCCGCGCGCGGGATCCTCGGCGTAGACGCGCGCCTCGATCGCGTGCCCGGTCATCGTGATCTCGTCCTGGGCGATCGTCAGCTTCTCCCCGGCCGCGACCCGCACCTGCCATTCCACCAGGTCCAGGCCGGTGACCAGCTCGGTCACCGGATGTTCGACCTGCAGCCGGGTGTTCATCTCCATGAAGAAGAACTCGTCCGGGCGATCCGCGGACACGATGAACTCCACCGTGCCCGCCCCCGCGTAGTCGACACTGCGCGCGGTATCGCAGGCCGCCGCGCCGATCCGGGCGCGGGTCGCCTCGTCCAGCAGCGGCGAGGGGGCTTCCTCGATCACCTTCTGATGCCGGCGCTGCAAACTGCACTCGCGCTCACCGAGATGGATCACGTTGCCGTGCGCATCGGCGAGGATCTGCACCTCGATATGCCTGGGCCGCAACACGAATCGTTCCAGGAACAACGTGTCGTCGCCGAATGCCGAGGCCGCCTCGCGGCGGGCGGAGACCAGCGCCGCGGGCAGCTCGGCCGGATCCTCGACCATCCGCATCCCCTTGCCGCCACCGCCCGCGGACGGTTTGACCAGCACCGGATACCCGATATCCGCGGCAGCGGCGATCAGGTCGGCGTCGGTCAATCCCGGCTTCGCGATCCCCGGCACCACCGGCACGTCGAACGCCGCGACCGCGTTCTTGGCGGTGATCTTGTCCCCCATCACCTCGATCGCGTGCGCGGACGGACCCAGGAACGCGATCCCCGCCGCCTCCAGCGCGGCGGCGAAATCGGCGTTCTCGGAAAGGAATCCGTATCCCGGGTGCACCGCCTGCGCGCCCGTCCGGCGCGCGGCCTCCACCACCTTGCCGATATCGAGATAGCTCTGCCGCGCCGCGGCGGGACCGAGCAGCACCGCCACATCGGCCTCGCGCACGTGCCGGGCATCGGCGTCCGCCTCGCTGTACACCGCGACCGAACGGATGCCCATCGCCCGCAGCGTGCGGATCACCCGCACCGCGATCTCACCCCGATTGGCCACCAGCACGGTGTGGAACAGGCGGGGCCCGCCGTCCGCCGATGTCGTCGTCATGTCGTTCACCGTCATCACATCCGGAACACGCCGTAGGAAACCGGCTCGATCGGCGCGTTCGCGCACACCGAAAGAGCAAGTCCGAGAATGGTTCTGGTATCGGCGGGGTCGATGATCCCGTCGTCCCACAGTCGGGCCGTCGAGTAGTACGGGTTGCCCTGCGCTTCGTACTGCTCACGGATCGGCGCCTTGAACGCCTCCTCGTCGGCGGCCGACCACGGGTTGCCCGAGGAGTCGAGCTGATCGCTGCGCACCGTCGCGAGCACCGAGGCCGCCTGCTCGCCGCCCATCACCGAAATCCTCGCGTTGGGCCACATCCACAGGAACCGCGGCGAATACGCCCGCCCGCACATCGAATAGTTGCCCGCACCGTAGGAGCCGCCGATGACCACCGTCAGTTTCGGCACCCGCGCACAGGCCACCGCGGTGACCATCTTCGCGCCGTGCTTGGCGATCCCGCCCGCCTCGTACTCGCGCCCGACCATGAATCCGGTGATGTTCTGCAGGAACAGCAGCGGAATACTGCGCTTGTCGCACAACTCGATGAAGTGCGCGCCCTTCATCGCCGACTCACCGAACAGCACCCCGTTGTTCGCGACGATGCCCACCGGATGCCCCTGAATCCGAGCGAAACCGGTGACCAGCGTCCTGCCGTACTCGGCCTTGAACTCCTGGAAGCTCGAACCACCTTGCGCGGCACCGCGATCGACCACCCGGTCGATCACCTCGTGCACGTCGTACGGGGTGCGCGAATCGGTCGGCACCACGTCGTACAACTCCGCCGGATCCGCGACCGGATCCAGCGCGGGAGCCACCTCCCACGGCCGCGCCGCGCGCGGTCCCAGCGTGGCCACGATGTTCCGCACGATCCGCAACGCGTCCCGATCATCGACGGCGAGATGGTCGGTCACCCCGGAAACCTTCGAATGCAGATCGCCGCCGCCGAGTTCCTCGGCCGTGACCACCTCACCGGTGGCCGCCTTCACCAGCGGCGGACCGCCGAGGAAGATCGTGCCCTGATCGCGCACGATCACCGCCTCGTCACTCATCGCCGGAACATAGGCGCCACCGGCGGTGCACGAACCCATCACCGAGGCGATCTGCGCGATGCCCTTGGCGCTCATCGTGGCCTGGTTGTAGAAGATCCGCCCGAAATGCTCGCGATCGGGGAACACCTCGTCCTGGCGCGGCAGGAACGCGCCACCCGAATCCACCAGGTAGATGCACGGCAGATTGTTCTGCAACGCCACTTCCTGCGCGCGCAGATGCTTCTTCACCGTCATCGGGTAGTAGGTGCCGCCCTTGACCGTCGCGTCGTTCGCCACGATCACGCACTCGCGCCCGGACACCCGCCCGATACCGGAGATCATGCCCGCCCCCGGGCACTGATCGTCGTACAGGCCGTTCGCCGCCAGCGGGGACAGCTCCAGGAACGGGCTCCCGGGATCGAGCAGCGCGTTCACCCGGTCCCGCGGCAGCAGCTTGCCGCGGTCGATGTGCCGCTGACGCGCCTTCTCACCGCCGCCCAGTGCGGCCACCCGGAGGTTTTCGCGCAGTTCCGCCACCAACCGCTCGTGTTCGGCCCTGTTGCCGTCCCGGTCCAGACCCATCTCGCCGCCCGTCGTATTTCCGGCCATTCGTGACCGTCGAGTCGATTCGGTTAATCCTCGATCACCGAATTTAAGATAACTGTGATTAACTGAGTTGTCCACACCCCTCGCGCCGAGAGGAGATCCGGCGGTGCTGCCCGACCACGAACCGAGCGACGAGCCGAGACTCACCCGGCGCAGCCTGGCCAAGGCCGACCGGCGGCGGCAGCTGCTCACCGAGGCCGCCCGCCTGATCGCCGAGCGCGGCTACGCCGGGGTGCGGCTCGAGGATCTCGGCTCGGCGGTCGGCATCAGCGGCCCCGCGGTCTACCGGCACTTCCCGAACAAGGAGGCGGTGCTGGTCGAGTTGCTCGTGGGCATCAGCGCGCGACTGTTCGAGGGCGGCACCGAGGTGGTGCTCTCGGCCGGCGACCCGGCGACGGCCATCGCGGGCCTGGTCGAATTCCATCTCGACTTCGCCCTCGGCGAGTCCGATCTGATCCGCATCCAGGACCGCGACCTGGGATCGCTACCCGACTCGGCCCGCCGCCAGGTGCGCCGGTATCAGCGCCGCTACGTCGAACTGTGGGTGCAGGTGCTGCGCGAGACCGATCCGGGACTGTCGGAGACCGAGGCACGCACCAAGGCACACGCCATCTTCGGACTGATCAACTCCACACCACACAGCATGGGCCGCACATCGCCGACCGTGACCCGAGACGTGTTGCGGCGCATGACCATTGCCGCGCTCGCCCCGGGCGTGTGAACGCACCGGCGCGGCCGCCGGCACCCGGTCGAGCCGATACCCCATGACACCGGGACATTCAGAGTTCCCATTCATTCCCCGGGTTACCCCTGCGCCCAACCCATTGCAGTGAGCCAAGTCTCACAATCCTTCGCCGTGCTAATTACCTTGTCTATCAGTACAGTCGAGGGCGGGGCGCCGGGGCGAAATCGGGCAGGGGCATGACGATTTCCCTTCTCCCGGAACCACATTGGCAAGAACCCTTGGAGTGATACCGCGGCTCGTGACGGAAGCTGGTGATGGCGTGAGTAAGCAGGATCGGCAAGACCCCCAGGACAGGGCAGCTCGGCTGGAGGCCGAACTCAGAGCCTCCGACCGTGAGTTCCGCGAGACGTTACCGCTGGACGCGGTCACCACGGCCGCACGCGAACCCGGCCTCGGGCTGGCCCGGACGGTGGAACGGATCATGACCGGCTACCGGGACCGTCCCGCGGTCGCGCAACGCCGAACCGAACTGGTGCGCGACCCCGGCACCGGCCGCAATGCCGTGCGGGTGCTGCCGGACTTCACCACCCGCACCTACGGCGAGGTCTGGGATCGAGTGCGCGCGGTCGCCACCGCTTGGTCCGCGCACGGCATCGGTCCCGGTGACTTCATCGCCACCACGGGTTTCACCAGCGCCGAATACCTGACGCTGGACCTGGCCATCAGCTACCTCGGCGCGGTCGCGGTCCCGCTGCAACCCAGCGCCGCCGTGCCGCAATTGCGGGCGATCGTCGAGGAGACCGCGCCGAAGGTGCTCGCGACGAGCCCGGCCTACCTCGGCAAGGCGGTCGAACTGGCCGTGGCGGCCCCGTCGAAGCCGCGGATTCTGGTGTTCGACTGCAATCCCGGCCTGGACGACGATCGCGAGGCACTCGCCGAGGCGACGCGGCGGCTGGCGGGCACCGGCCGGCGCGTCGACACCGTGGACGAGATCGTCAGCGCCGCAGCGGATCTGCCGCCCGCGCCGCTGTTCGACCCGGCGCCCGGCGAGGACCCGCTCAGCCTGCTCATCTACACCTCCGGCAGCACCGGAACCCCCAAGGGCGCGATGTATCACGACCGGATCGTGCGCGGATTCTGGACCGGCGAGGCGATGAGCAGTCGCGATATCGCGGCGATCACGGTCAACTACATGCCGATGAGCCACGTGATGGGCCGGGCATCGATCATCGGCACGTTCAATCGCGGCGGGCTCAACTACTTCACCGCCCGCGCGGATCTGTCGACGCTGTTCGAGGACATCGCCCTGGCCCGGCCCACCGAACTCGCCGCGGTGCCCCGGATCTTCGACATGCTCTTCCAGCTGTATCAGAGCGAATTGCATTCGCGCAGCGCCGAATTCGACGATCGTGAGCAGCTCGACGCGGCCGTGCTGGCGGATCTGCGCGAGCGCGTGCTCGGCGGCCGGGTGCTGCACGGCCTGGTCGGCAGCGCACCGATCTCCGCGGAGATGAAGGCGTTCGCCCGAGCGTGCCTGGCCGTACCGCTGCAGGAGGGCTACGGCTCGACCGAGTCCGGCATCGTGATCATGGACGACAAGGTGATCCGCCCGCCGGTGATCGACTACAAGCTCATAGACGTTCCCGAACTCGGATACTTCGCCACCGACCGGCCCTACCCGCGCGGGGAATTGCTGTTGAAGACCGAGAACATCTTCCCCGGTTACTACAACCGGCCCGAGGTGACCGCCGCGGCGTTCGACGCGGACGGGTACTACAAGACCGGCGACATCATGGCCGAAGTCGGCCGGGACGAGCTGCGCTACGTCGACCGGCGCAACAACGTGCAGAAGCTGTCGCAGGGTGAGTTCGTCGCGTTGTCCAAGGTCGAGGCGGTGTTCTCGGCCAACCCGGCCATTCGCCGGATCTATCCCTACGGCAACAGTGAACGCCCCTATCTGCTCGCGGTGATCGTGCCGACCGAGCACGCGCTCGAACAGGCGGGCGGCGTCGAGGCGGTCAAACCGCTGCTGGTGCAGGCGTTGCAGCAGACCGCGAAGGACGCCGGACTCGAGCCGTACGAGATCCCGCGCGATTTCCTGATCGAGACCGAACCGTTCAGCATGGCCAACGGGCTGCTGTCCGATGTCGGCAAGCTGCTGCGTCCCCGGTTGCGCGAACGCTACGGCGACCGGCTCGAACAGCTGTACACCGAACTCGCGGACGGCGCGGCCGAGGAACTGCGGGCGTTGCGGGCCGGAGGCCGGAATCAGCCGATCCCGGCGACCGTCGCACGCGCGGCTCGCGCCTTGCTGGGCAGCTCGGATGCCGAAACCCGGCCCGAATCGCATTTCACCGATCTGGGCGGCGATTCGCTTTCGGCACTGTCGTTCTCGAATCTGCTGAAGGACATCTTCGAGGTCGACGTACCGGTCAGCATCGTGATCAGCCCGGCCAACGATCTGCGCGCCATCGCGGATTACGTTGCGGCCCAGCTGGATCGCGGCGAATATCTGCCGACCTTCGGCGCGGTGCACGGCGTCGGCGCGACCGAGGTCCGGGCGAGCGATCTGCGCTTGGACAAGTTCATCGATCCCGGTATCCTGGCCGCCGCCGAACGGCTGCCCGCTCCCGCGCGCACCGAGCCGCGAACCGTATTGCTCACCGGCGCAACCGGATACCTCGGCCGCTTCATGTGCCTGGACTGGCTCGAACGCCTCGCCGAACGCGGCGGCAAGCTGATCTGCGTCGTGCGCGGCGCCGACGACGCGGCCGCGCGCCGCAGGCTCGACGACACCTTCGACAGCGGCGACGCCGAACTGCTGGACCACTACCGCAAACTGGCGCAGGAGCACCTCGAGGTGCTCGCGGGCGATCTCGGCGCCCCGCGACTGGGCCTGGACGAGAGCGCCTGGAACCGCCTGGCCGAGGAAGTCGACGCGGTCATGCATCCGGGCGCACTGGTCAACCACGTGCTGCCGTACGACCAGTTGTTCGGGCCCAACGTCTACGGCACCGCCGAGCTGATCCGGCTGGCGATCAGCACCCGGCTCAAGCCGTTCACCAACGTCTCGACCATCGGCGTCGCCGATCAGATGGCGCCGGGAACGTTCGATGAGACCACCGACATTCGCGAGCTGAGCGCGGTGCGCCGCGTCCACGACGGCTATGCCAACGGCTACGCGATGAGCAAATGGGCCGGAGAGGTCCTGCTCCGGGAGGCACACGACGCGTTCGGACTGCCGGTGACCGTGTTCCGGTCGGACATGATCCTGGCGCACAGCACCTACACCGGCCAGCTCAATGTGCCAGACATGTTCACCCGGCTGATGCTCACGCTCGTGGCCACCGGCCTCGCACCGAAATCCTTCTACACCCTCGGGCCGGACGGCGCCCGCCCCCGGGCGCACTACGACGGGCTGCCGGTCGATTTCAGCGCCGAGGCCGTGAACGTCCTGGGCAGCGGGCACCGGGACGGGTATCGCACCTACCACCTGTTCAATCCGCACGACGACGGCATCTCACTCGACACCTACGTCGACTGGCTGATCGACGCGGGTTACCGCATCACGCGAGTGGACGACTACGCCGACTGGCTGGCCCGTTTCGAAACGGCGATCAAGGCGCTGCCGGAGAAACAGCGCCGCCACTCATTGCTGCCGCTGCTGCACAACTACGCGGCACCGGACACCCCGGTGAGCGGCGGGGTGGCACCGGCGAGCGAGTTCCGTCAGGCCGTGGCCGAGACCGGAGTCGGTGGGCGGCATGAGATCCCGCAGGTCACCCCCGGCCTGATCGTCAAGTACATCGACGACCTCGAACAGCTCGGATTGTTGTGAACCGTTGCGGGGCAGGGCGTCTCG
>CBJNFW010000295.1:0-10593 GCA_966435935.1 uncultured Nocardia sp.
GGCTCTGGTCTTTGGGTTGGGGTGGGGGTTTTTGGTTTTTGTTTTCTCTTCGCGGCAGCGAAACAAAACCCAAACCCTTCGGCGCCCTCGCGGCGACGCTGGGCGGTGTCGTGGAATGAACGGTCTGGCTGAAGCGCGTGTTCGTGTGGTGTTGGGGGAGTGTGCAACTCGCGTAGCCGGTTGTTGGCTTCGGCTACGCGCGAGCGATTCGCGGTCGGGTGGGCTTGCCCGCCGAAGGCGCGAGTTTCTCGGTTCAACCGTGTGTTTCGTGGATGGTCGGCAACGGGCCGATCTTCAACGGGGGCTCGCGGACTGTGCCGCGCGCGGGTGGGGAAGTGGGTCTCCCGCGTTTCGGATTAGTTATCCCGATGGGATATCCGGAATTTCGGCCGGCGCGGCCCAGGACATTCGTTTCGGGGTAAACAGAATTGCGGGCCGTTCACATTCATTCATGAATGTGAACGGCCCGTTGACTTATCAGGAATATCGAGATTCTCGGCTGCGGATTCGGTTGTCCCGCAGTGGATCGGAATCGGCTAGGCGGTAGGGCTGCCCGGGTGCACCGGATTACGTGGCGTACGGGCCGGTGCGGGACTTTCGGACTCTTCCGCGGCAATCATGTCCAGGACGCGATCGCGTAGCGAGGCGGGCGGTGGGGTTGCCGACGCCGAGGCGAACAGGGTGAGAGCTTGTCGGTTCAGCTGCACTTCCGTGTTGAAGTCCGCACGCAGCGCCGGGTCGTCGCCCTCGGCTATCTCCCGCACTGCGCGCTGGTCCTCGTCGCCGATCGACCCGAGCGCGACCATGTGCGCGAGATCGATCTGGCTTTCGTTCATCTCACGTCACTCCCAAATTCTTCTTCAGTCTAGTCAAGCCGTCCCTGATACGGGACTTAACGGTCGGTAACCCTACGCCGAGCTGCGCGGCTACCTCCGCATACGTATGTCCGCCGAAGTAGGCGAGCGAGATGGCCTCTCGCTGCGTGGCGGTCAGCGTTTCCAGGCCCGCGCGTACGGCCTGCTGCTCCAGGCGCCTGCCGACCTCCTCGGTGACCTCGTCGAACTCGTTACCGAGAGTGCTTGCCCCGTAGGCGACCTCGCGCAGGGCGTGGGCCTGTTCCGCGCGAACCCGGTCGACCGCGCGCCGGTGGGCCAGCGTCATCAGCCAGGTGACCGCGGAACCCTTGGTCGCGTCGAAATTGGCTGCGGTACGCCAGATCTGGAGGTAGACCTCCTGCGTTGTCTCCTCCGCGTAACCCGGATCGTGTAGTACGCGCAGTACCAGGCCGAATACGCGTGCACATGTTCGGTCGTACAGTTCGGCGAAGGCTCGTTGATCGGACAGCCCGCACCGTTCCAGTAGTGCTGCCAGTTCGAGTCCTTCGGCTGCGCGCGCCGTCACCGCAGAGTCCACGCTGGGGGAGTTCGCCCGCCCGTCCCGAAACGCTTGGTGGAACGAGTCGTCCTCTGCGGCCGGCGGCCGCGTTGTCACAACGCTCCATTCTGTGTCATCGGCCACTACCGTAGCCTGCCGCTATGACCTCCTCTCCGCTGGGGTATCGGCAAAACCGACTGCGCCTCAGCGGTTTTCGGACATCGCTCGACACGCGGAGATTTTTCGTTGGACACGCCGCGGACACGCCGAGTACATATGCGAAACGCCGTATTGGTGCGCAGTGGATCAACGTCGAACTTGCTCGGTGGATACGGACTGCTGCATGGTTGCGTAGACCGTTTCCGCTGAATCAGGCGGCGCTTGCCGTAATCTCGGGTGGCAACGCTGCCGACCGCCGCACCGCAGGTCCCACGGCGGTAGCCGAATATTCCAGAGTGCGGTGTCCGTGCTGTTCACTGACCGGTGCTCGAGTGGCCGGGTATTTGCTAGGGATTCGGCGCACCCGCGTTCGCGGATGGGGAGAAATTTTCTCCGAACCTCGGCGGCGGCGCGTTCGGGCGGCTCAGACGGCGACGCGGCGGCGGTTACGGCGCGCGTGCATTTCGCGTTCGGTCTCGGACAGGCCACCCCAGATGCCGTACGGCTCGCTGACCTTCAGCGCGTGGCTGCGGCACTGCATGAGCACCGGGCAGTTCCGGCAGATCTCCTTGGCGCGCAGCTCACGCTGGGTGCGGGCACGCCCGCGCTCGCCGTCGGGATGGAAGAATACCGACGAGTCCACTCCGCGGCAGGATCCGCGCATCTGCCAATCCCAGACGTCGGCATTCGGCCCTGGGAGGTGAGTGGGCATGGGCATGGTGAACTCCTCGATGGTGCGAGCTCGTCGGCGTTGTCGAGCGGTGCGGTAGCAACGGCCGTCCGGCTCCCGTGGCGCGGCCGGATGGGACCTCGCCGAGATCGGGCTCGGACTGTGTCGCCGGGGGTCCGGCGATCGCAGTTCGCGGCACTCACATTTTCGTGCGGCGCCGACGACGGCGATGTCGTACGTTAGGACGGACAAACAAATCGAGTCAATAGTTTCCACATTGGGGATTTCAAACCGAGTGAATCGCAGATTTAACCTCTGCGCTGTTTACTTTTCAGCTTACTGTCGAGATACTGATCTGTTTGGCGTTCGCGCCCGCTTGGCGGCAATCATGTGAGCGCTCACAAAACTGCAGGTAAACGGTAGTTTCCTGATGGAAATGCTCGGTTCGAAGCGGCGCCGCGCGCACCGTGTTCTGTGACCGATGTCATGGTTTGGGCCGACATTCTCCTGGTTCGGGGCTCGTTCGGATGGCCGTTGCGGGGCGTGCAGGTTAATTACCCGAAAAGCGTGCGAACTTTTGACGTGCGTGCTAGGTGATTGCGTGAAGGAGTTTTACGAGATCGAAACACCTGCGCCGCTTTCTGCATGCCGGATGGTTGCCGGGAGTTCCGCCGATGCCTCGGAACAGGTGCGTCGATAGGGTGCTGCGATGCCCGAGTTCAGTTCTGCATCCCGGCCGCGGCACGCGGTATTCGCCGCGGCCGCCTTCGGCTCCGATCCGCGTGCGGCGACCGCGCAATTGCCCGGCGCGGCCGATGGCGTCGAGTCGTGGCTGCGCGCGGTCGCGCTGGGCGGGCAGGGCCGGTACGCCGCCGCGCGTGCGGAACTGCGCCGCGCGTACCGGTTGACCGGGGATTCGGCACTGCGTTCGCTGGTCACCAGCACCGAGGCGTCACTGTTGCGGCAGTTGGGCCGGCACGCCGAGGCGGCGATCTCGGATGGCCGGGCCCTGGCCGGCGCGTGCGGTTCGGGAACCCCGCTCGCGCCCACTGCCCGCGTCATCGACACCGAAGTGATCTTTGTCACACGTATCGAAGCGGTGTGCGACGCGCTGACCGGCCTTGCCGCCGATGCGCTCGGAACCGCCCGCCCGGCCCTCGCGGCTCGGCTGCTGGAACGTTGCCGCGAGCCGCTCGGGCGATGCGAGGGCTGGCGCACCCGGCTGCGCTGGCACTGGGTTTGCGCCGAGACCGCCCTCGCGGCTCCGGGGTCCGGCCTGATCGACCGGACCGCGCGCGAGCACGCCGCGGCGGCCGTGGCGATCGCACAGGATTGCCCCTCGGTGCGGCACGCCGTCAAGTCCCGTCTACTTCTGGCCGCCGCGACTGCCGCGGACGGTGACCCCGGTCGCTCCGCCGAACTCGCGGCGGCTGTCTCCGAGGAGTGCCGCGAACACGGACTGCTCCCGCTGCGATGGGCGAGCGCGATGCTTCGCGGCGGAGTCGAAACCGGTTCCGCCGCAACACGCGCGGCCGCCGAAGCAGCCGAGTGTGCTCGTGAACTCGCGGTACGCGGCGGTCTATTGCGTTCGGAGACCTAGGTTCTCGGCGACCCGTAGATTCACCGTGTTGCCGAACCGGAGGTTTGGAACGGCTATTGTTGGTTCCGTTCCGCCGACCGGTGGAAGCACTGGTCAACCATGGACCGTGCCACTTGTAACGCCAGGAATATCTCTGACGATGACGCACACGGGCGAGGAGTTGGACACCGCCGTCGCTGCCGCAGCGCAGGGTGATCGTTCGGCTCTGGCCCAGGTATTGGAGATCGTTCGCCCGTTGGTAGTGCGCTACTGCCGGGCGCGAATCGGTTCGGCGGAGCGTGGGCAGCTCTCCGCGGACGACATAGCGCAGGAGGTGTGCTTGGCCGTGATGACCGCCCTGCCGCGGTATCAGGATCAGGGCCGGCCCTTCATGGCTTTCGTCTACGGAATCGCTTCGCACAAGGTCGCAGACGCCCATCGCAACGCCGCCCGTAACAAGTCGGACGCGATGGCCGAAGTACCAGATGTCATATCCACCGACCAGGGGCCGGAACAGCGAGCTCTCGAATCCGAAGCCGGACGGCAGATGAACACTCTGCTGGCCACGCTTCCGGACAAGCACCGGGAGATCTTGATCCTGCGCTTGGTGATGGGTCTGTCAGCGGAAGAAACCGCAACCGCCGTGGGCAGTACGGCGGGTGCGGTGCGGGTGGCTCAGCACCGGGCTCTCGCGAAACTCAAGTCACAAGTGGCGAGGGCAGGTGAAATGTATGGCTAGGGATGGCGAGCGCGGTCGGGGCGACTGGAAGGCGCGGCTTGGATCGCAGAACAGCGGTCCCTACGCCGAGGATTCCGGTGACACCGGACCGGTGGATATCGTCGCGGTTCGTCGCGACGATGCGCTGATCGATGCGATCGCCGGCGATGGAACCGTGTCGACCGACAGCGACGAGGAGTATCAACTCGCGACGCTGCTGGCGAACTGGCGGTCCGACATCGTCGACGAGCCGTTGCCGGCCGGACCGGATCTGGACGACATTGTCGCGGCTGTCAACCAGGAAATCGGTGCTCGGCAAACAAGGGTCAACGTCGCCAAGCGCGGTCACCTGCGGCTCGTGCGCCCGCTCATGGGCGCCGCGGCCGCGGTCGCGCTGATCGCCGGCGGTATGACCGCGTTCTCCTACAACGCCGAGCCCGGCGATCCGCTGTGGAAGGTCAAGGAGGTCGTGTTCAGTCAACAGGCCCAGACCACCATCGCACAGAACGCCCAGGGCGATATGGCCAAGGCGCAGGAGCTGATCGCCGAGGGGCACCCCGATCAGGCCAAGCCGCTCCTGGCGAGCGCGCAGGCCAGTGCGGGGCAGCTCAGCGATTCGGGTCGCAAGCAGACCCTCACCGAGCGGTGGAACGAGGTCTGGACGCAGTTGCACGACAAGGCGCCCGAGATCGCCGCCTCGCTGCTGCCCAGCGGCGTGACCGTGCCGACGCTGCCGAGTGGAGCCGTGTTGCCCACGACGCTCCCGTCGTGGCCCAACGGCCAGAATCCGGGCGGCAGTGCCTCGACCACGCGTGATCCGCGCATCTTGCAGGCGCCGTCGGGCAAGCCCACCTCCCCGCAGACTCCCGTCGAGACGGCGCCCGGCGGAGTCACGCTGCCGACCACCCAGCCCGGCAACCCGCCCACCACACACGGGAATCCGCCGACCACGAACGAGAAGCCGCCGACCAGCCTGCCTGGCGGACACGAGCCCACCGGAACCGTTCAACCCACGATCGAGCCGACGAGCGTTCGGGTCGTGCCGACCATGGGGACGGGCCCGGCGACGCATCCCGTTCCGACCGAGAATCCACTGCCGACCCAGCAGCATTCGCTGCCCACCGTGCAGCCGGAGCCGGTCCTGCCCTCGACGGTGCACATACCGTCGGGCGGTGGGCTGCTGCCGGGCGGGGGAATCAAATAGCCCGAGTACGGGCACAGAAGAACAACGCGGCGTTCTCACAACGACCGGACGGCCCACAGGGCGTCCGGTTCTTTTTTCGCTTCGTCCGGCCCGCGCATCCGCGCCGGCCGGACGAAGCGGATCAGGCGTCGAACCCGTCGAATCCGTCGCCGTGCAATGCCTCGTTCATCGAGGCGTCGGCGTACCCGCGGCAGTAGTCCCACGTCACGTAGGCCTCCGGTGTCGGATCGTAGGCCGGCTCGTGCGGGCGCACCGTACCGTCGACCAGGAGCTGGAGTAGGTTGGCGCGCAACATATCCCAATCGTGGTAGTGATCCTGCCGACAATCCTCGCAGCTCACCACGAGTCCGCGGATACCGCGGTGCGCGAGTAGCGCCTCGTAGACCGCGAGGTCGGCGAGATCCTCTTCGACCGCTAGCCGCTCGTGGGGGTCCAGCGGCTCCCCAGGCTCGATGGCATCCAGCGCGGCCGACGGGTCGGAGGGGTCTCCGGCGAATGGGTCCGGCGGCAGGCCAGGTGGTAGATGGTCACGCACATTCCCACGGTACGCAGAACCACCCCCTCCGCGCCAGCGCTGTGAATATTTTGACGGGCCTGTCGCGCATCCAGCAAACCCCGCACACCCCCGAACGCGCAACTCGGGAGCCGATGGGGGCCGGGCCGTCCGCCGGTGTCAGCGGAGCCGCCGCGCTCGCGCACATTCGCGGCCGATACCATGGACGCCAGGCGCCGGGAAAGACTTTTCGGCTCCGCAATCCGTCAGAGAAATTCGCGAGCCCGGGCGTGTTCCGGGCGCACAGCGTTCGAGGTCCAGGAGGGGTCGATCCGATGAGTAGTCCCGTGATGGGCGAACGCGCCGTCCGCCCTCGTACGGGTGGCGACGATCCGAACAAGATCGCCATGCTCGGCCTCACGTTCGACGATGTGTTGCTGCTGCCCGCCGCTTCGGATCTGATCCCCAGCTCGGTGCAGACGTCGAGCCGGTTGAGCCGGGACATCACGCTGCGCACGCCGCTGGTGAGTTCGGCGATGGATACCGTCACCGAGGCGCGCATGGCGATCGCCATGGCGCGTGCGGGCGGTATGGGCGTGCTGCACCGCAATCTCGCGGCGGCCGATCAGGCATCGCAGGTGGAGACGGTGAAGCGCTCCGAGGCCGGGATGGTCACCGACCCGGTCACCTGCCGCCCCAGCGACACCCTCGCCGAGGTCGACGCCATGTGCGCGCGGTTCCGCATCTCCGGTCTGCCGGTGGTGGACGAGACCGGCGAGCTGGTGGGCATCATCACCAACCGGGACATGCGCTTCGAGGTCGATCAGAACCGCCGCGTCGCCGACGTGATGACCAAGGCCCCGCTGATCACCGCGCAGGAGGGCGTCACCGCCGAGGCCGCGCTGGGTCTGCTGCGCCGGCACAAGGTGGAGAAGCTGCCGATCGTCGATGGCGAGGGCCGGTTGCGCGGGCTCATCACCGTCAAGGACTTCGTCAAGACCGACCAGTACCCGAACGCCACCAAGGACCGGGACGGCCGCCTGCTGGTCGGCGCGGCCGTCGGCGTCGGCGAGGACTCCTGGTCCCGCGCGATGACGCTCGCCGATGCCGGGGTAGACGTGCTGGTCGTGGATACCGCGCACGGCCATCAGGTGCAGGTGCTGGAGATGGTCACCAAGGTCAAGACCGAGGTCGGCGACCGCATCCAGGTCATCGGCGGCAACGTCGCCACCCGCGAGGGCGCCGCGGCGCTGATCGCCGCCGGTGTGGACGCGGTGAAGGTGGGCGTGGGCCCCGGCTCGATCTGCACCACCCGCGTGGTCGCCGGTGTCGGCGCGCCGCAGATCACCGCGATCCTGGAGGCCGTCGCGGTGTGCAAGCCCGCGGGGATTCCGGTGATCGCCGACGGCGGCATCCAGTTCTCCGGTGATATCGCCAAGGCCATCGCGGCCGGTGCGTCCACCGTGATGCTCGGCTCGTTGCTGGCCGGCACCGCCGAGTCGCCGGGTGAGCTGATCCTGGTCGGCGGCAAGCAGTTCAAGAGCTACCGCGGTATGGGGTCGCTGGGCGCCATGCAGGGCCGCGGGCAGGCCAAGTCCTACTCCAAGGACCGCTACTTCCAGGACGACGTACTCGCCGAGGACAAGTTGGTGCCCGAGGGCATCGAGGGGCGGGTGCCGTTCCGCGGTCCGGTCAATCAGGTGATCCACCAGTTGGTGGGGGGTCTGCGGGCGGCCATGGGCTACACCGGATCGCATTCGATCCCGGACCTGCAGAACAAGCAGTTCGTGCAGATCACCGCGGCCGGACTCAAGGAGAGCCACCCGCACGACATCACGATGACCGTCGAGGCGCCCAACTACACCGGGCGCGGCTGACACCCCGGTAACCGGGGGGCGACTGGGCGCTGGTGAGGGTGGTTAGGCTCTTGCTGTGCGTCCGGCTCCCGCGCGACATCGGGCCCGTGCTCGTTGCGGGGGCGGTTGCGTGTGCGACGCGGCTCGTTGTTCCGGACCGCGACATCTGCGGTGACGGAGCACCGGCGGATCCGCGGAACGACCGGGCTCCCGGCCCCGCGAACCCGCGATGCCCGAGGCGGCGCAGCACATACTGCGCAGGAATTAAGGAGTACTCACATGCGCGACATGGTCGAGATCGGCATGGGCCGGACCGCCCGGCGGACGTACGAACTGGACGATGTCGACATCGTTCCCTCCCGGCGCACCCGCTCGTCCAAGCACGTGTCCCTGGCCTGGCAGCTCGATGCCTACCGGTTCGACATCCCGCTGGTGGCGCATCCGACCGACGCGCTGGTGTCGCCGGAGTTCGCGATCGAACTCGGCCGCCTCGGCGGGCTCGGCGTCATCAACGGCGAGGGGCTGTGGGCCCGGCACGCCGATGTGGCCTCCTGCATCGATCGTCTGCTGGAGGTGGCCGAGAAGGAGGGCACCGAGGCCGCGATCGCCCTGCTGCAATCGCTGCACGCCGCGCCGATGCAGCCGGATCTGCTGGCCTCGGCGGTCGCGCAGGTGCGGGCCGCGGGCGTGACGGTGGCGGTGCGGGTGAGCCCGCAGAACGCCCGCGCGCTGACCCCGGGCCTGGTGCAGGCGGGAATCGACCTGCTGGTCGTGCACGGCACGATCATCTCCGCCGAACACGTCGGCGACGGCGAGCCGCTGAACCTCAAGACCTTCATCGCCGACCTGGACGTCCCGGTGGTCGCGGGCGGGGTGAGCGACCACCGCACCGCACTGCACCTGATGCGTACCGGCGCGGCCGGTGTCATCGTCGGTTACGGCTCGACCGCGGGCGCGACCACCACCGGCGAGGTGCTGGGCATCGGAGTGCCGATGGCCACCGCGATCGCCGACGCCGCCGCGGCCCGCCGGGATTACCTGGACGAGACCGGCGGTCGGTATGTGCACGTCATCGCGGACGGTGACGTCGTGTCCTCCGGGCAGCTGGCCAAGGCCATCGCCTGCGGCGCCGACGCGGCCATGCTCGGCGTCCCGCTGGCGCTGGCGCAGGAGTCGCCCGCCCGCGGCTGGTACTGGCCCGCCGCGGCCGCACACCCGTCCGTCCCGCGCGGCGCCCTGCTGAAGTTCGCCGACGAGGACGACCGCCCGACCCTGCAGCAACTCCTCTACGGCCCGTCCAGCGATCCGTGGGGTTCGATGAATCTCGTTGGCGGCCTTCGTCGTTCGATGGCCAAGGCCGGTTACCGCGAACTCAAGGAATTCCAGAAGGTGGGCCTGAGCGTCCGCGCCTAGTGGGACTGGGTCAACACGGTCTCTCTGAGGAATTTGCGGATGGCGGAGTTCACCTGGGCCGGATGGGTCATGTTGACCGCCTGACGGGCTGCCTCGATCTCGACGAAACGTGAATTCGTCAGTCGCCGTGCCATTTCCATGGCGTTGGTGCGGGCGATACCGGCCTGGGCGGGGTGGATGACCAGGACCGGGCAGGTGATCTCGGGCAGGCGGTCCAGGACCGAATCGCGGCCCAGAACGCAGCCCGCGGCCACCTCGGTGGCGTGCGGGTCGCGGGAGAGCCAGCGCTTGATCCAGACCGCGCGATACCAGGCGTCCTCGCCGATCAGCCACTGCGCCAGCTGCTCGGCCATCTGGCGGCGCAGGCGCGGTTCGTGCCAGCGCTCCAGGAAGCGCCGGGAATTCTCCAGCTCGTGTGCGGTCGGGGCGTGCGCCTCGGTGGCGATCAGGATCAGTGCCGCGACGCGTTCGGGGGCCAGCAGCGCCGTGCGGATGGCGCTGAACCCGCCCTGCGACGTGCCGCCGACGATCGCGCGATCCACCCGGAGTTGATCGAGGACGGTGAGCGCGTCGCGTGCGGAAGTCCAGTAACTGAACGGCAGGCCCTGGTCCCGAGTCTGCCCGTGGCCGCGGGCATCCCAGGTGACGATGCGGAATTCCGGGGACAGCGCGGCGACCTGCGAGGCGAACATCGTTCTGTCCATGAAGAATTCGTGCCCGAGTAGCACCACCGGGCTGTGCCCACCGCTGTCCTCGTAGTGGATTTCGGCGTCGATCGCACGGGCGAATGGCACGAGCACGAGGATAGCTGGAACCCACGGCCGATACGGGCGGTTGTCCAGCTTGTCCCACCGGTACACCGCGATGTCCCGCCGAATCCGGCGCTGCTCCACATTCGCCGGAGCACTGTTGCGCCGCATGAGGATTCGATCGCGTCCGCCCGGAAGCAACACTGCGAAGTCCGCCTCGAAGCCGATGACGTCGACCTGTTGGGTGCCCGGAACACCGCCTTGCCAGCATGCGCCGGTCCGGCACACCACACCCCCAGTCCCGCCGAAGCGAAGCGAGGCGAAACCCCGACGCGCCCAGCGGCGAAGCGTCTCTGTCGGGCTGGGAGTCGCACGCGA
>CBJNFW010000296.1:0-10564 GCA_966435935.1 uncultured Nocardia sp.
CCTGGCGGTCATCCGCCAGGCCGCGCAGGTGGTCACGGCGATGCTGCTGGCCGCGGCGGTGGGCTCGGCCATCTGCGCGGACCTCGGTTCGCGCACGATCCGCGAGGAGATCGACGCCATGACCGTGATGGGAGTGCAGGTGATCCATCGACACGTGGTGCCGCGGGTGGCGGCCGGTGTGGTGGTGGCGGTCGGGCTGACCGGATTGAGCGCCTTCGTCGGCTTCATCGCCGGATACCTGTTCGACGTCTACGTGCAGGGCGGGACACCGGGCAGTTTCGTGGCCACCTTCTCCTCTTTCGCGACGATCGGGGACATGTATCTGGCGGTGGTGAAGGCCGTCGTGTTCGGGCTCATCGTGACGGTGGTCGCGTGCCAGAAGGGCCTGAGCACCAGAGGTGGCCCGAGCGGTGTGGCGGATTCGGTCAATGCCGCGGTCGTCGCGTCGATCGTGCTGCTCATGGTGGTGAACGTGGGATTCACCGAGATCTACACCCTGCTGTTCCCGCGAGAGGCGTTGTAGCGATGGCGGCACCCTACTATCCGCTCGGGCTCGGCGCCCTGATGCGGGCGAGCGCCGCACCGCTGCGGCTGGTCATGCGCTTCGGGCATATGGGGCGGTTCTTCGTCCGGGCGGTGATCTCGATTCCCGTTGTGCTGCGGCACTATCGCAACGAGTTCCTGCGTCTGGTGTCGGTGGTGTCCTGGGGTAACGGCTCGCTCATCGTGGGCGGGGGAACCGCCGGAATCATCATCGTGCTCGGCGCCAGCGCGGGGGCGCTGGTCGGCATCGAGGGATACAGTGCGCTGAAACTGCTGGGCCTCGGCCCGGCGACCGGGCTGATCTCCGCCACGGCCTCCACCCGCGAGCTGGCTCCGATCATGGCTTCCATCGCCTTCGCCGCGCAGGCCGGATGCCGCTTCACCGCGCAACTGGGCGCGATGCGGATCTCCGAGGAGATCGACGCGATGGAGACGCTGGCGATCCGATCGATTCCGTACCTGGTCACCACCCGGCTCATGGCCGCGGTGGCGGCGATCGTCCCGCTGTACCTGGTGTGCCTGGCGATGAATTTCATCGCCGTCCGGATCGCCATCGGTGTCGCGGGCAACCAGACGCCCGGCACCTACCAGCACTACTTCCGGATGGTGCTCAGCGGGACCGATATCGTGTACTCGTTGTCGAAAGCCGTTGTGTTCGTAGTGATCACGACGACGATCCAGTGCTATTACGGCTACTACTCCACCGGGGGCCCGGAGGGAGTCGGCGTGGCGGCGGGGCGCGCGATGCGTGCCTGCATCACGGTGATGATATGCGTGAATCTACTTCTCACGCTTGCGCTGTGGGGATTCGACTCCGGGGCGAGGCTGAGCGGTTAGGCGGGGGTGCGAAGCGGCTCGCGACCATCGCGCACAATCGTGGGTACCCGCACGATTCGCCGACGGGTCGATGGTGGAAGGAGCAGGCGATGGGTTCGCGCGTATTGAGTCAGTGGGAGGAGATCACCGCCGCCGATCCGACGCATTCGGTGCGGTACGCCGAGCGGTTCCGCACTCTGGCGGCCGAGGGCAAGGACATCTTCGGCGAGGCACGCCTGATCGATGCGATGGTCGGCCGGGGTTCGCGGGTGCTCGACGCCGGATGCGGCGCCGGACGACTGGGCGGATATCTGCATCGGGCCGGACACGAGGTGGTGGGCGTCGACGTCGACCCGGTGCTGATCGAGGCGGCCGAACTGGATTTCCCGGGCCCGCGGTGGCTGGTCGGCGACCTGGCCGAACTGGACCTGCCCGGCCGGGGCATCGCCGAGCAGTTCGACGCGGTGCTGTGCGCGGGCAATGTGATGGGCTTCGTGGCCGTCTCCACCCGCCGCGACGTCCTGGCCGGATTCGCCCGCCACACCGCCCCGGACGGACGCGTGGTCGTCGGATTCGGCAGCGGCCGCGGCTACGACTTCGACGATTTCCTCGCCGACGCGCGATCCGTCGGCCTGCGGCCCGATGTGCTCCTGTCGACCTGGGACCTGCGCCCGTTCACCCCGGAATCCGACTTCCTCGTGGCGGTGTTCTCCCGTACGGCCGGGTGAGCACCGCGGCTGTGGCCGCGACCGGTCGGGCCGGCGGATTCGGGTAGGCGTCGGGCTGTTCGCCGCCGCGGTGAGGGCGATTCGTCCTTCCCGGATCGCCGTGCCGAGCTGGATACTTCGTCTCTCGCGCGAGGTGTGCGCATGAGACTCCTGGTGATCACGGTAGGGTCCGGCGGCTATATGGTCGGTGGAGTAGGTGTGCGATGGAGGAGACGATGGCGGTGGCGGCGGAGTCGGTCGGCACGGTTCCGGAATGGTTCACCAGGGCTGTCGCGGAGTTGCCGGAACATCGCGAGGCCGAGGTCGCCGGGGCTGCGATTCATCTGCGCTGCTGGGGACGGACCGGAACGGCCGGTGTGGTCCTGGTGCATGGCGGGTCGGCGCATTCGGGCTGGTGGGACCACATCGGTCCGCTGCTCGGGACGACCCATCGTGTGGTGGCCGTCGATCTGTCCGGCCACGGTGACAGTGCCAGAAGATCCCGGTATCCGATCGAGGGCTGGGCCGACGAGGTGATGGCGGCGGCCGAGGCCGGGGGGATCGTCGGGCAGCCGTACATCGTCGGTCACAGCATGGGCGGGAGGATCGCCGGTGCGGTCGGCGCCCGGCATCGCGAATCGGTCGCGGGCCTGATCATCATCGATTCGCCGTTTCAGGAGCCGTCCGCGGAGTCCATCGCCGGGCAGCTGCGCCGGGCGCCGAAGACGTACCCGAGCGAGGAGGAGATCTGCGGCCGGTTCCGTACCGTGCCGGAACAGGACACGCTGCTTCCCTATGTGGCGCGGCACGTCGCCGCGGAATCGGTGCGGAAAACCGATGAGGGATGGGTGTGGAAATTCGATCCCGACATGTTGCGCAAGCGACTCGACCACGGGCGTATTCCACCTCTGGAACCACTCCGGACCGGGGAGACACCGGTGGTGTACATCCGTTGCGAGCGCGGGTTGGTGAGCCGGGAACGGGCATCGGAGATAGCCGGGCTGTTCGATCGCCCCGCGACGGTCGTCGAACTGGCCGAGGCGGGCCACCACCCGATGATGGACCAGCCCCTTCCGCTCGTCGCGACTCTACGCACGGTCCTGGCGCAGTGGGATTCCATGCGGACGATCGCCCTCGCACACCAGCAGTAGCGTGACAGTGCACACGGATACGCCCGCCGATGCCGCTTCGCGTCTACCGATGGCCACGGCCACCGCCGTGGTGAACGTGATCGCTGTTCTGGGCCTCGCCACCGTGGTGTGAGCAGGTACCCGGGCCGGTGCTCGGGCTGGAAGTGCCGTCATTGCACAGTGTGCCTCCGCTCGAACCGTCGGCGGACCCGCTGGACCCGCTACCGGCGGAGCCGGTGTCGATCCTCGAGGCGGCGGTCGCGGTCCCGTGCAGCACACCGGTGGCGGCCACGGCCAGCAGGACGGTGCCGATGGCCATCGGTCGTACTGCTCAGTCGCTCGTGGTGATTTGTGAAACCGGGGTGGGCCGTCTGTACTACAAGGGGATGCGGCCAGAGGCCGGGACCTCGGTCGAGATCGATGACCCGGTGCGCACGGGTACCGGATTTCGCGCGTCCAATGCAGGAGTGCAATACATACTCGGCCCCGGTGCGCTCGTGATCACCTCGGGTGGGACGCAACTGGCCGACGAGGCGATGCTGAGCTACTGGTCGGGCTAGAGATTGCAGGCCGCTGGTCGGCGCGAGTGTTCGAAGCTGCCTGCGGCGCTTCCCGCTGGGTGTCTCGCGGAGCGGGAGGGGTCTCGCCAAAGTAGAACGTGTTCCTATAACGTCGGGGTGTGCAGAAAGAACAACGCCCTGCGGTGGCAGATTGGTTCACTGCGGACGACGGTGTGGTGCGTCTCGTGGGAAGTCGGTGCGGGGTGTGTGGCACGCCGTACTTCCCGCGGAACACGCTGGCTTGCCGCAATCCGCAGTGTGCAAGTCCGAAGGACGGCTCCGAACTGGCCGAATACCTGTTTTCCACGCGCGGCCGGATCTGGTCGTACGCCGACGCGCGGTACAAGCCGCCCGCGCCGTACGTCTCGCCCGACCCGTTCGAGCCCTACGTCGTCGCGGCGGTGGAACTCGAGGTCGAGCAGATGGTGATTCTCGGGCAGGTGGTGCGCGGACTGACCGTGGACGATCTGGCCGTCGGCATGCCGGTCGAGCTGACCCTCGGCGTGCTGTACGAGGACGAGGAAGCCGAGCACACGGTGTGGATGTGGAGGCCCGTCGATGCCTGATACGAATGATCGCGATATCGCCGTTCTCGGTGCGGGTATGCACCAGTGGGGTAAATGGGGTCGCAATTTCGTCGAGTACGGGCTGGTCGCGGCGCGTGCGGCGCTGGCGGACGCCGGGGTCGACCACCGCGACGTCGGCTATATCGCGGGCGCGGACACCATCCGCAACGGATATCCGGGGTTCGTCTCCGGCGCGACCTTCGCCCAGGCGCTGGGCTGGTCGGGCGCGCGGATCTCGAGCAGCTACGCCGCCTGCGCGTCGGGTGCGCAGGCCATCGCCAACGCGCGCGCCCAGATCCTGGCCGGACTGACCGATGTGGCCCTGGTCGTCGGCGCGGACGCCGCCCCGAAGGGATTCTTCCAGCCGGTCGGCGGGGAACGCCGCGACGATCCGGACTGGTTGCGCTTCCACCTGCTCGGGGCCACCAACCCGATCTATTTCGCGCTGTATGCCCGTCGCCGGATGGCGTTGCACGGCGCCACGCTGGACGATTTCGCCGCGGTCAAGGTGAAGAACGCCCGCCACGGCCTGAACAACCCGTACGCCCGCTACCGCAAGGAGGTCTCGGCCGAGGACGTCGCCGCCTCGGCGGTCGTCTCGGATCCGCTGCGGTTGCTGGACATCTGCGCGACCAGTGACGGCGGTGCGGCGCTGGTGCTGACATCGATGGAATACGCGCGCCGGCATGGCATCAGCGATCCGGTCCGCATCCGCGGCCTGTCCACGGTGACGCCGACGTTCCCGAAAACCGTTCTCGACCTTCCGGATTTCGCGACCGATTCGGCCGTGGCGTTCGACGCGCCGCCGCGCCCGTTCCGCTCGACGCTCGCGGACGCCGCGTACGAGGAGGCCGGTCTCGGGCCCGCGGATCTGTCCTTCGCGGAGGTCTACGACCTGTCCACGGCCCTGGAACTCGATTGGTACGAGGATATCGGGCTGTGCGAGGTGGGCGGCGCCGAGGAGTTGTTGCGCAGTGGCGCAACGACTCTGGGTGGCCGGGTGCCGGTGAACCCCAGTGGCGGGCTGGCCAGCTTCGGTGAGGCGATTCCCGCGCAGGCGATCGCGCAGATCTGCGAGCTGACCTGGCAGTTGCGCGGTGAGGCCGATGGGCGTCAGGTGGAAAACGCCCGGGCGGGTATCGCGGTGAACCAGGGCCTGTTCGGCCACGGTTCGGCGATCATCGCCACGCGCTGAGCTGCTTCGACCCGAAAACCCGGGCACTGCCGGGGTTTTCGGGCATCCGCGCCCGGAACGGCGGCACGATCGCCCCAGTCTGCCGTCCGTCACCCGGCCGGATTGTCCGGCGGACAGCTGCAACGCGCCGCCCTGGCGCGAGCGCTCCTGGCCCGCCCGCGCGTACTGATCTGTGACGAGATCGCCACGGCCTTGGATTACGCTCTGGCACAACGTGTTCTGGATCAGCTCGAGCGCTATCGCCGCGACACCGACGCCGTCGTTCTGCTCGTCGGCCACGACCTGGCCGGACTGCTGAACCGCTCGGATCGCTCGGCGGTGGTCGACGACGGCCGGATCGCCGCGATCGGGACCCCACAGGAAGTGCCGGCCGGTCCGCAAATCACCGTCCTGGGCCGCCTTCTCGCCGCGGACGGTCTTTCCCGCCGGGCCGTCCCAGCCGATCCGGCGGGCAGCGAGACCGGTGCACGATCGCGTGCGTCGTCCGGGACGGCCCGGTTCCGCACTGGGCTCCGTGGCCACTCCGGCGATCCATTCGGGTAGTCTCTGAGGTAGTCTGGACGTGTGGCGATCGAGTGGTATTGGGCGCTTGCGCAGGTGCTCATGCACACGGGAGTCGATCCGGATGATGTATTCGACCTGGTGGATGCCTGGATGAAGGGTGATCGGCAGGTCCGGCTGCGGACCGCGGTCGATCCGGCTACCGGCCTCACGTCCCTGGTGATCTGGGGCCGTACCGACGACGGCACACCGCTGTCGGTCTTCGCTCGCCGGCTCGGGCGCGACATCGAGGTGTACAGTGCCGCGTACCTCACCGCCGACCAGGCCGCGGACTTCGAGAAGTGGGAGGCGACCCGCAATGACTGATCCGTTGTCGAATATGAGCCCCGCCGAGGTGGCGGCGATGGCCGAGCGCCTCGAGTTCACCGACGAGCCGATCACCCCGCCGATCGAAACCGGCCCGGCCGCCGAACCGGTGCTGATTCCCAGATCGGTGAAGCTCACCCGCGATCTGGACAAGGCGTGCAAGCGGCGCGCGGGCAATCTCGGTCTGTCGCAATCGGCCTATATCCGTTCGCTGATCGAACGTGACGTCGCCGAGTCCGGGACCGGCGAACAACGTCCGGCGTGGGTGCGCGAGCTGCTGGCCGTGATCGCCCAGCACGAGAACGACGAGCAACGCCAGGCATCCTGAAAGCCCGGCGCCGAGTGCGCCGGCATGCCATCGGCGCGGCACGCGCGCGACCGGCACCGCCACCAGCGACTCCGGGTGCGTACTGCGCGGGCATGCGTGCCCAGGACGACTGAACACTCCCGGAGCGGCCACGTTCACGAGGCCGTGGTGGCCCGCACCTCGGTCGTCTCGGGCTCACGCACCGGTTCCCGGGTGCCGAACAGCATCAGCCCCGCGCCGAGTAGCGCCAGCACCACCATGACCACGAATCCGCTGGCGAACGTTCCGGTGCTCTGCACGATGAACCCCATCACCAACGGGGCGACCACACCGGACAGGGCGAAGCAGGCGTCGGCGAAGCCCGCGGCGCTGCCGGGCTGACCGGGTTCGGCGTCGATCGCGGCGACCCACCAGATGCCGCCGGTGACGAAGCCGCAGCCGACACCGATCGAGATGAACACCACCGCCGTCACCAGCGAGGGCGCGGTCACGATCGGAATCAGCGCGGCGCCGGCCAGCAGCAGCGCGATACCCATGATGGTGAACCGGCTGCGAATTCGCCCGGTGCGGGCGTATACCTTGTCGACCAGTACGCCGCCGATGAGCGCGCCGACCACACCCGCGGCCCAGGGCGCGACGGTGAACGCGCCGACCTGCTTGACGCTCAGATGGTACGAGGTGGACAGGTATTCCGGCAGCCAGTACATGAACGCCCAGAAGATGTAACCCCAGGCGAAGTAGCCGATCCCGACGATCCACAGATTGCGATTGGCGAAGATTCGCCTCCAGTTCACCTTCTGCTGATGTTCGGAGGTCTCCTCGGCCAGCTGCCCGGACTCGATGTACGAGCGTTCGGCCGCGGAGACGCGCGGGGAGGCGGCCGGGGTGTTGTACAGCAGGCCGACCGCGACCAGAGCCCACAGCACGCCGAGTACGGCCAGCACCCAGAACATCCCGCGCCACCCCAGGCTCGCGATGAGCTGGGTGACGATGGGCCCGCCGATCAGCAGGCTCCCCGACACCGCGACGCCGCCGATCAGTGCCAGGGCGAAACCGCGCTCCACACTCGGCAGCCAGCGGCTGATCACCCGGGTGGCGGCCGGGAATCCGGGCGCCTCGCCCGCACCGAGCACGATGCGGATCAGCAGCAGACCGGTGAAACCGCCGGAGATCGGCGTGATCGCGGTGGCGACCGACCAGAAGACCATGCCCACCAACAGAATTCGGCGTGGGCCGAATCTGTCGACCAGTGGACCGGCGAGGAATGCGAACACCATGTACCCGATGGAGAACGCGGAACTGATGACGCCGTAATCGGCGGAGTCGATGCCGAATTCGGCCTCGAGCGGTTTCACCGCATACGAAACCGCACTGCGGTCGATGTAATTGATGATGACCAGGACGACGATCATCGCGACCGTGGCCCAGCGGAAATGTTGGCGCATGGTGGTTACCTCATTGTCCACCGTTCCGCTTGGCGGAACATATTGAATAAAGGGTGCTGAAACTATGCGTCACGAGTTGTTTCGGCACAGCGTTTTCGCGTAACTAACCGATGAATTCGGGAAATTGCGCGGGTTATGTTCCGCTGATAGGAACGTTCTGGAAGATGTCGCTCACCGCGCCGCCCGAGGGCAGCCGCCAGACCGCCTCGGCGAGCCGCCCGGCCGCCTCCGCCGCAAGCGCGCGCGTCGCGTTCGAGGTGAATTTGAGCGTGAGCTCCTCGGCCGACAACGGATTCTCCGGGCCACCCCGATTCTGCGAAATCCGTTCGGTGCGAGTGGTTCCGTCGTCCAAGCGGACGGTGAGCACGGCCGGGAACTGGCGCGGGAAGATCCGCGTGCATTCCGCGTCGGCGACGACGTTCACCTTGTCCGCGAGCGCCGAACGCGCGGGGTCCCGCACGGCGCTGTCGGTGAAATCCTCGTGGAATACCCCGAGTCCGCCGCCGCCGAGCAGAGCCGCCGCGACGGTGTACGGACCGCTGAACGCGCCGTGGTACCCCGAACGCGGACGGCGCTTCTCCTCGATCGGCTCGCCGATCGTGCGCAGAACCGGTTCGGGCACACCGAGAGTCAGCTCGGTGATCCGCGCCGGATCGATGCCCGCGCGGCGCAGCCGCAGCGCGGCGTCCACGCCCGCATGGGTGAAGTGGTTGCAGGGGTAGGGCTTGAAGAAGATTCCGGGAGTTTCCCAGTGCTCGCCGAGACCGCGGGTGACCTGGTCGATGTCGAACCGGTCGCCGCAGAACGCGCGCAGGAATCCGAATCGTCCCTCCAGCACCGTGGGTGGCCCGGTGAGCCCGTGCTGGGCCATCTGAGCCGCGACCACGCCGGCGTGCGCGGCCCATCCGCAGTGCACGCGTTTGACGGTGCCGCCGGTGCGATTCGCCTCGATCACACCCGAACCCATACTGCAGGCGATACCGATGGCCGAGGTCAGCTCCTCCGCGCTCAGGCCCAGCAGCATGCCCGCGGCGACCGCGGCCCCGACCGCCCCGCAGATCGCGGTGGCGTGCTGGCCGCGGTCGAAGAACACCGAATTGGCGTTCTCTTCGTCGTATCCGGCCATGCCGAGCCGGCAGGTGACCTCGATGCCGACGGTCGCGGCATCGAGGAACGCCGGTCCGCTCGCGCCGGTGCGCTCGGCCACGGCGAGCGCGGCCGGAATCACCGCCGAGGAGGGGTGCAGCACCGACGGTAGGTGAGTGTCATCGAAATCCAGGCTGTGCGCGAGGGTTCCGTTCACCAGCGCGGCCGACGGGGCGGGCAGCGTGCCCTCGATGCCGAGCGCGGTCGCCGCCGGACGCCCACCCCAGTCGGCGACCACCGCGCGGACGACCTCGGCCGGTTTCTCGCCGAGTGCGGCCAGACAGTTTCCGAGCAGATCCAGGACGCGTCCGGCCAGGTCGGTCCGCAGATCCTCGGCCAGACCGTCGGTGTGCACCCGGGCGGCGAGCGCGCCGAGTTGCTGTGCGGGAGTCGGGGTCACGCGCCCACCACCGCGACCGGCCGGATCGGCGAACCGGTGCCGCCGATGATCCGCAGCGGGGCCACCACGAACAGGAATTCGGCCCGCCCCTCGGCGGCGACCTGCTCCAGATTCAGATGTTCCATGATGTAGATTCCGTTCTCCACCAAGAGAACTCGATGCACGGGCAGTTCCCGGTGCCCGGCTCCGGCGGGGATCTGTTCGTAGGCGGTGGTGTCCGCGCCGGTGGCGACGACGCCGCGGGCGGCCAGCCACGACGCGGCATCCACGGTGAGCCCCGGAACGCCGGTGTCGTGGCCCAGATACGTTGTGGCGTCGTCGAAGTTGCGTGCCCAGCCGGTTCGCACCAGGGCGACGTCACCGGCCTCGGGCCGCACTCCGGAACGTTCGGCGGCGGCGAGCAGATCGGCCTCGGTCACCCCGTAACCGGGTTCGAGGGTGTCCACGCCCTTGACCGCGGCGACGTCCAGCAGGACGCCGCGGGTGATCATCGGCGGGATCTTCTCGGTGCCGTGCTCGCTGAACTTGCCGCCGCGCTGGGCGGTTTCGGCGTCGATGCCGCCGTGCAGCTTCCCGTTGTGGCTCACGTGCGAGAGCGAGTCGATATGGGTGCCGACGTGTCCGCCGGTGATGATCACCTCGTTGCTCGCCGAGCCGCCGTCGGGGCGCATCATGTCGCCGTGTCGGCGGGCCAGCGTCATCCGGAAACCGGGGTGATTGGGCGAGCACGGCATTCCGGTGAACAGCGGCTGGCCCAGCTCGATCGTGCGCAGGCCCTTCGCGACGGCCTCGAGCAGGGCGCCGGTTACGGCGTCGGTCATGGTGTGGTCCCTAAGGTTGTAGGTGTCTGGGGTTGGTGCCCTGGATGCCCGGGGCGGTGGG